>CANGFJ010000102.1 GCA_947453065.1 Pseudomonadota bacterium
CACAAGAAGCGGCACAACAAGCGCCGCATCATCCAGGACGGGTTTCTCGACTTGCTGGCCACGCGCCTGAAACCCGGCGGCGTGCTGCACCTGGCCACGGACTGGGTGCCTTATGCCGAACACATGCTCGAGTGCCTGCAGCGCAACGCACACTTCGAGAACTGCTCTGCCACCGGGGATTACGTGCCGCGCTACGGTGACCGTGCGCAGACACGCTTCGAGCGTCGCGGCGAGCGACTGGGCCACGACGTGCACGACATCGCCTTCCGGCGCGTCCTGCCTGCGTAAACGACGCTAACCCAGCGAGGCGAAGCTGCCGCGCAGTCCGTCGATGACGAACTGCACCGACAGCGCGCCCAGCACCACGCCGAACAGCCGGTTCAGCACGTTGGCCCCCGTCACGCCCATGATGCGCATGATCGGGGAGGCCAGGTACAGGATCGCCAGCGTGATCAGCAGCACGATGGCCACGCACAGCATCAGCCCGCCATAGAGCAGCGGATTGCCCGCCGCAGGCCCGAAAGACAGCAAAATCGTGGCCATGGCGCCAGGGCCTGCAATGAAGGGGAAGGCCAGCGGGAACACGGAGATGTCCGTGCGCTTGCGCCCTTCTTCTTCCTCGGGACTGGAGGTGCGCGTGCCGGAGGTGCGCGCGAAGACCATCTCCAGCGCAATGAGAAACAGCAGCACGCCGCCGAAGATGCGGAAGGAGTTGATGCTGATGCTCATGAGGCGCAGGAACGGCCCGCCCACCAGCGAGAACAGCACCAGGATGCCGGCGGCGATCAGCACGCCCTTGCGTGCCATGCGCCGGCGCTCTGCCTCGCTCGCGCCTTCGGTCAGCGCGATAAAGATCGGGATCACCGACACCGGTTCCACGACCACCAGGAAGACCACAAAGAAAGTCAGCAGCTGTTCAATCATGATGCCCTGCGCAAAATGCAGTTCTTGCCTGCCAGACAGACCGGGCGCACGATGAAATTCGCGTACCCCTCGCAGGCAGGATAGCAGCCATGACAGCAGCTCCCCGCATCGAACCGGTCATCGGTGACTGGTTCCGCAGCCACGAATCCACGTTCGAAGTGGTTGCCGTCGACGAGCGTGACGGCACCATCGAGATCCAGCATCACGATGGCAGCCTCGAGGAACTGGAGCTCGATGAGTGGAGCATGCGTTGCAAGGCCGGCACCCTGGAACGGGCCGAGCAGCCCGAGGACTACAGCGGCGCCCTCGACAGCGAACCCGAGGATGAACCACCCAGCGCCGACACCGCCTTTGGCACCGAGGGTTCGATGCGCGCCAGCGGATTAGAGGGGCTCGACCTGTTCGAGTAGCGCCGTTACCAGTAGCGCGTGACGAGCTGGTCGATATCCAGCGGCCCGGTCAGGCGCACTTCGCCGTCCTGCACGCCCACCGGCAGCGCGCGCAGCGATTCGCCCCGGCAGGGACCGTCGATGCAGTGGCCGCTGGCCTTGTCGAACAGCGCGCCATGCGAGCGGCACACGATCAGCGCGCCGTCCGGCGTCAGGAAATTATCCGGATGAAAGTTAAGCCTGTGGCCGGCATGCGGGCAGTGGTTGAGATAGCCCTGCACCCCATCGCCCAGGCGCACCAGCAAACCGCGCAGCGGCCACTCGCCCTCGCCCAGCACAAAGCCTTTGGTCGCGCCGTCGGCCATGTCGGCCAGACGGCACAGCACCGTGCCCGCCGGCACGATCATGGCTGGCCCACCGAACCGACCGACTTGTCGATCAGCCCCGATCGCATCATCAGCCAGAACAGCAGCACGCCCGGCAGCGCGATCACCGTCGTGAACAGGTAGAAGTTCACATAGCCCACCTGCTCGATCATCCAACCGGCTGTGGTACCGCTGAGCAAGCGCCCGACAATGCTGGTGGCCGCCGAGATCAGCGCGTACTGGGCCGCGGTGTAGCGCAGGTCGCAGAGCGCCGAGAAATAGGCCACCACCGTGACGCCGCCGATGCCGCTGGAAATGTTCTCGAAGGCAATCGACCAGGCCATGGCCCAGTTGCTATGGCCCACCAGCGCCAGGCCCGCGAAGCTGAGGTTCGACACCGCCATCAGCACCAGCCCCAGCAGCACCGAGCGCTTGAGCCCCAGGCGCTGGTACAGCACGCCGCCGATGAAAATGCCGGCCAGGTAGGCCCAGAAGCCAAAGCCCACGTCATAGAGGGCGATCTCGTCGTTGGTGTAGTGCAGTTCGTCGAACAGCAGCCGGAAGGTCAGGTTGGCCAGCGTGTCGCCGATCTTGTGCAGCAGGATGAACAGCAGCACCAGCAGCGCGCCGCGGCGGCGCAGGAACTCCAGCAGCGGCGCCACGATGGACTGCCACACGGCACTCCAGCCCTGGCGGCGCACCGCCTCGCGGCGACGGCTTGGTTCGCCCAGCACCAGGCCCACCGCCATCGCGGGCAGCGCCAGCGCGGCACAGGCCAGGTACGCCGCCTGCCAGTTCACGCGCTCGGCAATCACCAGCGCGATGCCACTGGCTACCACCGAGCCGATGCGCCAGCCGTATTGCGACATGCCGGCGCCCACGCCCAGCTGCTGCGCGCTCAGCGATTCGATGCGGTAGGCGTCGATGACGATGTCATAGGTGGCCCCCGCGAAGGCCACGAAGATCGCCGCATAGACCGTGGCCATCAGGCTGGTCTTGGGGTCGACCAGCGCCAGGTTCACGATGGCCGCCATGACCAGCACACCGCTCAGCAGCAGCCACGACACGCGCTGCCCGAGGCGCCCGATCAGCGGCAGGCGCACGCCATCCACCACCCAGGCCCACAGCCACTTGAGGTTGTAGACCAGGAACGCGAGGCTGAAAGCGGTGACCGTGCGCTTGTTGATGCCGTCCTGCGCCAGCCGCGTGGTCAGCGTGGCGGCGATCATCGCGTAGGGCGCACCCGACGACACCCCCAGGCACAGCGCGCCCAGCGGCGCCGCTTCGGTGTACGGGCGCACCGCGGCCGGCACATGCCGGCGCCAGCCCAGCGCCGCTGTCACAGCGCGTAGTCCATTGTCAGTGGCGCGTGGTCGGAGAAGCGCTCGTCCTTGTAGATCGAGGCCGACCGCGCCGTGCCCGCCAGCTGCGGGCTGACGATCTGGTAGTCGATGCGCCACCCCACGTTCTTGGCCCAGGCCTGGCCGCGGTTGGACCACCAGGTGTACTGCTCGGGCTCTGTGTTCACTTCGCGGAAGGCATCGACGTAGCCCACCTCGTCAAACAGCGTGTCGAGCCAGGCGCGCTCTTCGGGCAGGAAGCCGGAGTTCTTGAGGTTGCCCTTCCAGTTCTTCAGGTCGATGGGCTTGTGCGCGATGTTCCAGTCGCCGCAGAGGATGTAGCGGCGCCCGCTTTGCGTGAGCTTCTGCAGGTGCGGCAGGAAGGCCGCCAGGAAGCGGAACTTGCTCTCCTGCCGGTGCGGCCCGGACGAGCCCGATGGCAGGTACAGCGAGACCACCGCCAGGTCGCCATAGCGCGCCTCGATATAGCGCCCCTCGTCATCGAACTCCGGCACGCCAAAGCCGCGGATGATTTCATCGGGCGGCGTGCGGCTGAAGATCGCGACGCCCGAATACCCGGGCTTCTTCGCGTCGTGATAGTGGCTGGTATAGCCGGGCAGCTCGCAGCCATGGCCATCGAGCTGGTGCTCCTGGGCCTTGGTTTCCTGCAGGCAGATGACATCGGCCTGCTGCTTTTCGAGCCACTGGAAGGCGCCTTTCTTGGCGGCGGAGCGGATGCCGTTGGCATTGAGGGAGATGACTTTCACGCTGTGAATGATAGCCGCAAGCGGGCGCGCCATTGACACTCCCCGGCGCCGGGTGGCAGCGTGCCGCCCCTCACGAACCGCGGATGCACCATGCAAGACCATCAGCTCGCCTTCCTGGAACTGGCCCTCGGCCGCAAGGCCCTGCGCTTCGGCGAATTCACGCTCAAGTCCGGACGCATCAGCCCGTACTTCTTCAACGCCGGCTCTTTCGACGACGGCGCCTCGCTGGCGGTGCTGGGGCGCTGCTATGCCGCGGCCATCGTGGCCTCTGGCATCGAGTTCGACCTGCTCTTCGGGCCGGCCTACAAAGGCATCCCGCTGGTGGCCGCCACGGCCGCAGCGTTGTACACCCTGCACGGCCGCAACCTGCCCTATGCCTTCAACCGCAAGGAAGCCAAGGCCCACGGCGAGGGCGGCTCGATCGTCGGGCACGCACTGGCCGGGCGCGTGCTGATCATCGATGACGTGATCACCGCGGGCACCGCCATCCGCGAGTCCATCGAGCTGATCCGCGCCGCCGGCGCGACCCCGGCCGGCGTCGCCCTGGCGCTGGACCGGCAGGAGCGCGGCCGCAACCCGGAGACCGGAGAGACGCTGGCCGAGTCGGCGGTGCAGGAAGTCGCGCGCCTGTATGCCATTCCCTGCGTTAGCATCCTCACGCTGGGCGCCGTCATCGACGCCCTGCGTCAGGGGGCGGGTTCGCTGCCAAGCGAGTACCTGGCGGCCATGGAGGCCTACCGGGAGCGCTACGGAATCCGCTAAAGCTGTGAGGCGCGCCGCATTTGGCGCCAGATCTTATGGCCGCGCACGCGGCACTGTGGAAAATGGCCACCATGAAACATTGCGTCTCTTTAGCGATTGTCCTGATGGCCTGCGCGGCCACCGGTGCCGTGGCGGCGCAACCGCGGTCGGGCTCCGGGGCAGCGGGCGCCAAGACCTTTCGCTGGGTGGACGACAAAGGGGTCACCCACTACGGCGATTCCATTCCGCCGGAATACGCCCAGGGCCGCACGGCCGAGCTCAACAGCCAGGGCGTGGCGGTCAGGGAATATCCGGCTCGGCTGAGCCCTGCCGATCAGGCCGTGGTGCAGGAAAAGGAAGAAACGGCGGCCAAACGCCGCCAGCACGACCGATTCCTGCTGACCACCTACGTCTCGGCGCGCGACATCGAGCAGCTGCGCGATGAGCGCCTCACCCAGATCGAAGCACAGATCACGGCCTCGAAGGGCTATGTCGAAGCGGTGGACGCCCGCCTCGCCTCGCTGCACAAGCGGGCCAGCAACTTCAAACCCTATTCGACCAACCCCGCCGCGCGGCGCATGCCGGATGCGCTGGCCGCCGAACTGGTGCAGACGCTGAACGAAGGGCGCTCACAGCGGGAAACGCTGGTCGCCAAGCAGAAAGAGCAGCAAACGCTGCGCGATACCTTTCAGGCCGACATCGACCGCTACCGCGAACTGATCGTGAGCCAGGGACTGCGCTGAACACAGCGCAGCCCCTGCCGTTCACTTGACGCTGTAGCCCCGCCCGGTCAGGCAGGCCGTGAGCGCGCGGTCGTACTGCTCCCGCGATTCCGCGCGATATTCCGCTTCCGTCGGGTCGTAGTGGGCCTGATCCACCGCCCAGCGGTGGCACTCGTACCGGTCATCCGACTGCTGCTGCTCGCTCTGGCCCCGCGTCGGGTAGACGTAGAGGTCCTTGGCGGGCGGGCCTTCCCCGTCGTCTTCGTCCTCGTCGCGCTCCTGGTAGGGCGAACGCGTCACCACGTACCCGCGGCGCTGCGGCTCGTAGAGGTAGTAGGTGTCGTCGGCGACGTAGTAGCGCGTGCCGCCAATCCACACCGTCGTGTAGTACGAGGGCAAATAGGGCACAAACAGCCCGAAAGGCGCGCCGATGAGCGCGTAGCTGCCCCCATACGGCCGGTACCAGTGACCGCCGTACTGGTAGTACGGCGAACCGCCCCAGTTGTACGAGCGGTAGCCCGGCGGCAGGCGCGGCACGACGCGGCTGGGCGGCGGCGGCCGGTTGTAGCCGTAGGCGCGTGACGGGGCCACGATGCGCGCGTCAGGGCCCTGTGTGCCGCGCGGCGGGCCGATGACCACGGGGTCGCCATTGCGGTTGCGGTAGCCACCGCCATAGGGGCTGAGCGCCTGCGCGGGCACCGGCGCCTGCCCGGGGGCCGCGCGGAAGGTGCTGCGCCCCTGGCCCGCCTCGTCGCGACGGTCATCCCGGCGGTCATCGCGCCGATCGTCGCGGCGCTCCGGACGCTCCTCGCGCCGGGCTTCACGCCGCGGCGGCGGGGCAGGCTCGGCCGCTTGCTCCTTCTGTTCCTTCTGCTCCTGCTTATCGCGCAGGGCCTGCACGGCCGCGGCATTGGTGCCGGCGCTCAGCGGCAGCGCCGCCAGCAGGGCCAGGCTGCCGCCCAGCAGGGCCGCAAGGGCAGCCGACCTGGGGCGGGCGAACGAGGACCGGTCAGTGGTGAACATGGCGAACCTCACTTGACGGCATAGCCGCGGCCTTCCAGGCACGCGGACAGGGCTCGGCGGTATTCGGCGGCCTCGCGGCGACTGCGCGGCGTGCCGCGCTCGACTTCGACGCGACGCACCTCATCGGCCTGCGCGTTGTCGACGGCGGCGCCCAACAGACCGCCGGCGGTCGCGCCAACGATGGCACCCCCGGCGGCATTGCGGGGGCCCGACACGATGGCGCCCAGGATCGCGCCGGTGATCGCCGTGCTGAGGGTGGCCTCACCCGGCGCGCGGCCCGGCACAACGGTCACCCGCTCGGAAGGGCTGGCCTGGCGGCCGGGATCGAAGCCCGTCTGCTTCACGGCCCAGCTGTGGCATTCGAAGCGGTCGCGATCCTGCTGCTCGGGGGTCTGCCCCTGCGTGGGGTAGAAGTAGACCCGGGGCGGCTGCGGGGCCTCGGCCACCGGCACCGGCCGGGGCTCGGGACGTGCGCGGTGTGGCGCGGGCTGCGTGGCACAGCCTGCGATCAGGCCGACGGCCAGCAGAGCGGGAATCAGCGGGTTTTTGAGTGTCATGGGATCCTTTCTAGGCCGGAGGGGCTTAACGCGCCCTGAACGGAACAGGTGCGGAATCAGCCGCGACCGGTGTGGCCGAATCCGCCCGTGCCGCGGGCGCTGCCCGCGAAATCTTCGACCAGCTGCAGCTCGACCTGCACGACCGGCACGACCACCAGCTGCGCGATGCGCTCGCCCGGCTGGATCGTGAAGGCCTGGGAACCGCGGTTCCAGCAGGACACCATCAGCTGGCCCTGGTAATCAGAGTCGATCAGCCCGACGAGGTTCCCCAGCACGATGCCGTGCTTATGGCCCAGCCCGGAGCGCGGCAGGATCACCGCCGCCAGGCCCGGGTCGTCGAGGTGGATGGCCAGCCCGGTGGGCACCAGGAAGGTCTCGCCCGGTGCCAGCCCCTGCGGCGCATCGAGCAGGGCGCGCAGGTCCAGACCGGCGGAACCGGCCGTCGCATAGGCCGGCAGCGGATAGTCGGTGCCGAGGCGCGCGTCGAGCACACGCACTTTCAGGGGGCGAAGCGGCGGGGTCACTTGGCGGCAGCCAGGTAGCGGTTGGCGATGATGCCCATGAGCCGGCGGGCGAGCAGCGTTTTGGCGCCGGCGCCCAGGTCTTCGCGGCCCCCGTTGGCCCACAGCAGGACGAGCGCGTTGTCGTCCTGGTCGAACACCTTGGTGTCGCCGACTTCGTTCACCGCGATGAGGTCAAGGTTCTTGCGCTCGAGCTTGGCCCGCGCATGCACCTCGACGTTGTCGGTCTCGGCCGCAAAACCCACGACAAAGGGCCGGTCGGGCAACTGCGCGACGGCGTGCAGGATGTCGACCGTGCGCTCCATCGGGATCTCGAGCGTGTGCGCGAGCTTCTTGATCTTGCTGTCGGTCGGGCTGGCAGGCCGGTAATCGGCCACGGCGGCGGTGGCAATGAAGATGTCGGCGTTATCGACTTCCTTCATGACCGCCGCATACATCTGGTCGGCAGACTCGACGTTCTCGCGGCGGATGCCCTGCGGCGCGCAGAGGTTGACCGGACCGCTGACCAGCACGACCTCGGCCCCCAGCTCGCGCGCGGCCTGGGCCACGGCATAGCCCATCTTGCCGGAGCTGCGGTTGCTGATGAAGCGCACGGGGTCGATGCGCTCGCGCGTGGGGCCGGCGGTGATGAGCACGCGCTTGCCGGACAGCGGGCCCTGGGTCGGGAACACCGCCATGGCCGCATCGGCCAGGGCCGTGGGTTCGACCATGCGGCCCTCGCCCGTTTCGCCGCAGGCCTGGCTGCCCGTGGCGGGGCCAAAGACATAGACGCCGCGTTCCTGCAGCAGCTGCACGTTGGCCTGGGTCGCGGCGTTGGCCCACATCACGCGGTTCATGGCCGGCGCCACGGCCACCGGCGCGTCGCTGGCCAGGCACATTGTGGTGAGCAGGTTGTCGGCCAGGCCGTGCGCCAGATGGGCGAGGAAGTCGGCACTGGCCGGCGCAACCAGAATGAGATCGGCCCAGCGGGCCAGCTCGATGTGGCTCATGGCGGCCTCGGCCGCATGGTCCCAGAGGTCGCTGCGCACCTCGCGGCCGGAGACCGCCTGGAAGGTCAGCGGCGTGACGAAGGCCTGTGCGCCCGCTGTCATGACCACCTGGACCTCGGCGCCCCGCTCCACGAGACGACGCACCAGGTCAGGACTCTTGTAGGCCGCGATACCGCCGGTGATGCCCAACACAATGCGTTTACCGTTCATGACGACATTATTGGCACGGCTGGCGGCGCCTTTCCATGACCCATGGGGGATATGCTTATCGCAGCTCGTTTTCCGCGATCCGCCCGCGATATGCCCGTCGCGGCAGCGAAGCCGCCACCGCAGACTCTTTCTCCCGCCAATCCTGGGAGAAACCGCATGTCGATCCGCGACTGGCCCGAGAGCGAGCGCCCCCGCGAAAAACTGCTCGCACAGGGCGCCCAGAGTCTCTCGGACGCCGAACTGCTGGCCGTGCTGTTTGGCACCGGCTCGCGGGGCATCAGTGCCGTGGCGCTGGGGCAGGGCCTGCTGCACCGGTTCCGTTCGCTGCGCGAGCTGCTGCTGGCGGGGCGCGATGACTGCGTGGCTACCGCAGGGCTGGGCGCGCGGCGTTACGGCATCCTGCAGGCCTCGCTCGAGCTGGCACGGCGCCATTACCGCGAGGCACTGAAGACCGGGCCGGCGCTGGAGGCGCCACAGGCCACCCGCAATTTCCTGATCGCGCAGCTGCGTGACCGACCGTATGAAGTGTTCTGCTGCCTGCACCTGGACAACCGGCACCGGCTCATCGCCTTCGACGAGCTGTTCCGCGGCACCATCGACGGGGCCAGCGTCCATCCGCGCGAGGTGGTCAAGCAGGCGCTGTCCCGCAACGCCGCAGCGGTCATCCTGGCCCACAACCACCCTTCGGGGGTGGCAGAACCCAGCCAGGCCGACGAGCTGATCACCGCCCGCCTGCGCGATGCGCTGGCCCTGGTGGACATCCGGGTGCTCGACCATCTGGTGGTCGGCGACACCCGCTGCGTGTCGTTTGCCGAGCAAGGATTGCTCTAGTGCGCTGCAAGTCTTGCCCCGACACCCTGCTAACTGGTATAAAGCCGGCCCTTTTCACGCTTCCGAGCGTCGACCTGGCGAGCGCGCTGCGCGCCCCAGGCTCCACGACCGGGCGCGGGAAAAACAAGTTTTTGATTTATAACGGTTTTAAGGATTACGCCATGTCCCGCGTATGCGAAGTCACCGGCAAGAAGCCGGCTGTTGGCAACCGCGTTTCGCACGCCAACAACAGGAAGCGCCGTCGCTTCCTGCCGAACCTGCACGTGCAGCGCTTCTGGCTCGAAGAAGAGAAGCGCTGGGTCAAGCTGCGCGTCTCGGCTGCTGCCATGCGCACGATCGAGAAAAATGGTATCGACGTCGTGATCGCGAAAATGCGCGCTCAGGGCGACAAGGTCTAAGGAGCTAAGCCATGCGCGAAAAAGTGAAACTGCTGTCCACCGCGGGCACTGGCCATTTCTACGTGGCCATGAAGAACAAGCGTCTTCATCCCGAGAAGCTGGAAACCAAGAAGTACGATCCGGTCGTTCGCAAGCATGTGAACTACAAGGAAACCAAGATCAAGTAAGGCGCCTGCGCCCTACTCTCTTGAGTTCGAAAAGCCCGCTCCTGTAGCGGGCTTTTTCGTTACAGGACCAGCAGCGACAGCATGAATTCGTTCTTGCCTCGCCCTGCGCCGCCAAAGCCCCGGGCCGCACCGATCGACAGCTTGATCGGCAGCCGCTGCAGGGCTTCGATGTTGAAGTCCAACTGAACGCCGATATTGCGCGCGGTCTCGCGCAGCAAGGGGTTGTCGACATTGGTCTGCAGGACCGTCGCAAAGAGTTCCGGTCGCATCCAGTTCACGTAGAACCCGGGCGATCCCCAGTGCTCGAAGCGCACCGGTGGCAGGCACCACTCCAGCATGACCTTGGCGAGCGTGCGGCCGCTCAACGCGTCGATGTCGAA
>CANGFJ010000103.1 GCA_947453065.1 Pseudomonadota bacterium
TCGAACAGCGTCCGGAACAGCGGCAGATCCAGCGACTGGAACAGCGTGGCCCCCAACAGCAGCAGCAAGGTCAGCAGTCCGGTAAAGAGTCCCGCCTCGGCCAGCGTAAGCAGGTTGCGCCAGGCCGCAGCAAACAGCGCGGGATAACCTGGCCGGCTGCCATCCGCCTCGAGCCGGGCGCGCAGGAACGCCATGACGATGAACCACAGCACTGCCAGGGGCAGGGCACTGGCCCTCAGCGGCGTGTCGTTGGCCTTCTGGGCGAGCGGTGACAGCACCACCTGCGCACCGAGGTGCCAGCCGACGATCCCCAGCACCAGCGCCAGGCCTGACAAGGCCCGCCACAACACAGGGTTGCGCCACTGTCGCTGCAACAGCTGCAGGGACACCGGGAGCAGCAACGCCAGCAGCCCAAACGAGAACCACAGCTCGGGTCGGGTGGCCGGCCACAGCGAGCGCTCAACGGCCTGGTGCAGCCCGTAGAGCACGAGCCCCTGCAGTAACGCGAGGCACAGCACCTTCCCCTGCAGGCCCCTGTCGATGACCATGCTCAAGCCCCTGCTGCGACGGGAAGGAATCCCCGCTGCTGCAGCCATTGCCGGGCATCGGCAGCATCGGTTTCAAACCAGGCGCGAGCGCTGCCCAGGCGAAAACTATAGCCCCACTCGTCCATGTCCAGACAAGCCCGCTCAAACCCAAAGCCGGAGATCCCATCCGCCAGCACCAGCTGCAGGTAGCAGACCGCGCATTCCTCGGCGTCATCGCCGCCGGCATCGCGATCGAGCGTGGCGCGGCGGGCTTCGCCCATGCAGATGGCGTGGCAGCCTTCATGCAACAGTGAATGGATCGGCGTGTCACCGCGTCCGTACAGCGTGCTGCCCTGCAGCCCCGCCTCGCACTCGCCCCAGTAGCTGCCCGGGATCTCGGCGCCATCGGCCACGCGCTGCAGGCTCAGGCCATGGCGGGCCATCAGGGCCGCCACCTCCGCATCGCCCACGTCAGACAGGCGCAGCACGCAGGGCCTAGGGCAGCGACGACAGCCGGCGCATCACCACGCCCGCCATGTCACGGGCCAGCGCATCCTGCAGCAATTGTTTCTCGCGGTCCTTGGCCAGCAGCTGGCGCTCATCAAAGCTGTACACGCGAGACAGCGACAGCGGCTCGGGCGCGATAAGGTCGCGGCCGGAACCGCGCACTGCGATCTCCACCTCGTAGGTGAGTTCGTAGTCAGTGGGAATGTTGCGCGCAGACACGGTGAGCACGCGTTCGCTCACGCGGTCGCGCGACACCTGCACCGTCGCGGCCGCAGGGTCCGGCGCATCGACCAAACGCGCGCCGGAGCTCACCAGGCTGGCCCGCAGCGCCTGCGCAAAGTCGCTCTGCGCATCGCTGACGTCCAGGTACACCGCCCGCATCGATGCGGGCAGCGGCATGCGCCCCTGCAGCCGAAAGCCACAGGCACCCAGCACCAGCAGCAGGCCCAGGCCACACAGTGCGGCACGGGCGTTGCGCAGGGCAGATGCCGTGACCATGGCGTCTAGACGACGATGTTGACGAGTTTGCCGCGCACGACAACCACCTTGCGCGGCGTCTTGCCTTCGAGGAAGCGCTGCACGGTTTCGTCCGCCAGAGCCGCGGCTTCCAGCAGCACGTCGGGCGAGCCCGGCGGCGCGCTGATGCGCCCCCGCAGCTTGCCGTTGATCTGCACCACCACTTCGACCAGGTCCTGCGTCAGCGCATCCGGATCAACCTCGCGCCAGCGCACGCGGTACAGCGGCTCGGCCTGGCCCAGCGACTGCCACAGCGCGTGGCAGATGTGCGGCACGATCGGCGCCAGGCACAACACGGCAATTTCCAGCGCTTCCTGGCGCACGGCACGGGCCTGCGGCGCGTCGCCGGCATGGCGACCCACCGCGTTGAGCAGTTCCATCACCGCGGCGATGGCGGTGTTGAACACCTGCCGGCGACCAATGTCATCTTTGACCTTGCCCAGCGTCTGGTGCGCAATGCGGCGCAGGTCGCGGTCGGCAGGTTCCAGCGCCACGACATCCAGCGCGACGGGCGCGCCGAGGCTCGCGTGGTCATACACCGCCTTCCACACCCGCCGCAGGAAGCGGTTCGCGCCCAGCACGCCGTCATCAGACCATTCCAGCGACAGCTCGGGCGGCGCGGTGAACATCATGAACAGGCGCGCCGTGTCAGCACCGAACTTCTCGGTGATGACGTTCGGGTCCACGCCGTTGTTGCGCGACTTGGACATCGTGCCCAGGCCTTCATAGGTCACGACGCTGCCGTCTTTCTTCAGCGTCGCCACGGCCTGCTTGGTCGCGGCATCCACGACCAGGTCCACATCCAGCGGATTAAAGAACTCGCGCCGACCCGTTTCAGGCGTGCGGTGGAAGATGTGGTTGAGCACCATGCCCTGCGTCAGCAGGTTCGCAAAGGGCTCAGCCACTTTCACCAGCCCCAGGTCATGCATCACGCGCGTCCAGAAGCGCGCATACAGCAAGTGCAGGATGGCGTGCTCGATGCCGCCGATGTAGTGGTCGACCGGCAGCCAGTAGTCCGCGCGTGCATCCACCATGGCCTGGTCGTTGTCACGCGAAGTAAAGCGCAGGAAGTACCAGGACGAATCGACGAAGGTGTCCATCGTGTCGGTTTCACGGCGCGCCTCGCCGCCGCACTTCGGGCAGGCGCAGTGCAGGAAAGCCGCCGACTTGGCCAGCGGGTTGCCACTGCCGTCGGGCACGAGGTCTTCGGGCAGGCGCACCGGCAGGTCCTTGTCGGGCACCGGCACATCGCCACAGGTCGGGCAATGAATGATCGGAATCGGGCAGCCCCAGTAGCGCTGGCGTGAAATGCCCCAGTCACGCAGGCGGTACTGCACGCGCTTGGCGCCCAGGCCCTTGGCCGACAGCGCGGCGGCGATGGCATCCACCGCAGCCGCAGAGTCCAGCCCCGAGAACTCTCCCGAGTCGACGGTCACCCCGGCCTCGCCATAGGCATCGATCCACGGCGCCACGACCTGCGCATAGGCGCCGGACGGGGAGGCAATGACAGTACGCACCGGCAGGCTGTATTGCTGCGCGAACTCAAAGTCGCGCTCGTCATGCGCCGGCACGGCCATCACCGCGCCCTCGCCATAGGTCATCAGCACATAGTTGGCCACGAACACCGGCAGCGATTCACCGGTGAGCGGGTGACGCACATGCAGCCCGGTGGGCAGGCCCTTCTTTTCCTGGGTCGCCAGGTCCGCTTCCATCGTGCTGCCACGGCGGCACTCATCGATGAAGGCCGCCAAGGCAGGGTTACCCGCCGCAGCGGCCAGCGCCACAGGGTGCTCGGCAGCCACCGCCACATAGGTGGCGCCCATCAGGGTGTCAGCGCGCGTGGTGAACACGCGCAGCACGCCGGCCTTGCCCAGCAACTGCTCGGTGTCGGCGGCATACGGGAAGTCGACATCCACGCCGTGGCTCTGGCCGATCCAGTTGGCCTGCATCGCGCGCACGCGCTCGGGCCAGCCCGGCAGCTCATCCAGCGCGCCACGCAGCGCATCGGCATGGCCGGTGATGCGCAGGTAGTACATCGGGATCTCGCGCTTCTCCACCAGCGCGCCCGTGCGCCAGCCGCGCCCGTCGATGACCTGCTCGTTGGCCAGCACGGTCTGGTCGACCGGATCCCAGTTCACGACGCCGGTCTTCTTGTAGGCAATGCCCTTCTCGAGCATGCGCAGGAACAACCACTGGTTCCATTTGTAGTAGTCGGGGTCGCAGGTGGCGAGCTCGCGCGTCCAGTCGATGGACAGGCCCAGCGACTGCAGCTGGCCCTTCATGTAGGCGATGTTGTCGCGCGTCCATTGGGCCGGCGGCACGCCGTTGGCCATGGCGGCGTTCTCGGCCGGCAGGCCGAAGGCATCCCAGCCCATGGGCTGCAGCACGTTGCGGCCCTGCATGCGCATGAAGCGCGAGAGCACATCGCCAATGGTGTAATTACGCACATGCCCCATGTGCAGCCTGCCCGAGGGGTAGGGGAACATGGACAGGCAGTAGAATTTCTCGCCGGGCGCGTTTTCGTCGGCGACAAAGACGCGTTGCGCGTTCCAGTCAGCCTGTGCGCCGCGTTCGATCGCGGCCGGGTCGTAACGTTCTTGCATCACGCAAGCTTACACGACCCGGCCGGACCCCGGACTAGCCGCCCGTACGCACCGGCACGAAGATCTGGGCCTCGCCGCGCTGGATCAGCAGCGGCACGACCTTGCCCGACTTCTTGACCGCCGCCTGCAGGTCTGCAGCCGAGCGCACCGGTGTGCCGCCAACGGCCAGGATGATGTCCCCGGGCTGCACGCCGGCCTGCCCCGCAGGACCTGCCGCCTCTTCGACGACCAGCACGCCATCGCTCTTCACCTGGCGCTTCTCGTCCGGCGTCAGCGGCCGGACCGACAGGCCCAGCGCGCCGGTGGCATCGGGCGCGGCAGCCGTACTGGCAGCCTTCTCGCCGTCTTCCTTGAGTTCGGCCACGCGCACCGTGAGCTTCTTCACGCTGCGATCGCGCCAGACTTCGATCTGCGAGTCACTGCCCGGCTTGGTGCCGGAGATCAGCGTGGGCACCTCGGCGTCGCGCTCGATCAGCTTGCCGTCCACGCGCACGATGATGTCGCCGGCCTTGACGCCGCCCTTGTCGGCCGGCCCACCCGCCTCGACAGAGCCCACCAGCGCGCCGCGCGGACGATCCAGCCCGAACGAGTCGGCCAGCTGCGAGTTCACGTCCTGGATGCTGATGCCGATGCGACCGCGGCTGACCTTGCCGCTCTTGATGAGCTGCTCGCGCACGTTGTTGGCCACGTCGATGGGAATGGCGAACGACAGGCCCATGTAGCCACCGGTCTGGCTGTAGATCTGCGAGTTGATGCCCACGACCTCGCCGTCCATGTTGAACAGCGGTCCACCCGAGTTGCCCGGATTCACCGGCACGTCGGTCTGGATGAACGGCACGTACCGGTCATCCGGCAAGGTGCGCGCCGTGGCGCTGATGATCCCGGAGGTCACTGTGTTGTCGAAGCCAAAGGGCGAGCCAATGGCAATCACCCACTGGCCGGCCTTGAGCTTGGACGGGTCACCGATCTTCACGACCGGCAGGTTCTTCGCATCGATCTTGATGACCGCCACGTCAGTGCGCGCGTCCTGACCGATGACCTTGGCCGCGTATTCACGGCGATCCACCATCTTCACCACGACATCCGAGGCGCCGCGCACCACATGCGCATTGGTCAGGATGTAGCCGTCGGCGCTGACAATGAAACCAGAACCCTCGCCGCGGGCCGGCGGCGCATTGCCACCGCGGCCGCCACCGCCACCGCCACCGCCGGGGTTGGGGATGCCGAAGCGGCGGAAGAAGTCATAAAACGGGTCATTGGGCGAGAGGCCCGGCGGGGCGCCGCGGGCAGCCTGCGGCTCGGCCCGCTTTTCAGTGACCTGCACGTTCACCACGGCCGGCCCGAAGCGTTCGACCAAGGCCGTGAAATCCGGCAGTCCCTGTACCAGCGGCGTGCTCGCCGGGGGGGCAGGCTGCGCCGCCGCGCTCTGGATGCCAGGCACGGCTGTTGAGGCGGGACCTGAACAGGCCGAGAGCATCGTTCCCAGCAGCAATACACCCAGCAGCTTTCCGCCGTTCCGTTCCTGTGTCATGCAAGCATCCTCACCATATAGGGCAGACATTCCATAGACCCGAACGCCGGAGAGAAGGTTCCAGCGAGGTCCGCATCGACTACGGTATATCCGTCCGGGCGACGGCGAATCAAGCCGTCGCTGCGTTGCGTCGCTGCTGTCGACGACGCCACTGTGGCGGAACCACCAACCCCAGCAGCGCCAGCGCGGCCAGGCCCAGGACCGGCGCACTGCCCGTGACCAGATAAGGCGTGCTGCCACTGCGGGGCTGCACCTGTCCGCGCAGCACCGCCGGCTCGTATTCCGGTGCGGTGGCCACGACTTCACCGCGGGCCCCGATCACGGCCGACACCCCGTCGTTGGCCGCACGCAGCATGAACCGCTGGCTCTCGATGGCGCGCATCCGTGCGATCTGGAAATGCTGGTAGCGCGCGCCGGCCTTGCCGAACCAGGCGTCGTTGGTCACGTTGACCAGCACCTGCGACTCGCGCATGGCCCGCCGCTGCTCCCCCGGATACGCGTCCTCATAGCAGATGCTGGCCGCCAGCTTCAGGCCACCTGCCAGCAGCGGTGGCTGGTTGGGCGCACCAGGCATGAAGTCCGAATACGGCAGGCTCATCAGACGCAGCCAGCGACGCACAAAGGCCGGCACCGGGAAATATTCACCGAAGGGCACGAGGTGGTGCTTGTCGTAGAACGACGGCCCTGCCCCCAGCGCAAGGATCGAGTTGTAATAGGTCTCGCCATCGTCATCGACGCGCACGACCCCCATCACCACATCGGATTTCGCAGCGCGTGCAGCGGACCAGATGCTGCCCAGGTACGGGGCGATGTTGTTGGCGAGGTCTGGCGGCGCCGACTCCGGCCACACGATCAGCTGCGCACCCAGCGCTTCGGTGTTGAGCTGCTTATACAGCGCCAGCGTGGTGTCCCGGTTGTCTTCGAGCCACTTCATATCCTGCGGGATCGCGCCCTGCAGAATGGCCACCGAAGCCGGCTCGCCGGCGGGCTGCGTCCACTCGACCTTGCCCAGCGCCAGGCCCAGCAGCCAGGGGGCCACCACACAGCCAGCGCCCAGCGCTTTCAGCCCCAACCCCCGGCCACGCAGCAGCGTCACCATCCCGCCCGCGCCCAGCAGCAGCACGGCACTCAGCAGGTACACACCGCCCACTGGCGCAAGCCCAGCCAGCCAGGTGTCGGTCTGCGAATAGCCCAGCGACAGCCACGGAAAGCCCGACAGGAACCAGCCGCGCCACCATTCCACCAGCAGCCACGCCGCAGGCATCGCCACCAGCGTGCCCAGGCCAGGCTGGCGCGGCAGCCAACGGGCCAGCACATAGCCCAGCCCTGCCTGGTACGCCGCCATGAGGCCCACGAGGGCGGCGAGCAGCACGCAAGCCAGCCACACCGGCGCCTGTCCGAACCCATGAATGCTGATGTAGAGCCACCAGGTGCCGGCCGAGAAGGTGCCGGCGCTGAAGCAAAAGCCCAGCCAGGCTGCTTCGCGCGGGGTCGGGGCATCGAGCCACAGCCAACACAGCACGGCCGGCGCGAGCAGCGCCAGCGGCCAGATATTGAACGGGGCAAAGGCGGCCGCGAGCGCCAGGCCCGCCAGCAGCGCCACCGCGCGCGCCAGCAGCGCGCGCCGGCCGTCAGCCACTGTCAGGCGCCGAACCGGCGGCGTCGGCATCCTCGGTCGCGGCCCGCGCCGGCGGTGTCACGCGCAGCGTTTCGATACGACGTCGATCGGCGCGCACCACGCGGAACTCAAAGCCCTGGATCACCACGACTTCGCCACGCCGTGGCAGACGTCCGAACTGCTGGCTCACGAGCCCGGCGATCGTATCGAATTCACTCTCGGGCAGGTTCGAGGCGAAGAACTCGTTGAACTCTTCGATACGCGTGCCACCCCGCACGAAGTACTGCTGCTCACCCTCGGCGCGGATGTTGCTCTCGTGCGCGACGTCATACTCATCGTCGATCTCGCCCACGATCTGTTCAATCACGTCTTCGATCGTCACCAGCCCGGCCACGCTGCCGTACTCATCGACCACCATCGCCATGTGGTAGCGGTTGAGGCGGAACTCTTTCAGCAGCAGGTTCACGCGCTTGGACTCGGGCACGAACACCGCAGCGCGGATGCACTGGGCGATATCAAACGGCTTGCCGGGCGCCAGCGCGAACAGGCGCAGCAGGTCCTTGGCCAGCAGGATGCCGACCATGTCCTCGCTGTCGGCGGCCATGACCGGGAAGCGCGAATGGCCGGAGTCCAGCACCACCGAGAGCACGCGCTGCGCCGGGTCATCGCGACGCAGGCAGATCATCTGGTTGCGCGGCACCATGATGTCGCGGGCCTGCAGGTCCGACACCTCCAGTACGCCCTCAAGCATCGACAGGCCATCGGCGTCCAGCAGGCCGTGCTGCTGCGCCTCGCGCAGGCATTCAAGCAGCTGCGTGCGGTTCTTGGGCCCAGCAAAACTGCGCAGCCGGTGTCGCCAGCTGCGCACGGGTTTACCAGAACGGTTCATGGGGCCCGCCTGCGCGGCGGCGCGGCGTCGAGCAACAGATACGGATTGGCGAAGCCCAGCTTGCGCAGCACCGTGATCTCGCGCCGTTCCATGCGCTTGGCGTCGCTGTCGCACTCGTGGTCATAGCCCACCAGGTGCAGCGTGCCGTGCACGACGAGGTGGGCCCAGTGCGCCCGCTCGCTCTTGCCCTGCGCGCGCGCCTCGCGCTTGAGCACCACCGGGCAGATGACCAGGTCACCCAGCGGCTGCGGACGGATGCCCGGCGGTGCAGTCGTCGGGAACGACAACACGTTGGTGGGTGAATCCTTGCCGCGGTACTGGTGGTTCAGGCGGCGGCTCTCGTTGGCCGAGACCACCTGCACGGCGATCTCCTTGCCGGCGGCGCGTGCGCCCAGTGCGGCGCCGGCCCAGGTGGCCAGCGAGCGGGCCGACGGCATGCGCGCCGTGGTGCGTCGACCGATATCGACCTGCAGAGCCGTACTGTCGCTGCTCATCGGCGCGTGTCCCCGTCCTGCGAGGCAAAATGCGCCTCGTAGGCCTGGACAATCCGCTGCACCAGCGGATGGCGCACGATGTCGCCGGCATCAAAGAACGAGAACGCCACGCCCTCGACCGGCCGCAGAAAATCGATGACATGCCGCAGGCCCGACAACTTGCCGCTGGGCAGGTCGGTCTGCGTCACGTCGCCCGTCACGACCGCATGCGAGCCAAAGCCGATGCGCGTGAGGAACATCTTCATCTGCTCCGGCGTCGTGTTCTGCGCCTCGTCCAGAATAATGAACGATTCGTTGAGCGAGCGGCCGCGCATGAACGCGAGGGGCGCCACCTCGATGACATTGCGTTCGATCAAGCGCGCGACGCGGTCAAAGCCCAGCATCTCGTACAACGCGTCATACATCGGGCGCAGGTAGGGGTCGACCTTCTGCGTGAGGTCGCCAGGCAGGAAGCCCAGGCGCTCGCCCGCCTCCACTGCCGGCCGCACGAGCACGATGCGACGCACGCGCTCGGTCTGCAGGGCCTCGACGGCACAGGCGACGGCCAGGTAGGTCTTGCCCGTGCCGGCAGGGCCAACGCCGAACGTCAGGTCGTGCGTGTGCACGTTGGCCAGGTACTGCTTCTGGTGCGGCCCACGCGCGCGGATCAGTCCGCGCGGCACGCGCACGACGCCCTCGGCACTGGCCACGCGCGGCCCATCGGCGGCGCGCTGCGTCGGTTCGTCAGATGGCGTTTCGTGTTCGCGCAAGGCCAGGTGCACATCGGGCAGGTCGATCGCGCCCGTCGATTCGGTCAGGTCAAACAGGTCACGCAGCACGCGCTCGGCGCCGGCGGCACGGGTGCCCATCACGCGGAAGTGATTGCCACGCCGACGCAACTCGACCCCGAGCCGCTGTTCAACAAGCTTCAGATTCTGGTCCAGCGGCCCGCACAGCGCAGCCAGTCGCGCGTTGTCCTCGGGCAGCAGCTCAAAGTCCGCCGAGCTGGACACGGCGGCAGCCTCGGCGCGCCCCTTCACGCGTCCACCGGGAGACGTGTCTCGACCAGGCGTCCACGCAGCGAATTGGGCATGGCCTCGGTCACCTCGACATCCACGAAACGGTTGAGCAGGTCCGGCGGGCCTTCAAAGTTCACCCAGCGATTGTTCTCGGTGCGGCCGGCCAGTTCACGCGGGTCACGGCGCGAGGGCCGCTCCACCAGCACGGTCTGGCGCGTGCCGACCATGTTGCGGTTGATCTGTGACGCCTGTGTGTTCAGCAGCGCCTGCAGGCGGGTCAGCCGCTCCTGCTTGACCTCGTGCGGCACGTCATCGGGCAGCGAGGCGGCGGGCGTGCCCGGCCGGCGGCTGTAGATAAAACTGAACGACTGGTCGAAATACGCCTCGCGCGTGAGGTCCAGCGTCTGCTGGAAGTCGCGCTCGGTCTCCCCCGGGAAACCAACGATGAGGTCGGTCGAGACGCAGATGTCCGGCCGCACGGCCTTCAGGCGCCGCAGCTTGTCTTTGAATTCCAGCACCGTATAGCCGCGGCGCATCAGGCCCAGGATGCGGTCCGAGCCGCTCTGCACCGGCAGGTGCAAGTGGTTGGCCAGCTTGCGCGTGCGCGCAAAGGCAGCAATCAGCGTGTCACTGAAGTTCA
>CANGFJ010000104.1 GCA_947453065.1 Pseudomonadota bacterium
CTGCGCGAGCGCCGCGATGACGTGCTGCCGCTGGCCATGCAGCTGCTGGGTTCGCGCTGCCGTCCGGGCACGGCGATCCCGGCGCTCTCGGCCGATGCCGCGCACTTGCTGCTGACCTATCCGTGGCCCGGCAACATCCGCGAACTCGACAACCTGCTGCAGCGTGCGCTGATCCTGGCCACTGGCCCGGTGATCGAGCCGGTGCACATCCGCTTTGAGTCGGTGACCGACACCGAAGCCCAACCGGTCAGCCTGCCCTTGCCGCTGCCGGTGGACCTGGAGCAGGCCAGCGCGCTGCGCGGATCGCTGCGTGAGACCGAACGCGAGCTGATCCTGGGCGTGCTGGGCAACGGCGTGTCGCGCAGCGAGGCGGCCGATCGCCTGGGCATCAGCCCGCGCACGCTGCGTTACAAGCTCGCGCGTCTGCGCGCCTCCGGCATTGCCGTGCCGGCCGCCTGAGACCCAAAGGAAGCACAGACATGAGCAGCCTGCAGATCGACAGCGTCCTGGCGCAGATCCGTTCCCTCCAGCAGCAGACCAAGATTGGCATGCCGACCGTGCGTCCCTCGCAGGACCTGGCCGGCGTGCACGGCGCAAAGCCTGCGGGGCAGGTGGACTTTGCCAGCGTGCTGAAGGCCGGCCTCGATAAAGTGAATGAAACCCAGGCCAGCGCAGGACGGCTGGCCACGGCCTTCGAGAAGGGAACGCCTGGCGTTGAACTCTCGCAGGTCATGCTCGAATCGCAGAAAGCCAACGTCTCGTTTCGCGCGACCGTTGAAATCCGCAACCGCCTGGTCGCCGCGTACCAGGAAATCATGAACATGCCGATCTGATGAGTGAGCACACACCATGAGCGCTGACGCAGCCGTTGTCCGAAGCCAGATCGCCGCGGGTGGCATTCCCGCAGGCCTTAAACCCCTGTTGATGCTGGTGGGCGTGGCCGCCGCCGTCGCCGCTGGCGTGGGCATCGTGCTGTGGTCGCAGGGCCCCAGCTACAGCCTGCTGTTCGGCAACCTCGGTGACAACGACAAGGCCCAGGTGGTGCAGTCGCTGGACCAGGCCGCTATTCCGTATCGCCTGGAGCCGGGCACGGGCGCGGTGCTCGTGCCGTCCGATAAAGTCAGTGATGCGCGCATGAAGCTGGCGGCCAAGGGCCTGCCCGAATCGGGCGGTTTTTCGCTGATGGAAAAAGACCCGGGCTTCGGCGTCAGCCAGTTCATGGAAGGCGCGCGCTACCAGCACGCGATCGAGACCGAGCTGGCGCGCACCATCGCCAGCCTCAAGCAGGTGGAAGGCGCGCGCGTGCACCTGGCCGTGCCGCAGCAGTCCGCGTTTGTGCGTGACCGCCGGCCGTCGAGTGCCTCGGTGTTCCTGCAGATGAAGTCGGGCCGCCGCCTGGAGCGCGAGCAGGTCACGGCCATCGTCAACCTCATTGCCTCGAGCATTCCGGAGCTGGACCCGAAGCAGGTCACCGTCATCGACAGCCAGGGGCGCCTGCTGTCGGCACCCGATCGCGATGGTGAGTTCGCCGCGCGCGAGCAGCAGCTGGAAATCGCCCGGCGCATGGAAGAGGACTATTCGCAGCGCATCGAGTCGCTGCTGACGCCGCTGCTGGGAGCAGGGCGCGTGCGCGCGCAGGTCGTGGCGCAGATCGAGATGAGCACCAGCGAGGAAGCGCGCGAGCAGTACAAGCCCGACAGCCAGATTCTCCGCAGCGAACAGACCGCCGAAGACACGAGCCGCACCGGTGCGGGCAGCGCCGGCGTGCCCGGTGCGCTCACCAACCAGCCGCCGCAGGGTGGCGTGGCTCAGCCTGCCGCCGCGCCGCAGACCGTGCGCAATGCGCAGACGCCTGCGGGTGCGGGTGCACCGGCCGGTGCGGCAGGCGCCGCTGGCGCAGCGACCACCACGACGGCGGCTGCAACGCCAGACAGCACTTCGCGCCAGGCCACACGCAATTACGAGATCGATCGCACCGTGGCCTATACGCGCCAGCCCGCAGGTCGCTTGTTGCGCCTGTCGGTCGCGGTGCTCGTCGACAACCTGCGTTCCACTGATCCGGCCGGCAAGGCCGTCGAGACGCCGCTCACCGACGAACAGATTGCCCGAGTGACCTCGCTGGTGCGCGATGCCGTTGGCTTCGACGAGAAGCGGGGCGACACGGTGTCGGTCGTGAACCAGGGTTTCCAGGCCGAAGCGGCTGTGGAAGTGCCCGAGATCGACAAGGTGCCGCTGCTGGAACAGCCGATGGTGCGCGACATCGCCAAGCTGGTGTCCGGCCTGGTCATCGTGGTGCTGCTGCTGCTGTTTGTCGTGCGGCCGCTGATCCGCAACCTGACGAACAACAGCCGCACGATCGTTGGCACGTTGCCGCCGGGTGCCGCGCTGGGCCCCGATGGCGCGCTGTTGCCGGCGGGCGTGGCGGCACTGCCGCTGCCTCCAGGGGTCACGCCGGCAGTGGCGTACGAGCAGCAGGTGGCGCAGGCGCGTGGCCTGGTCGCCAAGGACCCGGCGCGCGTCGCCCAGGTCGTCAAGGACTGGGTCCAGGCGAATGATTGAGCAGCCCCATGAACGAACCTAACGTGCTGTCTGCCGAGAGCGTGACCACCGCGCAAGTGTGGAGTGCGCCGTCGCTGGAGGGCGGTGTGTCCAGTACGGCCCTGCGCTGGCGCACCGTGGGTGAACTGCAGGCGATGGAGCAGTCGGCCCATGAAGAGGCGCGGGCCGAAGGCCGTGCGCAGGGCCTGGCGGCCGCACAGCCGGAGATTGACGCGCGGCTGCGCGCGCTCGATGCGCAGGCCTTTGCGCTGGACGCCGCGCTGCAGTCGCTCGCACGCCCGCTGGCGCTGATGAATACGCAGGTGCAGGAGCAGCTCACCGAACTGGCCATTGCCATTGCGCGGCAACTGCTGCGCCGTGAACTGAAGATTGATCCCTCGCAGGTCATCGCGGTCGTGCGCGAGACCGTGGCGCTGTTGCCGGCGGCGGCGCGTGACGTGCGCGTGCTGCTGCATCCGGAAGATGCGGCGCTGTTGCGCGAGCGGCTGGTCGCGCCCCAGATCGAGAGTGCCTGGACCCTGCTGGAAGACCCGATGATGTCGCGCGGCGGCTGCCGCGTGACCGCAGAAGCGGCGCAGATCGATGCGCGCGTGGAAACGCGCCTCGCGGCGGTGATGAGCGCGCTGCTGGGCGATGAACGCACCGCCGAGCGTCTGGATAGCGCCGCAGAGCCGCCGGTATGAACAACACCCCCGACCGCCTGCCGCTACAGTGGCATGAGCACCTGGCCCGTGGCCTGCGCACGGTGCAGGCCTTGCCCGCGCCGCCGGTGGAAGGGCGCCTGACCCGCATGGTCGGGCTGACGCTCGAAGCCCAGGGCTGCCAGGCTGCGGTCGGCGATCGCTGCGAAGTCGTCGCCGGCGATGGCAGTCGGGTGGATGCCGAAGTGGTCGGCTTCTCGGGCGATCGACTGTTCCTGATGCCCACCGGTGACATCCAGGGACTCAAGCCCAGTGCACGCGTCATTCCGCGGCCGGGTGCGGGCACGGTCAAAGTGGGCCCCGAACTGCTGGGCCGCGTGATCGATGGCGCCGGCGAACCGCTGGATGGCAAGGGCCCGCTGGGTTGCGAGGACCGCACGCGCCTGACCGGCGTGCCGATCAACCCGCTGACGCGTGCGCCCATCACGCGCACGCTGGATGTGGGTGTCCGCGCCATCAACTCGCTGCTCACCGTGGGCCGTGGCCAGCGCATCGGCCTGTTCGCCGGCTCCGGCGTCGGCAAGAGCGTGCTGCTGGGCATGATGGCCCGCTACACCGAAGCCGACGTCATCGTCGTGGGCCTCATCGGCGAGCGTGGCCGCGAGGTCAAGGAATTCATCGAGAAGATCCTGGGCGAGGAGGGGCTGCGCCGTTCTGTGGTCGTGGCCTCCCCGGCCGACCACACGCCGTTGATGCGCCTGCATGGCGCCTGGCTTGCGACGGCCATCGCAGAATATTTCCGGGATCAGGGCCAGAACGTACTCCTGATCATGGATTCCCTCACCCGCTTCGCGCAGGCACAGCGCGAGATCGGCCTCGCCATCGGCGAGGCGCCCGCCACCAAGGGCTATCCGCCTTCGGTGTTCGCACGCCTGCCGCAGCTGGTTGAACGTGCCGGCAATGGCGCCGAGGGCGCCGGCTCCATCACGGCCTTCTATACGGTGCTGGCCGAGGGCGATGACCAGAACGACCCGATCGCCGACAGTGCGCGCGCCATCCTCGATGGCCACGTGGTGCTGTCACGGCGCATCGCCGAGACCGGGCATTACCCGGCCATCGACATCGAAGCCTCGATCAGCCGCGTCATGTTCGACATCGTGCCGCCCTCGCAGATGCAGGCGGCGCGGCGACTCAAACAGTCGCTGTCGACCTATCAACACAACCGCGACCTGGTGGCCATCGGCGCCTACCAGCGTGGCAGCGACCCGCGCATCGACGCGGCTATCGCGCAGTGGCCCGGCCTGCAGCGCTTTCTGCAGCAGGACATCCATGAGAACGTGACCCTGCCCGACAGCGTCGCGCAGTTGGCAGCTTTGTTTGGAGAGACTGAATGACCCGCATCCAGCGCATGGAACCGGTGCAGCGCGTGATGGACGACGGCGAGCAGCAGGAGGCGCAGCGCCTGGGCGCCGCGCAACGTCGCCTTGCCGACGCCGAGGCCAAGCTTGCCGAACTGCAGCGCTATCACGCCGAATACCAGCAGTCGTTCAGCCGCCAGGCTACGGCTGGCTCATCGGGCATGGCGCTGCGTGATTTCCAGGTCTTCCTGGCCCGCCTGGCCGAAGCCGTGAAGCAGCAGGAATACTTTGTCACCCGCGCGACGGAGGACGTCGCCGCGCAGACCCGTGACTGGCAGCAGGCCGCGCGCCGGGCCAAGGGGCTGGGCCTGGTCGTGGAGCGCTGGCGCGTCGAAGAGCGGGTCGTGCAGGAACGGCGCGACCAGCAGGAAACCGATGAACGTGCGCTGCGCATGACCCGCGCGGCGGTGCTGTGATGGGACTGGGAGAGGCCATGGCCGTTGCACAACCCGATACGCTGGTTCGGCCTCCGGTGGCTACTGCCCCGCGGCCTGGTACTGCCACGACCCCTGAGGCTGCCGGGCAGGATCCGACGGCCGTCGACTTCCTGAGCCTGCTGGGCAGTTTGTCCGCGGCACCCGTTGTGCCGGCGACGGCGCTGGCCGCGTCCCCAGAACTTGCCGTGAAGACGGCTGAGCCTGCAGTCGATGCGCCGCCGGCCGGCGATCCGGTCGCCCTGCAGGTGGCCATGGCGCAGTGGCTGGCAGCGATGCAGTCGCCTGCTGCGGTGCCGGTGCCAACGCCCGCTGCGACACCGCCGGATACCGTTTCCGCCGCGCCCCTGCAAGCCGCCCTTGTGCCGGTCCTCGCAGCGTCCACAGCGGCCACCAACCTTCCGGCACCCGCTGCGCCAGCCCCGGCCGCTGCGCCAGCCGTGGCCGCTGCGCCGGCTGCCAGCCTGCAGGACAGCGCCTGGGCCGGTCTGCTCCAGCCCACGGGCGAGGGCCTGGGCCAGGGCGCCGGGCAGGGTGACCCGGGGCAGGGCGAGGGCAGCGATGGCGGCCAGGCCCGCCAGGGCTTGCTGGCCGGCCTCGGCCTGACCGCGCTGGCGGCACCGGATGCCGGGTCGCAGCCGCCCGCGTTCTCCACCGCCCTGCAGGCGCAGTCCCTCACGACCGCCTCCACGGCGACGGCCACTCCCGACCCTGCGCTCGCGCCGCGCCTGCACGAGACGGTGGGCGGCGAACGCTGGGCCAACGAACTCGGCTCACGGCTGACGGTGATGGCCGCAAAGGGCGACCAGAGTGGCTCGCTGCGCCTGTCCCCCGAGCACCTCGGGCCGCTGGAAGTGCAGATCAAGGTCACCGACGACCAGGTCAGCGTGCAGTTCGGCGCCACCCATGCCGACACCCGCTCGGCGCTCCAGGAAGCCCTGCCGCGCCTGCGCGAGCTGTTTGCCGGTTCTGGCCTGCAGCTGTCGGATGCCGGCGTGTCGCGCGAGACCCCGCGCCAGACCCCGCCGCCGGTGGATTTGCGCACCGCCAGCAGCAGCGCATCGGCCGAGCTCACCACCGTGTCCCTGGACCTGCGCAGCCAGCCCACCCTGCGCCACCTGGGCCTGCTCGACACCTACGCCTGAGCGGGCGGGGCGGGTCGCGCCGGAATTCCGGCGCTGCCCGGTAGTGTGCGTCGGGTCACAGTTCGCGAAAATCAAAAAATACTTATGCGACAAGGGCTTGCGGGTTCTCTGTCGCCTGTGGCACATACCTTGCTACCACCAGTTCGAGAAGTCGTTTTCTCGACGCATTGACGTACCGAGGTCCCTCCGCCATGTCCCAAGCCCCTGAAGCCGGTGAAGCCAAGCCCAAAGGCAAACTCAAGCTGCTGATCCTCATCGGTGCTGCCGTGGTGCTGCTGGGTGGCGGTGGCGCCGCCTTCTTCCTGATGAAGGGCGGCGATAAGAAGGAAGCCGAGGCTGCGGCCCACAAAGAGCCGGTCAAGCTGCCGTCGCTGTACATCCCGATGGACCCGCCCTTCGTCGTGAATTTTGATGCGGGCCAGGGCGCCCGGTTCCTGCAGATCACGGTCCAGCTGATGACCCGTGACCTGCACATGTCCGAGTTCGTCAAAGCCAACGAACCGGTGATCCGCAACGACCTGCTGCTGCTGTTCGGCAACCAGAAGGTCGAGGACGTCTCCACCCGCGAGGGCAAGGAAAAGCTGCGTGAAGAAGCACTGCAGGCGGTCCGCAAGATCATCACCACCGAAGGTGGCAAGGCCGAAGAGCTCGAAGCCCTTTATTTCACCAGCTTCGTGATGCAGTGATCCGGACGCTGCGAGGAACCCCAGCATGAGCGAGAACATCACCGACGCTGACATGGCCGCGGCCATGGCCATGATGGGCGGGGTGGAGCTACCAGCCGCCGTCCTGGCGCCCGTAGCGGCTGCCGAAACACGCAATGACGTGAACATCGACGTCATCCTCGACGTGCCGGTCACGCTGTCGCTGGAAGTCGGCCGCACGCGCTTGCCCATCCGCAGCCTGCTGCAGCTGAACCAGGGCTCGGTCGTCGAGCTGGAACGCGCTGCGGGCGAGCCGCTGGACGTCTACGTCAACGGCACGCTGGTGGCACACGGTGAAGTGGTGGTGGTGAACGAGAAGTTCGGCATCCGCCTCATCGATGTCATCAGTCCCGCCGAACGCATCCGCAAGTTGAAGTAAGCGCGTGCGCAACCTGTCCTTCCCTTCAATCGCGTTCACGGCACTGGTCCTGCCGCTGCAGCTGCTGGCCGCCGAGGCCGAGCCCGCGCGGGCCTTCGCAGCACCGGGGGCGGCGGCATCGCTGCCAACGGGCAGTGCCAGTGGCATCGGGCAGGTCACCGTTGCGCTGCTGCTGGTGTTGGCTGCGGTGTTTGCCGCGGGCTGGTTGGTGCGCCGTCTGCGCGGCTTCGCAGGCGGTGGCGCGGGCGCGATCGATATCGTCGCTCAGGTGGCCTTGGGTGCGCGCGAGCGGGCCGTAGTCATCCGCGTGGGCACCACGCAGCTGGTGCTGGGCGTGGCACCGGGCCGCGTCAACCTGCTGCATGTGCTGCCCGAAGGCACCGAGCTGGCGCCGCCGCCGTCGGCCATCACGGGCCCCCAGATCCAGAACTTCGCCGCGCTGCTCAAGAAGAGCCTCGGTCGATGAACCTGTCTCGTCCTCGTCTGCTGGCACTGCTGCTCGTTGCCGTGCCGCTGCTGGCGCCCGCGCTGGCCGCCGCCGCGGCGCCGGGCATTCCGGCGCTGACCGTGCAGGGCAGTGGCGCCGGCCAGAGCTATTCGCTCACGCTGCAGCTGCTGATCCTGATGACGGCGATCACGCTGCTGCCGTCAATCCTGCTGATGATGACCGCCTTCACCCGCATCATCATCGTGCTGGGCATCCTGCGCCAGGCGCTGGGTGCGGGGCAGTCGCCGCCCAACCAGGTGCTGGTGGGCTTGTCGCTGTTCCTGACCTTCTTCGTGATGTCGCCGGTGATCGACAAGATCAACGTCGATGCCGTGCAGCCCTATATGGCCGGCACCATCGAGACCACCGAAGCCCTGAGCCGCGGCGCCGGCCCGCTCAAGGAATTCATGCTGCACCAGACCCGCGAGAGCGACATCGCCACCTTCGTGCGCATCGCCGGCGGCAAGGGCTTCGACAAGCCTGCCGATGTGCCGCTGTCGATCCTGGTGCCGGCTTTTGCGACCAGCGAGCTGAAGTCCGCCTTCCAGATCGGCTTCCTGATTTTCATTCCCTTCGTGATCATCGACCTGGTCGTGGCCAGCGTGCTGATGTCGATGGGCATGATGATGCTCTCGCCGGTGCTCATCTCCTTGCCCTTCAAGATCATGTTGTTCGTGCTCGTCGATGGCTGGGCCCTGGTCATGGGCACGCTGGCCTCGAGCTTCTACCGCTAGGACGCACCCGATGACCCCCGAAACCGTCATGACCATCGGCACGCGCGCGCTGGAAATCACGCTGCTGCTGTCGGCGCCGATGTTGCTGGTGGCGCTGGTGGTGGGCCTGATGGTCGGCGTGTTCCAGGCCGCTACGCAGATCAACGAGATGACGCTGTCGTTCATCCCCAAGCTGCTGGGCATGGCCGCCACGCTGGTGATCGCCGGCCCGTGGATGCTCAAGCTCATGGTCAGCTACACGCGCGAGCTGTTCGAGAGCATTCCCGGCCTGATCGGCTAGGCCGCATGCTCAGCGTTACCTCCGGGCAGATCGAGGCTTGGGTCGCGCTGTACCTGTGGCCCTTCGTGCGCATCGGCGCCTGCCTGATGGTGGCGCCGATCTTCGGCACCAGCTTCGTGCCTGCCCGCAATCGCCTGCTGCTCGCCGCGGCCATCACGCTGCTGGTGGCACCGCTATTGCCCCCGCCGACCGTGGGGCCATTCTCGCCCGCAGGCGTGGTCATCATTGCGCAGCAGATGGTCATCGGCGTGGCCATGGGCTTTGTCGTGCAGATCATCTTTGACGCGCTGGCCATGGGTGGCCAGTTGCTGGCCAACAGCATGGGCCTGTCGTTCGCCTTCAACGTCGATCCGCTGCGCGGCGCCAGCACGCCCGTGCTGGGGCAGATGTACACCTTGCTGGTGACGCTCACCTTCCTCGCGCTCAATGGCCACCTGGCCATGCTGGAGATTCTGGTCGAAGGCTTCCGCACGCTGCCCATCGGCGTCGATGGCCTGGGCAGCAATGGCCTGTGGCAGGTCACGCTGTGGGGCGGGCAGATCTTTCGTGGCGCGCTCATGGTCTCGCTGCCAGGTGTCACCGCGCTGCTGGTCGTCAACCTGGCCTTCGGCGTCGTCAGTCGCGCGGCGCCCTCGCTCAACCTCTTCGCCATCGGCTTTCCGATCACGCTGGTCTGCGGGCTGGTCATCGTGATGTTCGGCCTGCCCAGCGTGCAGTCGAGCTTCATCAACCTGATGCGCGAGAGCTTCACGCTGCTCGACGAACTGCTGCGGACGCGAGGCTAGGGCCATGGCAGACGAGAGCGACAAGCACGATCGCACAGAGCCGGCGACACAGAAGCGGATCGACGAGGCCCGCAAGAACGGCCAGATTCCCCGCTCGCGCGACCTCACGGCTGCAGCCGTCATGCTCACCGCCGGCGTGGCCATGCAGTCGCTGGGCGGCGTGCTGGGTGAGCGCCTGGCGCAGCTGATGCGCACGGGCCTGACGCTCTCGCGCGAACAGACCATGGACTCGGCGCAGATGCTGCCGGCTTTAGGTGCCGCGGCCCTGAACGCACTGCTTGCGGTGGGCCCGATCCTGTTGCTGACGATGGTGGCTGCGCTGGGGGCCCCGCTGGTGCTGGGCGGCTGGTCGTTCAGCACCACCGCGCTGATGCCCAAGTTCGATCGCCTGAACCCCGGCGCCGGCATCGGCCGCATGTTCTCGGCCCGCGCCGGCGTGGAGTTGGGCAAGGC
>CANGFJ010000105.1 GCA_947453065.1 Pseudomonadota bacterium
AGCCTGCGCGGCGCGATATCACCGGGACCTGGCTGCTGGCACCGCGGCCGGGCCGCGGGACGAGTGACCCGCAGCCAATGATGGCGTTCCTGACGCCTGCCGGTAAGGCCGCTGTCGAGCACTACAATCCGTTCAAGGACGACCCGGCTTTCCGTTGCGACCCCGTCGCGGTGCGTCGCGTTTGGGGGGCGCCGGGTACGCCGCTGTTGATCACGCGCGAGAAGGATCGCGTGGTGCTGCACCACGAGTGGATGGACGTGCAGCGGATCGTGCACCTCGACCAGCGCGAGCATCCCAAGAAGGGACCGCGCACTTCGTTGGGCCATTCCATCGGTCACTTCGAAGGCGATACCCTGGTGATCGAGACAGCCAACTACGCCAGTGGCGTGCTGAACCAGTACGTGGAACAGCCGGGCCAGCCAACGCGTGGCCTGCTGCATTCGGCGGCACTCACCTCAGTGGAGCGCGTACATCTGGATGCTGCCCGTCAGCAGCTCGTGGTGGAAGTCACGCTGAAGGATCCAGAGTTTTTTACGCGGGATTTCGAACCCTGGACCATGGAGTACGACACCTCTGACCTCAAGCTCGAACCGTTCAACTGTTCGCCGGAGGGGGTGGACGGCGCGATCAAGAAATAGCGCGCCGCGGCAGTGGCCGCTACGCAGCGCGCCCCACGGTCTGGCGACGTAGCCGCCGGCCCAGGGCGAGCGCGCCAAGCAGCAGCAGCGACACGGCGTCGGTTGCGCCGCCACCACCGCCGCTGCTGGTCCCCGTTGTGGGCGTGGTCGGCGTAGTGGGGCTGTTCAGGGTGTTGGCGACCGGCGAGAGTCCGATCGCAGAATCGACATTGCTGTCCAAGACAATGACGGAGGTGGCGTACACCAGGTTCTGGTTGGTGATCGCAACGCCATCGGTGGCGTTTTTCGACGTGTAATTGCGCAGGGGCAGGGAGTCGAGGCTGGCTGAAACCGCGAAGGTCTGCAGAGCATTGATCGTGTCGAGGACCGTCATGTCGCCACTGACGATTTCGCCGAAAACGGTGAAGCCGCCGTTCTGCACGTCGAGGTTCGTGCTGTTGTTGCCCATATTGATGAACCACTGGCTGGTGGCGCTGTTGGGGTTTCCTGCCACCTTTGCCATGGCGATCGTGCCGCGTAGATTCGAGAACACGGGCTCATTGATGACGCTGGGCCGCTCGCTGATCGTGGCGAGCGGCAGCGCGCCCGTGAAGGTGTATCCACCACCCTGCACCACAAACCCGCCTACCGAGCGATGCATCACGACGTTGCTATAGGCACCGTTATTCACGTACGCGAGGAAGTTGGCCACGGTTGCTGGTGTTCGCCTGTCGTACAGGTTGACATCGAACTTGCCCAGGGCTGTCTGGAAGCGCACAACGGTGGCATGCGCCGTGGTTGAAAGAATCAACAGGGTTGCCAGCGCAGTGAGCGATCGAATATTCCGGATCATGGTGTCAGACAGGCTCTGTGCAAGGGGGCGGGGGTGCCGAGCCAGATCATACGGCGCGGAGGGTGCGCAGGACAGGGGCACCCGCTGTGGGGGCCCGATCGGCTCCGACGCTGTAAACTTCGGTCTCGCCTTCTCGCTTCTCGACCAACGAAACAGGACCCCGATCATGACCACCACCACCGCCTCAGGCCTGCAGTACGAAGACACCGTCCCCGGCAGCGGCGCCACCGCCCGCTCTGGCAACCAGGTGACCGTGCACTACACCGGCTGGCTATTTGATGCCGCCGCCCCACAGGGTCGCGGCCAGAAATTCGATTCGAGCAAAGACCGTAATGATCCGTTCGAATTCGAGCTCGACGGTGGCATGGTCATCGGCGGCTGGGATGAAGGCGTGCAGGGCATGCAGGTCGGCGGTACTCGCGTGCTCATCATCCCGCCTGCACTGGGCTATGGCGCCCGGGGTGCCGGCGGCGTGATTCCGCCGAACGCGACCCTGGTGTTTGAAGTGGAGTTGCTGGGCGTCTGAGAAAGGGCTACTCCCAGCCCCCGCTGCGCAATTCGATCGGCAGTATGCGGATGAACGCCTCGACGGCGTGCATCTGGCCGTCAAATACCTTGAATGCCTCGAAGGCGGTGAGTTGCTCGCCGCCTTCCTGGCGGACGCCCCAGGCCAGGCGCAGCCAGACGATGCCCATGCGCTCATCTACCAGCACCACGCGCGTCAGCGGTGCGCCCAGCCGCTTGAAGATGGTGAGCGGCTGCGTCGCAATGTTTTCGCAACCGGGTGCGAAGCGGCAGTCGGGACCGGCCATGATCTGGCCGTTCTCGTAGCGGTAGGCCTCGCGGGTGAATGGCGCGTTGACGGCCGCAAAAGTCTCGGCGCGGGCAAAACCTTCGGGATATTTCAGCGCGATCTGCAGCGCCTTTTCGCGTGTGGCCAGCTGCTCGGCCCGCGGCGCGTAGTTCATCATCGCGCTGGCCGCCTTCAGGCCATCCAGATTGAAGATGAGCCCCTCGCTGCGGCTGCGCGTGGGCACGAGCTCGAGCTCGCTGAGCTGGTTGTTGACCACCTTGATGCGGACCACCAGCAGGATCGGTGCGCCACTCTCTTCGACCAGCACGTGGGCCCCAGCCACGCCCGCGCGGTCATCAATGAAATCCTGCCGGAACCCGCGCAGCGCGGTGACGCTGCGGACGAGGGCGACATCCTTCAGCGGCTTTTCAATAGCATCTTCGGTCACGCGCAGGGTGCTGGCCACGGGCAGCTGGCTGACGTCGTGCTTCACGAAGGCCCACAGGATCTGCGTGACGTGGCTGCGCAGGCATTCGCGGTCGCAGGCCACAGGAGCCGCTGCGGCCCGTGCGCCACCGCTGGCCAGCAACAAGAGGGCGAGTGAAATCCCATAGCGCTTCATGATTCGTTCCCTCACTTCAGCTGTTTGGCAGCGGCATCCCAGTCGGCATTCGTGCACAGCCCGCAGCGGGCGCCCACGAACAGGTGCGAGGCCTTGCGGTCCTGCTTGAACTGCCAGCGCACCCAGTTCGCCGCCACATTGGCAAACTCGCCGCCACCCGCGTGATACGCGGTGGCCGAATGACCGGCCCCATGCCGCGCGCCGTAGAACACCGGCAGGGTGTTGATGGCCTCGAACGTGGCCTTGGACGCCCCGAACATGAAGTCGCGCTCGTGGCCGTTGATGAGCAGGACCGGGCCATGCAGTTTCGCGAGCTGGTCGAATTGTGCCGGCTGCAGCCCCATGTTGAAGACGCCGATGGTGCTGACCCGCGGATCGGCGCCCAGTTCCAGCGATAGGCGGCCACCGCAGGACTGGCCCATGACGGCCACCTGCTGCGTGTTGACCTTGCCGCGCAGGGGCGAGCCCGCGCGTTCGTTTTCGCGCAGTGCCCAGTCGATGCCCGCTGCCAGGTCGGCGGCTGTCGCCTGACGTCGCGGTGCAGGGGGCAGTGCGGCGTCGGGTGCTGCCGCAGTGCCGGCGTCCGTGGTGGTGATCACCAGGAACCCGTGTGAGGCCACCGTCTGCAAGAACCCCGCATAGCGCGCGTTCTCGATGGCGCAGCCGCCATTGCCCCACACCACCACTGGCAGCGTGTCGCGCCGGGGAAAGCGCTCGAGGCTGGCAGGCCGGAATACCTTGAGCCCGGCAGTGCCGAACGCGGCTTCGGCGGTCACGGCGTAGCGGCCCGGTTCAGCCCGGGGCGCCCCCTCTTCGGGCAGGGCAGAGGCGATCATCTCCGGCGTGATGCCGGGCGGCAGTTGTGCTGCGCAAAGCGTGCTGAACAGGGACAGTGCTGCAGCCAGGAGCAAGGTCGGCTTCATGTGGGTTACGCCTTTACGGTGGACTGCACGTAGATTGCGCGCTCATGCGAGAACGCCCTGAACCCGAACACGCCGTGATAGCTGCCGGTGCCGCTCTGGTTCACGCCGCCGAAGGGCAGCTGGTTTTCCAGGTAATGCGAGAAGAACCCGTTGACCGTGACGCCACCCGATGAGGTTCGGCTGAGGATCCGGTCCACATGGCCGGGTGTGTTGCTGTAGATGTACAGGGCCAAAGGCTTGGCACGGCCCGAGATAAACGTGATGGCCTCATCGAGCGTCGCGTAGGTCAGGACGGGCACGATGGGTCCGAAGATCTCCTCCTGCATGATCAGCATGTCGGGCGTGACATCGGTCAGCAGCGTCGGGTGGATCGTGCGATCGGCTGCCTCCAGGGTGCCGCCCACCGCAACCGTGGCGCCCTTGCTCACTGCGTCGTCGAAGAGCGCCTGGATGCGCGCGAAGTTCTGGTCGTTCACGATCTGAGCGATGCTGTCCTTCTTTAGGCTGCCGTCTTCACGGTAAAGGTTCTGTTGCACCTTCGCGCGAAACGCCTCGATCAGCGTGGGCTTCTGCTGCGCTGTGACCAGGACATAGTCCGGACAGATGCAGGCTTGCCCGCCGTTGAACTGCTTGGCCGCAGCCAGGTCTGTGGCGACCTTCTGCACATCTGCATCCGCGTCGACGATGACGGGGGATTTGCCGCCCAGTTCCAGGGTGACGCTGGCCAGGTGGCGTGCCGCGGCAGCCATGACCAGCTTGCCGACCCGCGTGCTGCCCGTGAAGAAGATATGGTTGAACGGCAGATCGAGCAGGGCTGTGGCGACGTCTACAGTGCCCTCAAACACAGCGACTTCGCGTTCGTCAAAGGCTTCGCGGATCAGGCGTGCAGCGACACTGGCAGTCGCCGGGCAGAGGTCGGTGAGCTTGACCATGCAGCAGTTGCCGGCGGCGATGGCAGCAGCCAGGGGCCCCATGACCAAGCCCAGCGGAAAGTTCCAGGGGCCCAGGATGAGGCAGACGCCGCGCGCTTCGTAGACGATGCGCGCAGCATCGTTCGGGTTCAGCGAAGGAACCACTTCGACCGGTGCCATCCACGCATCGAGGTTTGCGATGTTCCGGTCGATGTTGGAGAGCACGTTCAGCAACTCGGTGACCCGGATCTCGTTCTCGGGTTTGCGCGTGTCTTGCCTGACGGCTGCGATGATGTCATCGGCGTGGGCCTGCACGGCCGCTTTCAGCTTGCCCAGCTTTTCCTTGCGCTCTGCCGCGGTCGTCGCTTTCACCGTCCACTGATGCGCCTGCTGAAGGGCGAACACGCGTTGAAGGTCTGCGAACACGGCCGGAGCCGTCGGACTTGCTGTCAGGGACACTGTGCATTCTCCAGTCATTGAGGGCAGATTGCCCTGTGAGGGCCGAGATCCTAGCACCGCAATCCGGGTCGGCTCGGCTGTGCGCCCTTGCCCCGATCAGTGCAGCGGCGCTGATTAAGTAAAGCCAGAAAGAATATGCCTCACAAAGTCGTTGCTTGGCGACATTCAATGGTTTTCAATCGAGGCTGCGCTGCTGGAGTCACACCGATTCCGGGCGTAGTAGAGGGCAAACCCGTCGTAAGGCGGGGACGCAAAGCCTCCGGCCTTCCGGCGCAGTACGCGCGAAGGTAGCGGGGTTGCCAACGACCGGGTCGTTGACTGCGCGTGGCCTTCTCCGATACGGAGTCAGTCACGCCTATGTTGCAGCTCGGATCTCGCGCCTCCCTCGCAGTGCTGTTGTCGCCGGTCATCGCGGCGGCCAGTCTCATCGCCGGCTGTGCCGGGCCAGATGCAGCGGGTCCCACAGCCGCTGCGTCGATGGGCACCACGCAGACTTTCTCACTCAGCCTGCCGCAGCAGGATTCGTCGCCCGATACGGGCGGTGCGATGGCATTGCCCCTGTATCATCTGGGCCCTGTTGATCTCGCCGAGCCTGAAGATCGGGACCGTCTGGATCGCAAAGGTTCAGCTGCATTCGGACCGCACAGGCAATCCGTCACACGGCAGATGTCACAGCTTTCCACCCGCCGGCTGACGAAGTCTGCGATGGACTCGATGGAGCGGACCGGCAGTGCGCCCTCGATGTCGATGGCCCTGTCGGCCGACGCGACGCCCATGGCCACCGGTGCGGTTGTCGCGACCTACACGCCGGCGCAGATTCGCGCGGCCTATGCCCTGCCCGCCTTGCCTGCAGTGGGCAGTAGCCTGACGTCGGCCCAGGCCGCGCAGCTGGGCGCTGGCCAGACGATTTATATCGTCGATGCCCAGCACGATCCGAATGTTGCCGCCGAACTGTCCACCTTCAGTACGAAGTTCGGATTGCCTGCGTGTACAGCGACCACGCTCACGCCTGCGACCTCCTTGCCGCTGGCGGCAGCGCCGACCGGCAGTTGCAGCCTTGTCGTGGCCTACGCCAGTGCGACGGGCGTCCTCACCGCTACGCCGCCGGCGTTCGACGCGGGTTGGGCCACGGAGATTGCGCTGGATGTGCAGTGGGCGCATGCCACGGCCCCGTTGGCGCGCATCGTTCTGATCGAGGCCCCGGACGCGTCACTGAACAGCCTGCTGGCAGCGGTGCGGCTTGCCAATGGGATGGGTCCCGGCATTGTCTCGATGAGCTTCGGCGCGGCGGAGGGCAACTGGACCGCTAGCGTGGACACCGCTTTCGCCGGCACTGGCATGTCCTATTTCGCGGCCGCTGGCGATTCGGGGGCAGCGGTCAACTGGCCGGCCGTCTCCACGCGCGTGGTCGCTGTCGGTGGGTCCTCGCTCAGTTGGTCCGGCACGTCCCCGCGCCGCGAAGTGGTCTGGAACCTGTCCGGTGGTGCCCGCAGCCTCTACGTGGCGGCACCGGCCTGGCAGTCAGGTGCTGTTCCGGGAATGCTGACAACGGGCAGCCGCGCCGTCTCGGATGTGGCGTTTAATGCCGACCCGGCGACCGGCCAGTATGTGGTCACGATTGCCCCGGGCAGCACCACGCCTGGCTGGGTGAGTGCCGGTGGCACCAGCCTTGCGGCGCCGCAGTGGGCGGGCATCGCGGCAATCGCCAATGCCACGCGTGCGCTCGCGGGACAGGCCCGGCTCGGCGCGCCACACACCCAGCTGTACGCGCTCGCGGCACAGGCCACGACCTATGCGCGTGCCTTTGCAGACATCACCAGCGGCAGCAATGGCAGCTGCGGGACCTGCTCGGCAGGCACCGGGTATGACCTGCCGACGGGACTGGGTACGCCGAACGTCACGGACCTGCTCGGCAGCCTCGCCGGGCCCGCACCGGCCGCCGCGCCAGTTGTGCTGGCCGGCAACGTGTCTGGTACTTCGGGCACGCCGCTGTCGTTCCCGGTCACGGTGACGGCGGCCAATGCGGTGAGCCTCAGCCTGCTCAGCGCGCCCGCCGGGGTAACAGTCAGCACGGCAGGCGTTGTCAGCTGGGCCGCGCCCACAACGGGGACCTACAGCGTCGTGGTGTACGCGCGCGATACGGTCAATGGACTGACAGGGCAGGGCAGCTACACGGTGTCGATCGCTGCGCCGCTGCCGCCCGTCGTGACGGCTGCCACCCTGTCGGCGACTGCCGGCACTGCGTTTAATTACGCGGTGCAGGTCGTGGCCCCTAACGCAGTGACCTATACCCTGGGCGCCGCGCCAACGGGCCTGGCTGTCAGTACCGCCGGCGTCCTGACGTGGACCTCGCCGGTGGCAGGCAGCTATCCGTTCAGCGTGGTGGCGCGCGATACCCGTACGGGACTCACCGGCCAGGCGTCCTTTACGCTGACCGTCGCGCCGCCCCGGCCGCCTGTCATCGCCGCCGCGACGGTGAGCGGGATCGCCGGCAGGGCGCTGACCTACAGTGTGTCGGCCACGGCTGCCAATCCGCTGACCTTCTCCTTGTCTGGTGCACCGGCGGGGCTCGCCATCGATGCCAACGGCCTCCTGAGCTGGTCTGCGCCCGTGGCTGGCAAGTACAGCGTGACCGTGACGGTCAAGGATCGCGTCACGGGCCTGTCGGCATCTGCCGTGCTCAGCCTGACAATCGTGCCTGCCGGTCCGGTGCTGTCGGCAACGACGCTGAGCGGCGCTGTCGGGCGGTTGTTGACCGGATCAATCAGCTTTTCCGACGCGACCTCCACCTCGCTGAGCTTCACGATCAGTGGTGTTCCGTCGGGTATGTCACTGGGCCTGTCGGGATCGGCGATCAGCATCAGCTGGACGCCGCCTGTTGCGGGCACCTGGTCGCTGTCCGTGAGCGCACGGGATGGCAATGGTCTGACAAGCACGCTGGTTGTGCCGGTAACGGTGAAGTAGCCCGCTTCAGCGCCAGTTGGCGTGCGTGCGCCAGTACGCGACGCTGCGCCGGTAGGCGTCTGCGTCGAGGGGCACGCCGGAGCCGCCTTCTGCAACGCCCAGGGCATTGCGCATCATCGTGATCGGCGCCATCGGAATTTCGGCAGGCTCGCTGGTGTACAGGCAGCCCACGACGCCCCAGTCGGTGGCAATCGGGCTGCCCTCCGCACGCAGCTGTTCGCGGCTGTACAGGATGGGGATCAGATAGGCCGCCGCCGGGGCGACCACGCCCTCGAACCAGCGCACGAGCACGGGCAGCTCGTTGCGGTGGCGCGCCTCGTAGCTGGAACGCAGCAGGTGCCGGTTGTCGTCGGTGACTGGCACCGTGAGGCACCGGGTCGAGGTCCAGTTGCAGTGTACGTGCAGGCGGCAAAACGGGGCGTAGCCCGCCAGATCGTGTAGCGGCGGGTGGTCGTTCAGGTACCGCTCGAAGGCCTCGGCGGAGATGTCCTGGATCGTGTTGGGCCGCGGTTCGCGCGGAAACAGCCGGGTGCGGGCGAATTCGGTCAGGGTGATGCTCACGCGCGGCATCCTACCCGTCGCCCCCCGCTGGGGCCATTCAGGCAAATCGAACGATTCCCGGCGCCGCCGGTCTTATACTGACAACTAAAAATACCGCACCGGCCGCGATAGCAGCCCAGCGGTAGCCTGTTCACTCAGTTGGGGGTAGTCATGCGTCGTGTCCTGATCGCTACTTTGTGCGGCCTTGCCGTGCTGTCTTCTGCTTGGGCGCCGCTCCAGGCCGCGCCAAAACCTGCCGGTCCGGCCAACGCCACCGAATGGCCGCTGCACGGCGGTGACTACAACGAACAGCGCTACAGCCCCCTGAAGCAGGTCAATGCCGACACCGTCGGCAAGCTCGGGCTGGCCTGGTACGCCGATATGGCCGAGAAGGGCCAGTGGCAGTCCACGCCGGTGGTGGTCGACGGCCGCATCTACGTGACGACGCCCTGGAGCAAGGTGTACGCCTACGACGCCGCCACGGGCAAGGCACTCTGGAAGTACGACCCGAAGGTGCCGCGCGAAATCGCCGCCACGCGCCTGTGCTGCAACAACTCCAACCGTGGCGTGTCCTTCTACAAGGGCAAGGTCATCTGGGGCACGCTCGACGGACGTCTCGTCGCCGTCGATGCCAAGAAGGGCAGCAAGGTCTGGGAGACCCGCACCACCGACATCAAGGACGACATGTCCATCACCGGTGCGCCGCGCGTCGGCAACGGGCTGGTGTTCATTGGCCAGGGTGGTGGCGAATACTTCCAACGTGGCTACCTGTCGGCCTATGACGCCGACACCGGCAAGTTCCGCTGGAAGTTCTATGTGGTGCCGGGTGACCCGTCCAAGGGCCCGGACCATGCCGCTTCCGACAGCGTGATGCCGATGGCCGCCAAGACCTGGAGCGGCGAATGGTGGAAGACCGGCGGCGGCGGTTCGCCCTGGGATGGCATCGTCTATGACCCGCAGACCGACTCGGTCATCTTTGGCACGGGTAACGGCGCGCCGTGGCCTGCAGAAGATCGCTCGCCGGGCGGCGGCGACAACCTGTTCATTGCCTCGATCGTGTCGCTGGACGCGAAGACCGGCCAGTACCGCTGGCATTACCAGGCCGTGCCGCAGGAGAACTTCGACTTCGACAACACCTCGCCGCTGACCACCGCCGATCTGACGATCGACGGCCAGAAACGCCACGTGGTGATGCAGGTCCCGAAGAACGGCGTTTCGTATGTCATCGATGCGGCCACGGGCAAGGTCATCAGCGCGAAGCTGGTC
>CANGFJ010000106.1 GCA_947453065.1 Pseudomonadota bacterium
AGCATACGCACACGGCGCACAGGACCATCGGAATCATCAGGGCGCCCAGCACGGTGGTGGGCGTCAGGGCCTGGTTCATGAGCCAGGCCAGCGCCAGCGGCCCGAAGAGCGAGCCCGCGCGACCGACCCCGCTGGCCCAGCCCACGCCGGTGGTCCGCAGCTCGGCCGGGTAGCGACTGGAAGCCAGCGGCCCCAGCGTCAGCTGCGAACCGATGGCACCGAAGCCGATGCACACCAGCAGCAGGATCCACAGACCGGTGCTGCCGGGGTTGGTGGCACACAGCGACAGCGCAAGCGCCGCGACCAGGTAGGCCCCGGCCAGCGACAGCACGATGCGGCCGCGATCCACCATGCGCGAAACAATAAAGCTGCCGCTCAGCGCGCCCAGCACGAACACGCTGGTAGCGCGCGAGGCCGCATTGAGCTGCCAGCCGTTCTGCACCAGCAGCGTGGGCAGCCAGCTGGCCAGACCATAGTTGGCAAACAGGTTGATGGCGTTCAGGGCCCAGAACAGCACGGTGCGGAAGCGGTAGGCCGGGGCAAACAGCACGCGCAGGCCGATGGCCGGCCGCGGCGCGGCGTCGGCGGCAGGCACGACCCGTACTGGCTCTTTGATGCCGCGGTACACCAGCACGACCAGCAACAGCGGCGCGAGCCCGCCAAACGCGAACAGCCCGCGCCAGCCCCACCAGGCCGACAGGAACGGCGCGATCTGCCCGGCGCAGGAGGCCCCCACCGCAAAGCCGCTGGCCATCATCGTGACCAGGCCCACGCGCCGGTGGGCCGGGGCCAGGTCAGCCGTGATGGCAATGGTGACCGGGACCGTGGCGCCCAGGCCGCAGCCGGCCAGCAGGCGCCAGAACGCCAGTTCCATCGGACTGCCGGCCTGCATGGCCAGCAGCGTCGGCACACCAAACAGCAGCAGGCAGAGCATGAGCAGCGGCCTGCGCCCGAAGCGATCGGCAAACGGACTGAGGAACATGGCACCGACCGCCATGCCGGCCAGCGAGGCCGAGGCCGCCATCGCAAAGGCCGTCGGCACGACGTGGAATTCTTTCGCCATCAGCGGAATAGCCATGGCCAGCATCTGCGCGTCATAGCCGTCAAACACCACCGCGAGGCCGCACAGGACGATCGGCCACCAGGCGATGGCAGGGCTGGGGACAGACGTCATTTCGACACTCCAGTGGACGATGCGAGCAATTCGGCGATTTCGGGGTAACCGGCCTGCAGGGCCATGTCGCGCGCGGTCAGGCCGCGATCATCGCGCGCGCTGCGGTCTGCGCCACGTGCCAGCAGCAGCTGAGTGATATCAAGGTGGCCCTGTCCTGCGGCCCACATCAGGGCCGTGAGCTGGTTTTCATAGGCCCCGTTCACGGGCGCGCCGGCCTCCAGCAGCAGGCGCAGCGCGTCGAGCTGGCCCTGCCCGGCCGCGTAGAGCGCCGCCGGCTTGCCCATGCGGTCTACGGGCTCCCAACGCGCGCCCTTCTTCAGCAGGCCCTGCACGACGACCGCGGTGCCGACATAGCTGGCCGTCATCAGCGGCGTGACGCGCTCTACGGTGGCCAGGTTCACGTCGGTGCCGGCCTCGATCATCGTGAGGGCCAGATCGACCTGGCCTTTTTCTGCCGCCATCACCAGCGCGGTCTTGCCCTGGCCATTGCGCGAACTGGGTTCGGCGCCGCGCGCCAGGGCCGCCTTCACGGCCGGCAGGTCACCCTGGCGGGCGGCAACGAGCAATTGCGCGTTGAGGCTGGGGTTGCTTGGGGCCTGCGCCAGGGTCGCCTGCCACGGCAACACGGCCAGCACGAGCAGCACCCAGCCGCTGGCGCGACCCAGCAGCGTCCTCTCGACGCGAGACGTGGCGTCTTGCATGGGGTTGCGCGAAACCTATTGAAATATCAAAAAGATGGTCAGTATGATCCTCCGAAATTCAGGGCGTTGTCACCCTCGCCTCTGCGCGGGTCATCGCGCACCACAAAAGACCGGTCACAGGGCGGGCTCCAACGTAGGGTCCGCCACACACAAGGGGAACTTGATGGATTACTCACGAATGTTGCGCCGGGCTGGCCAGCTCGCGATGCTCGCCACGCTGGCAGCCACGACCTCGCTGGCCGTTGCGCAGTCCGAAATCCAGGGCGGCGCGACCGCGGCCAAGGTGGCTGGCGTCAGCAAGTCCATTTCCGTGGCGCAGGACACGCTGAGCAAGGCCGACCGCGACTCTGCCAACTTCCTGCACTCGAACATGAGCTACGCGCAGACGCGCTACTACCCCGCCACGCAGATCAACAGCGGCAACGTTGCCAAGCTGCGCCCGGCCTTCACGTTCCAGACCGAAGTGCTCGAGTCGATGCAGACCGCACCGATCGTGGTCGATGGCGTGATGTACCTGACGACCTCGTACAACCATGTGTATGCCATCGATGCCGTCACCGGCAAACAGTTCTGGCACTACAAGCACAAGATGGGCCCGGTCACCACCTACTGCTGCGGCCCGAACAACCGTGGTGTGGCCATCCTGGGTGATCGCGTGTACATGGGCACGCTCGATGCCAAGCTGGTCGCGCTCGATGCCAAGACCGGCAAGCTCGTGTGGGAAAGCCAGATCGCCGATCCGGAGCAGGGCTACTCCGAGACGATGGCCCCGGTGGCCGTCAACGGCAAGATCCTCATCGGCACCAACGGTGGCGAGTACGGCATCCGCGGCTTCGTAAAGGCCTTTGATGCAGCCAGCGGCAAGCTGCTGTGGACGTTCTATACCATCCCCGAAAAGGGCCATGAAGGCGTGTGGGCGGTCAACGATGCGACCGGTCGCAACATGAAGCGCGACATCGCGGCCGAGAAGGCGCAGCTGGCCAGCAAGGGCGGCGACTTCTACAAGACCCTGGGCGGCGGCGTGTGGATGGCCCCGGCCGTAGATCTTGAAACCAACACCGCGTACTTCGTTGTCGGCAACCCCAGCCCCGACCTCTACGGGCGCGAGCGTCCGGGCGACAACCTGTACACCGACTCGATGGTGGCCATCGACCTCAACACCGGCACCTACAAGTGGCACTACCAGTACATCGCCCATGACGTGTGGGACCTGGACGCCGTCTCGCCGGTCATCCTGACGGACGCCAAGGACAAGGACGGCAAGGTGCGCAAGGTCGCCGTGCATGGCGGCAAGACCGGCCATGTGTACGTGCATGACCGCCAGACGGGCGAACTGCTGCGCTTCAGCGAAGCGATGGTGCCGCAGGAGAACATGTGGGTGCTGCCCACGGCCGAAGGCGCGCGCATGCTGCCGGGTGCCAATGGCGGCGTCGAGTGGAGCCCGATGGCGGTGAACCCGTCGTTGCACCTGGCCTATGCGGCCAACCTGCACCAGCCGATGACCTACCACGTCGCCGAGTCGCGCTATCCGGGCGGCAAGATGTGGCTAGGCGGCGCGTTCAAGGTGGTCCCGGGCGAGCGCCAGTGGGGCCGTCTGTCGGCGGTCAACCTGGACACCGGCAAGATCGCCTGGCACTACGACACCGACGAACCGCTGATCGGCGGCGTGCTGGCCACGGCCGGCAACCTGGTCTTCAACGGGGAAGGCAATGGTCTGTTCCGCGCCTTCGACGCCCGCAATGGCAAGAAGCTGTGGGAATACCAGGCCGGTGCCGGCGTGAATGCCCCGGCCGTGTCCTACACCGTGAACGGCCGCCAGTATGTGGCCGTGGCTGCGGGCGGCAACACGCAGATCGACTTCAAGCGCGGCAACTCGGTGGTGGTCTTTACCCTGCCCTGACCCGCTGCCCGGGTCGCTCGGCCCCTACCGGCGCGGCGCGCAGGCGCCCGCCGGTTTTTTATGGAACCCATGCCGATGATTGGATCAAGACTGACTGCATGCTTAGCAGCCCTCGTAGCCTCGGTGTCGCTCGGTGCCGTGCAGGCACAGGAACTGGCAGTGCCTGAAAAGGCCCTGGTCTGCATGGCCTGTCATGGCCCTGGCGGCCATTCCATCCAGCCGCTGACGCCGCACCTGGCAGGCCAGAGTGCCCGCTACATCTACCTGCAGCTGCGCGACATCCAGGAAGGGCGTCGCTTGAACCCGCTGATGACCGCCATCGTTGCCGGCCTGACGCGCGATGACATGCGCGAAATCGGCGAGTTTTTTGCTGCGCAGAAGCCTGCCCCGCAGACCTTCAAGGCCGATCCTGCCAAGGCACAACTGGGCAAGACCAAAACCGAAGAGGCCCTGTGCACGATGTGCCACCTGGGTGGCTTTGCCGGACAAAACGAAGTACCCCGCCTTGCCGGCCAGCACTTCGACTACGTCGTCAAAGAGCTCAAGGACTTCAAGGGACATGTGCGCACCAATGACGCCGGCACCATGACCAGCGTCGTGGACACACTCAGCGACACCGACATCGACAACATCGCCCACTACCTCGCCGAGCTTTAGGCGCCGCGTAACACACCCGCGTGGTCACGCGCCCAGTCCTGCAGCCAGGGCAGGAAGCGGTCAGCCGGCATGGGCTTGGCAATGACATAGCCCTGCACCTGGTCACAGCCCAGGTCGTTAAGCAGCTCCAGGTCCGCAAAACTCTCCGCACCCTCGGCCACGACGCGCATCCCCAGTGAATGGCCCAGCCGGATGCTGGACTCCAGGATCACGCGCGAGGCCACATCGACACTGGAACCGCGCACGAAGCTCTGGTCGATCTTCAGTTCATCCACCGGCAGCTTGCTCAACTTCTCGAGGCTGGCATAGCCCGTGCCAAAGTCATCGATAGACAGACGGAAGCCCTTCAGTCGCAGGCGGCTGATGACCTCCAGGCTGGCGATCGGGTTGAGCATGAGGCGGCTCTCGGTGATCTCCAGCACGATGCCGCGCACATCGGCGCCAGCGTCCCGTGCCATGGCCGCGAGCGTCTCGGGAAGGTCCAGGGCAGCGAGGTTGTCCATCGAGACATTCACCGCAACCGTGAGGTTTAGACCCTGCGCCTGCCACTGCGCCAGACAGGCCACGGCCTGCCGGAACACACAGTGCAACAACGCGTCAATCAGACCATGGGCCTCAGCCACCGGAATCACGGCAACGGGTGGCACGATGCCCCCCGAGGGCGAACGCCAGCGCAGTAGCGCCTCGGCCCCGATGACTGCGCGCTTGGCCAGGGTGATCTTGGGTTGCAGGTAGATCTGCACAGCGTCCGCACGCAGGCCTTCACGAATGGCATCGGGCGATAGCAGTGCGCCCTGCACGCTCGGCGCGGCACTCGGCCCGCGTAGCGTGAGCTTTTCCAGTGCCTGCCGCAATTCATTGAAATCGATGGGTTTGAGCAGCGCTGCCAGGAAGTGCAGCTTGTGTTCCTGCACCAGCTCAGCGGCCACCGACAGCATCCGGGCACCGGACCCGGACATGACGATGACCGCGCCGGCAAAGCGCCGCGCGGCCAAGTGACGCAGGCACTCGATGCCGTCCATGCCCTGCATGTCCACATCACACAGAATCAACTGGGGTCGCGTCTGCGGGTCATCGACACAGGCGAGCACGCCATGGCCGTCCTGCGCGCGATGAATGTCGGTCAGGCCGAGCTGCTCCAGCAGCTCAACAATGATCTCGAGGATGAACTCATCGTCATCGGCCACCAGCACGCGCAGCGGTGCGATCACGTGGTCACGCCAAGCGTGGCCAACTGCGCAGCCACCTCATCGATCAGTGCGGGCATCTCGGCAAACAGACGCTCCGCCTGTCGCCCATCGCCCGCGTTGCAGGCCAGTTCCAGGTCCTGGCACAGCCCAGCCAGGCGCGCGGCGCCAACCGTGGCGGCTGCCGGGCGCAGCTTGTGGCAGAGGCGACTCATCGCCACCAGGTCACGACGGCTGCTCGCTGACTGCAGATCCTGCTGTGCGACGCGCGCCGTATCGAGAAACTTGTCGCCGAAACGCCGGACCTTGGCCAAGTCACCATTGAGAATGCGGGACAACACGGACAAGTCGACATTGGGCATGGTGATTACCGGGAGCGGGGCTTGGATGGCCGGCGGATCCTGGCCATCCAGGACAAACAGCCGTTCGGGCCGCCATTTAGCCAGTTTGCTGTAGAGCGCGGGCGGATCAATCGGTTTGCTCTCGAAATCGTTCATGCCGGCCGCCAGGCAGGCAGCCTGGTCCTCGCCGCGGATGTTGGCCGTGACGGCGATGACGACCAGCCCCGCGCGCGAGGGCATCGCACGGATGCGGCGCGTGGCCTCCAGCCCGTCCATCACGGGCATCTGCACATCCATCAGCACCACGTCGAACGGCTGACCGCTTTCGAGCAGGTCGAGCACCTCCAGGCCATTACCAGCCACGGAGACCTGCACCCCGACCGACTCCAGCAACTCGAAGACCAGCTGCTGGTTGAACAGGTTGTCCTCGGCCACCAGGACACGCAGTCCCGCCAGTTTCGCGTGCTCGGCATCCAGCGCGCGGACGGCCTCCAGGGTCAGCTGCGGCAGGCGAGTACTGGTCGCATCACCCCGACCAAGGCGGGCTGTGAACCGGAACATGCTGCCCTCGGCACTGCTGGCATCGACCCAGACCTTGCCGCCCATCTGCTGCACAAGCCGCTGGCTGATCACCAGACCCAGGCCCGTACCGCCGTAATTTCGGCTGATGGAATTGTCTGCCTGGGTGAAGGGCTGGAACAATCGTTCGCGCTGCTCGCGACTCACGCCAATACCGGTGTCCCGAATGGAAAACTGCAGGACCAGCTCCTCGGCCGTCTCTGCGACGATTCCCACCGACACCTTGACTGAGCCGCGTGCCGTAAACTTCACGGCATTGCCCACAAGATTCAGCAGCACCTGTTCCAGGCGCAAGGCATCGCCGCGAAGCCCGTCCGGCACATTGCTGGCCTGCTCGATCGAAAACGCCAGGCCCTTGCGCCGCGCCAGACTGCCAACCAGTGCTTCCAGATTGCTCAGCACACCCGGCAGCGAGAAATCCGCGGTCTCCAGCTCCAGCCCACCCGCCTCGATCTTGGAGAAGTCCAGGATGTCGTTGACGATGCGCATGAGGTTCTTGGCGGCGCGCTCGACCTTCACCACATAGTCACGCTGTTTCTCGTCCAGATCGGTGCGCAGACACAAGTTCGAGAGGCCGATGATCGCGTTCATCGGCGTACGGATCTCGTGACTCATGTTCGCAATGAAGGCGCTCTTGGCCACTGTGGCCGCCTCGGCCAGTTCCTTGGCACGCGCCAGCTCCGCCGTGCGCAGCAACACCCGCCCTTCCAGCTGCGTGTTCTGCTCGAGGATCTGCTGTTCCTGCCGCTTACGCTCGGTGATGTCGGACTGCACCGACACCAGCCGGGTGACGGCACCCCGCGCATTCAGCACCGGACTGATCTGCAGGTTCACCCAATACGGCTCACCGGCCTTGGTGTAGTTGAGAATTTCCTCGCGCACCGAGCGTCCCTGCGCGACGGCTTCGCGGAGGCGGTGCACCGTGGCCTGATTGGTCTCTGCACCCTGCAGCAACCTGCCAGGTTTCTTGGCGATGATCTCTGCCAGCAGGTAGCCCGTGCGGCGCTCGAACGCCTGATTGACCCACTCGGTGTGTCCGTCGGGGCCCGTGATGATCACCAGATTGTCGGTGGAACTGGCCACCAGCGACAGCTTGGCCAGCTCATCCTGCGCGTTCTGATCCGCAGTGATGTCGTGCAACACTCCGACGATGCCGCCGCCCTTGATCTGGGCGATGGCAATCATCACCCAGGTCCTGGCGCCATCCTTGCGGGCCATCCTCGCGCGCACCCTGCCGGGCAAGGGCGCCCGCCCGAAGATCAGGGCGTGCAACTCGGGCCGGTACTCCGGACGCACGAAATCCAGCACCGCGCGACCGAGGCAGCCTGCCGGGCTTTCACCGGTCAGGGCCGACCAGGCCTCATTCAGGAAAACCAGGCGCCCCTCGGCATCAACCTCGAAGACGGCTTCGGACAGCAGCTCGACGCGCCGCCGCATGCGGTTCTCGGACTCGACCAAAGCCTCGATGAGGCGTTGGGTCGCCTCAACGTGCAGGTCGGTGGCCAGCGATGGACCGCCGTCATCTACCTGGCCCGCCATGGCGGCTTACCGGCTCAGGCCGCCGACCGCGTCAGTTCACCCAGAACCTGGGCGCTGGACGACGCCTGCCCATAGAGCGGGAAGACATTGTGGCAATAGAAATTGTGTTCGGCGTTAGTGCGCGCCGAAGTGCAGTCCGACAGGATCGTCACGCTATAGCCGCGCTCATAGGCGGCACGTCCGGTGGAATCGATACACAGCGACGTGACCATGCCTGCCACCAGGACATCCCGGATGCCCCGCTGCTTCAGCACGTCTTCCAGCGTGGTGTTCGAAAACGCATTGAAGCCGACCTTGCCCGTGACGTAGAGCACGCGGTCACCAAACGCCTTGAGCTCAGGGAGGGTGTCTGCGCCCGGGCTGCCGGCCTTGAAGGCGCCGGATTCCTTGATCGTGTTGAGGATGCCAACGGGACTGGCCAGGGCGCGATAGTCCGGCGTCAGCACGATGGGCGTCGAAATAATCGTCAGCGGCGTGTCTTGGAGGCCGCGGATGAAGCTCAGCGTGTTGGCGAGCACCGAATCGACGCTGGCGGCGTCTTCGATGACACCGCGCAGGATCCCGTCCGGCGCAAAATAATCGTTCTGGTAACCGACCAAAATGACGGCAGTCGTGGCTGGATTCATAAGAGGCGTCCCTGCGTGAAAATGAGGCCATCAGGCATTCCTGACGGTTCTCTGGCTTTTTTACAGGGTTTGACCCGCCACCGAACCGGTGACTGATCCATCCGATGGGCCAGATGCTGCGACGCAACAGACCGAAAACCACGACGCGTCGATGTTTGGCGCCAGACAGGGTGCGTTGTGCCCCTTAAGCGGCGAGATACCCCCCATCCACCGGGTAAACCCGCCTACCTGATGCGGCAACGCCTGGCGCGCTGCAGGCAGTTACTGGTCGATCCGCAGTACCGGACTGCCACCATCACCGAACTGGCCTATGCCTGCGGCTTCAACAACCCGACGCATTTCGGCCATGCGTTCAAACTGCGCCTCGGCCTGACGCCGCGGGATTGCCGTCAGATCTCCAGCCCGTCGCGCCCCACGATGATCTCGCCACCAAATTCCCGCGCCGCTTCGCGCCGATAAAACGCATCGTCCAGCTCGGGGTTCCAGCCACCGGGAATCAGGTGGTTCAGCACCAGCGTGTGCACACCTGCCTCGCGCGCCATGCGCCCCGCCACGTCCAGCGGTGTGTGCGTGCCGGCGATATGCGCCCAGATGCCCTCGGGGTTATCGGCATACGCGCCCGCCTTCACGCGCTCGTCAAACGACTGCCGCGTCGCCGCCACATGCATGCCTTCACAGACCAGCACATCGGCCCCGCGCGCCAGCTGCACCAGGTTCTGCGAATAGGCCGTATCGCCGGAGAACACGATGCTGCGGCCCCGCGCATCGAAACGCAGCGACAGCGAGCGCTGCGGCGTGCGCTGCTTTGAGTCCGCCGGATAGTGCGTGTTCTCGGCAGCACGCACCGTCAGGTCCGCATCGCGGAACACCACCTGCGCCTCCGGCGTGGCGGCAATCTCCCGGGCACTGAACAAGCTGGCAACGCGCGCCGAGCGCGCTTCGTCGACGAGTCGGATCTGCTCGTTCACTTCGTTGTACTGGATCGCCGCCTTCACCAGCCGTTTTGTCCCTGACGGCCCATGCACCACCGTGGGCAACACGCGGCCCCCGGTCCACTGGTGACCCATCAGCGAGACGACATCGGCCACATGGTCATCATGCAGGTGCGTCAGGAACACCTGGCCCACATCGCGGTAGTTGAGGTTCGCGCGCACCAGTGCACCCAGCGCCCCATAGCCGCAGTCCACCAGGTACAGGCGCTC
>CANGFJ010000107.1 GCA_947453065.1 Pseudomonadota bacterium
CACTACCAGGAAACACCGGGCGACATCTGGGACTACGACTCGGTCGCCGACATGATCCTGGCCGACCTCACGCTCAACGGGCAGGCGCGCAAAGTGCTCATGCACACGCCCAAGAACGGCTTCTTCTACAACCTCGACCGCAAGACCGGCGAACTGCTCTCGGCCGAGCCCTTCGTGGCCGGCATCACCTGGGCCCGCGGCATCGACAAGAAGACCGGTCGTCCGATCATGAACCCGGACGCCTGGTACGACTCGCTGAAGAAGCCTTTTACCGCCAGCCCGGGTGAAGGCGGCGGCCATGCCTGGGCACCGACGGCCTTCAGCCCGAAGACGGGCCTGATGTACCTGCAGGCCAGCGACTACTCCAGCGCCCGCCATGTGCCGCGCCCGACCTATGAGTACGTGAAGGGCCTGGACAACATCGGCACCTATCACTTCACCAACCATGCGCCGGGACAGGCTGCGCCAGACGCGGACCCGAACGCGCCCAAGCCGGCCAACCACCTGTTGGCCTGGGACCCGGTCGCGCAGAAGGCCGTGTGGAAGACCCCCGGCATGGGCGGCGCGGTGCTGGCCACGGCCGGTGGCCTCGTGTTCCAGGGCCATTCCCGCAACGGCGTGATGGGCGAACTGTCTGCCTATCGCGCCGACACCGGCGAGAAGATCTGGACGCACGAGACGCCCAACGCCATTGCCGGCGGCGTCATCAGCTATGCCGTCGACGGCGAGCAGTACATCCTGGCCACCACCGGCCAGGGCGGCGGCAGCATCATTGCCGGCACGCCGGACGTGCGGGCGCGGCAGGTCGGTCGTCTGGTGGCCTTCAAGCTCGGCGGCACCGCCACGCTGCCGGCCGATCCGCCGCCGGCCGGCCCGCCGGTCATCACCGACGAGGCCTTCACGGCGGCCTCGGTCGAGCAGGGCAAAGACCTCTACCTCAACCGCTGCGCCCGCTGCCACGGCCTCAACGCGATGTCGCCCAACATCCTGCCCGACCTGCGCCGCTCGCCGATGCTGGCCAGCAAGGACGCCTGGCAGTCCATCGTCGAGAACGGCCTACCGGGCTCGGGGATGATCGCGTGGAAGAGCTTCCTGCCTGAGGGCGGCGCCGAGGCCATCCGCGGTTTCGTGGCCGAGCGGGCCAAGGTCGAGGCCGCCGCGCTGGCAGCCCGCAAGCCATGAGCGAAGCGCGCAGTCAGGCGGTCTATGACTACCTGCAGCAACTGCAGACGAATCTCTGCGCCACCTTCAGTGGCGCAGACTTCGGCGGTGAGTTCCTGCGCGACGTCTGGCAGCGCGAAGGCAGCGACCAGGCCCTGAGCGGCCGAGGCATCACGGCCGTGCAGGAACAGGGCACGGTCTTCGAGCGCGCGGGCGTGGCGCTGTCGGACGTGCGGGGCAACAAGCTCCCGCCGGCCGCCACGGCGCGCAATCCGCAGCTGGCTGGCCGCGAGTACCGGGCCATGGGTGTGTCGGTGGTCATGCACCCCCGCAATCCCAACGCCCCCACCAGCCACATGAACGTGCGCTTCTTCAACGCCGGTGACGTGTGGTGGTTCGGCGGCGGCTTCGACCTCACGCCCTACCTCGCCTTCGAGGAAGACGTGCTGGCCTGGCACCAGGCGGCCCAGGCAGCCTGCGCGCCCTTTCATGCCGATCTCTATGGCCATGCCCGCAGCGTCTGCGATGAGTACTTCTACCTGAAGCATCGCCAGGAAGCCCGCGGCATCGGCGGCATTTTCTACGACGACCTGAACGAAGAAACCCCGCAGTTCGGCATGAGCTGGGAGCGCTGCTTCGCCTTCATGCAGGCCGTGGGCAACGGCTTCCAGAGCGCCTACCAGGCCATCATCGAACGCCGCCGCAACCTGCCCTATGGCGAACGCGAACGGGCCTACCAGCTCTATCGCCGTGGCCGCTATGTGGAGTTCAACCTGGTGCTCGACCGCGGCACGCACTTCGGCCTGCAGTCGGGCGGACGCACCGACGCCATCCTGATGTCGATGCCGCCTGTGGCCAACTGGGCCTATCGTTCGCCGGACGCCGACCTCGACGCACGGCTGCTGCCCTACCTCACCACCCTGCGTGGCAAGGACTGGCTCGCGACCTGATCGCGAGCCAGCGCCCCTTCAGCGCAGGGGCAATTCGTCGGCGCCGGCCCAGACGCCGTGCACCTGCGAACTGAGGCGGAACGGCAAGATCACCCGCGCCACGTCGCCCTCACCCAGTCTCTGGGCATCGGCGATGATCAGCTCAGAGCGCATCTCGGCGTAGTTGGATGCCACGCCCACCAGGTAGCCCTCGCCCTCCTCGCCCCGGCCCCGCGGCACAAAGCTCAGTTCCTGCAGCGTGTGGGTCGGCCCGGCATAGTAGGAGTCCAGCTTGCCGGTCTTGAGGTCGAAGCGACCGTAGGAGTTGGTCATGCGCGCGGGCGCGTTGGGGCCCGACGCCGCGCGGTCATACGGACGCTTCTCGTCACTGAACGACGTGTAGAGATACCGTGACTGCAGGCTGACCACGCGCGGATCAACCTTGCCCAGGTCGCCCACCTGCATCGGCCAGAGGATCTCCTCTTCGTAGGTGTCCTTGCTGGACGAAAGATCGATGGTGATTTTGCGGATGAAGGCGCGGGCCTTGCTCGGATTGAACGGCGCGCCGTCAACGTTGGGGAAGAACGGAAAGAAGTTCGAATCGTAGAACGGCGCATACAAGATGACCTTGTCGCCTTCGTCGTGCGCGTTGAACACATGCATCATGCAGCGCTCGGGACCCTTGAACCAGCGCACGTCCTTGGCCTCGCCATCGCGCGGGATCACGCCGATGTAGCTGGGCTTGGAGGAATCCCAGCCCCAGTGCACCTTGCCCTCTTTCAGGCGCTGCGCACTCGTCACATAGCCGCCAAACGGCAGCAGCACATGGCGATGCGTGATCGCCATGTCATGGATCAGGCTGACGTAGGGCTGCTTGAACCGCACTTCATGGCGGACATTGCCCTGCTTGTCGGCGGTGTACAGATAGACATCGTCGGTGGCCAGCCCCTTGGCCTCGTAGCCGATGGCGATCATGTCGCCAGTCAGCGGATCGATCTTGGGATGGGCGGTGAAGGTCTCGCTCTTCCACTTGCCGTGGAAGTCCCAGGTGCCCTTGGTGGCCAGGGTGTTCGGATCGAGCTGGTAGGGCAGCCCGTCTTCCTTCAGCGAGAACAGCCGGCCGGCATGGGCGAAGGGCGCGGTGTTGGAGACCGTGCGCAGGTTCGGGTGCAGCAGGTCGCGCACGCTCGGGTCGTCGGTGTTCGGGTTGCGGTAATAGCCATAGAGCTGCCGGCGGGCCGCCTTCTGCGCCTCCAGGCGATGGGTACGCACCCAGCGGCCGTGGAAGTCGACCTTGCCGCCCTTAAAGCGGAAGCTGCTGGCGTAGCCATCGGCATTCAACGGCGCGTCGTCCGGGAACAAGGGGGGGTAATACCAGTCACCGCCGACGCGGTAAAAGGCGCCGTTGAGGTCCGTGGGGATCTTGCCGAGGACTTCACAGTCGTCGATGTCCGCTTCGAAACGGGTCGGGGCGCCAAAGCCGCGCCGCGTGGCCTGGTCAAACAGATCTGCCATGGTCAATTTCCCCCAAGTTCACGGTTTCAGACACTTTAGCGCAAATATCTGACACCTCGCCCCGGAAGGGCGTATTCTCGACCGCTGATCGTTTGCGCCTCTGGTATTTGCACCCCGCTTCCGATCGTGTGACAGGAATACGTTCGATGGCTCGTGAGACGCTCTCTCCCTGACTTCGCTTGCTGCTCCTGCCTTTGTTTCGTTCAAAGAGAGATTTTCATGACCAAGATTTATGTGGGCAACCTGCCCTTTTCGGCCAGCGAGCAGGATCTGCGCACGCTGTTCTCCCAGCACGGCACCGTTGAGTCGGTTGCCCTCCCGACCGACCGCGAGACGGGTCGCCCGCGCGGCTTCGGCTTCGTGGAAATGAGCCAGGCCGACGCGGCCCGCGCCATCCAGAGCCTGAACGGCCAGGACATGGGCGGTCGCTCGCTGCGCATCAATGAAGCGCAGGACAAGCCCCGCACTGGCGGCGGTGGCGGCGGCGGCGGCGGTGGCGGCGGCCGTGGTTACGGCGGCGGCGGCGGCGGCGGCGGCGGTGGTGGCGGCGGTCGCTGGTAAGCGATTGCTGTAGCTTCCAAAAGCTATAAAAAGGCCCGGAGAAATCCGGGCCTTTTTCGTTTGGGGTGCCAATCTGGCGTTATGCTGGAATCAGGCCTTATCCGGGCCCCTGTCACCCAAGGAGCACGTCCCATGAGCCATCAGGATCTGCGCGCGCTCGTCGCCCAGTTGCATGACCAGCTGAGCACCACCGCCACGCTGGATGACGCGTCCCGCATCCTGCTGACCTCGGCGCTGCGGGATATCGAGTCGGCACTGGCCCGCAACCCGCCAGACGCAGGCTCTACCACCGACCAGCTGGAAACGCTGGCCGTGCAGTTCGAGGTGGAGCACCCCACCCTGGTCGTTGCCCTGCGCCGACTCGTCGACGCCCTCGGCAAAGCCGGTATCTAGCCCATCTGCCCGAAGCGGCCGGATTGCAGGTCGTTATAGGCCTGCTCGATTTCCTGCCGCGTGTTCATGACAAACGGGCCATAGCCCACGATGGGTTCGGCGATTGGCTCGCCACTGAGCACCAGCATCAGGCAATCGCTGCGGGCTTCGATCCGCAGCGTGTCGCCCGCGGCATCGAACACCGCCAGGTCCGCATCACCCATCGGCGACTCCCCACCGACTTCCAACTGGCCCCGCAACAAGGCCAGCGCCGTGTTCCAGCCAGCGGGAATCGGCAGCTCCAGCGAATGGCCAGCCTTGAGCCGCAGGTCCCAGACGTTCATCGGCGTATAGGTCAGCGCCGGACCGCGCTGTCCGGCATAGGCACCGGCCACCACGCGCAGCCGCCCCGCCCCGCCGGGCAGCTCGATGTCCGGGATGTCGGCATTGAGGATGCCCTGGTAACGCGGTGCCACGCCCTTGTCGCGTGCCGGCAGGTTGACCCAGAGCTGGGCCATCTCCAGGTGGCCACCGCTGCGGGTAAACGCCTCGGAATGAAACTCTTCGTGCAGCAGGCCTGCGGCAGCAGTCATCCACTGCACGTCCCCGGGGCCGATCACGCCGCCATTGCCGACCGAGTCGCGATGCGCCACCTCGCCGCTGTAGACGATCGACACCGTCTCGAAACCCCGATGCGGGTGCGCACCGACGCCACGCGGCGTCGCTGCCGGCGTGAAATCCATCGGGCCGGCGTAGTCCAGCAGCAGGAACGGACTCAGGCGCTTTCCGAGACGGTCATAGGAGAACATCGTGCGCACGGGAAACCCGTCGCCGACCCAGTGCCCCTGCGGGCTGTGATAAATGCCGATGAGCTGTTTCATGGCCCTGCGCCTGCCTCAGCCGCGACCGACGAGCGGCATGGCGGTGGCCATCACCGTCATGTTGAGCACGTTCGCGTTGAGCGGCAGGCCGGCCATGTAGAGCACGGCATTGGCCACGTGGCGCACATCGAACATGGGCTCGGGCTTGATCGAGAAATCTGCCTGCAGCGTGCCCTGGGACAGGGGCAACGCGAGGTCGGTGAGCACGTTGCCGATGTCGATCTGGCCGCAGGCGATGTTGTGGCGACGGCCTTCCAGCGCGGTGGTCTTGGTCAGGCCCGTGATCGCATGCTTGGTCGCGGTGTAGGCAACCATGTTGGGGCGCGGCGTGACCGAGGCGATGGAGCCGTTGTTGATGATGCGGCCGCCCTGCGGGTCCTGCGCCTTCATGACGCGGATGGCGGCCTGCGTGCACAGGAAGGCGCCGGTGAGGTTGGTATCGACCAGGCGCTGCCAAGTGGCCAGCGGCAGGTCTTCAATGGGCATCGGCGGCGCGGCGGCGCCAGCATTGTTGAACAGCACGTCCAGGCGACCAAACACCTCGACCGTGCGCGCAAACAGCGCCTGTACCGACTCGGGCTGGGTGATGTCGGCCTCGATGGCCAGGGCCGAGGGACCGGCCTCGTGGGCGGCGTGGTGCAAGGGCTCGCTGCGGCGACCTGCCAGGACGACGGCATAGCCTGCGTGGGCCAGCGCGATGGCCACGCTGCGGCCAATTCCCGAACCGGCACCGGTAACCAGGGCGACTTTCTTTTTCACAGGGCTCTCCTCGAACGGGGTGGCAGGCAGGCGAGCAAGCCTACCCTAAAGGCTGGCAGGACTGATTGCGGTGGGCCCCTGTAAGATCGGGAAAAACCGCACTCTCAGGGGCACTCCATGATGCTGACGACCCTACGCCGCGCCGCGGCCCTGCTGCTGACCGCAGCCGCCGTACCGCTGCTGGCGCTGGCCGCCGAGCCGCAGGCCCCGCCGCGTGCGATCACGCCAGCACCCGCTTTCAGCGCCGCGCAGCTGCTTGCGCCGCCGACCGGCAACTGGCTGACCAACGGCGGCAACCTCTACAACCACCGTTACTCGCCCCTGGCCGCGATCAACACGGGCAACGTCAAGGACCTCAAGGCCGCCTGGCGCACGCACCTCAATGGGTCGGGCATGGGGGCGCAGCACTCCGGCCAGGCGCAGCCCATCGTGTACGACGGCGTGATGTACCTCACCACTGGCAACAGCGATGTGTTTGCGCTGGACGTGGAGACGGGGCAGATCCTGTGGAGCCATGCGGCGGGCCTGGACCCGGAGCGCATCAAGGTCTGCTGTGGCTGGGTGAACCGCGGCGTCGCCCTGGGCGAGGGCCTGGTGTTCGTGGGCCAGCTGGACGCAAAGCTGGTGGCGCTGGACCAGCGCACGGGCAAGGTCGTGTGGGAAATCCAGGCCGAGGATCCGCTGCAGGGCTACAGCATCGTCAGCGCACCGCTGTACTACGAGGGCCGGGTCATCACCGGCTTTGGCGGCGGCGAACTGGGTACGCGCGGCCGCATCAAGTCCTATGACGCAAAGACCGGCGCGCTGGCGTGGACCTTCCACACCATTCCGGGTCCGGGCGAGTTTGGCCATGACACCTGGCCGGACGACAACGACGCGTGGAAATATGGCGGCGCGCCGATCTGGCAGACGCCGGCCGTTGATCCGGAACTCGGACTGATTTATTTCTCGACCGGCAATGCGGCGCCGGACTTCAACGGCTCGGCCCGCAAGGGCGACAACCTGTTCACCGTGTCGATCCTTGCGCTGGACGTGAAGACCGGCAGCTACAAGTGGCACTTCCAGCAGGTGCACCACGACATCTGGGACTATGACTCGCCGAACCCGGTGATCCTGTTCGACGCGTCCTATGGCGGACAGCCGCGCAAGGGCATTGCCGAGGTGTCCAAGACCGGCTGGGTCTACATCCTGGATCGCGTCACCGGCAAGCCGCTGCTGGGCATCGAAGAGCGCGCCGTGCCGCAGGAGCCGCGCCAGCACACCGCTGCCACGCAGCCCTATGTGGTGGGCGATGCCGTCGTACCGCAGTCCATCGACTTCGCGCCCGAAGGCTATGAGCTGGTGAACCAGGGGCGCATCTTCACGCCGTTCTGGGACCAGATCGTGCTGTACAAGCCGCAGATGGCCGTGAACTGGCCGCCCTCCTCGTATGACCCGGACACGAACCGCCTATTCATCTGCGGCATCGACCACGTGGCCAGCTCGGTGAGCGACAAGAAGGGCTTCACCCTGCCCGATCCGCAGGCCACCTATATGGGCGGCACCTGGATCGATCCGGGCGTGGCCCGTCGCGGCATTTTTACCGCCGTGGACCTGAAGACCAACCGCGTCGTCTGGCAGCAGCAGTGGAGCAACAGCTGCTTCAACGGCACGCTGGCCACCAAGGGCGGCCTGGTGTTCGTCGGCCATAGCGACGGGCGCTTCACGGCGATGGACAGCGCCAACGGCAAGCGCCTGTGGCAGTTCCAGACCGACGCGGGCGTGGCCGCATCGGCCAGCACCTTCCAGCACAAGGGCAAGCAGTACGTGGCCGTGCTGTCGGCCGGCACGGTGTTTGGTGGCGGCGCCAAGGGTGACAGCGTCTGGCTGTTTGCCCTCGACGGCAAGATCGAGTCACTGAGCCCGGTGAAGGCCAGCGTCGTGCCGGCTGCCGAAGCCATCACGCTGCCCGCCGGCAAGGCCAACCTTGCGAAGGGCAAGTCGACCTATCGGCTGCTGTGCGTGGCCTGCCATGGGGATGCGGGCATTGGTGGCGAGGGCGGCGGTGCCACGCTGGCGAATGTCGGCAAGGACATTCCGGGCATGGCCAACACCGTCAATGCCGGACGCAATAAGATGCCGCCGTTCCGCGGCGTGCTCTCGCCCGAGCAGCTGCGCGACGTGCTGGGCTATGTCGCGCAGGAGCTGTTCGCCGCCACACCCGCCGCCAAGGCGGCATCGGCGCCAGCGGCCGCGACAGCAGCAGCCGTCGTAGCCCCGACAGCGCTCGTGGTCCCCTCGCCGCTGGAACGGCGCAGTGACGCGGCCAGCGCGGCAAAGCGTGAGGTGCCTGCGCTCACCGCGCGCATCCAGGCGCTGCGCAAGTCGGGCCTTGGCCTTTTGACGCTGACACTCGACAACGCGCAGGTCTGGCAACAACTGGAAGCCGACGCGTATTTCCCGCTGGCGGTCGGCGAAACGGTGCGCATCGAACAAGGCGCCCTGGGTTCGTATCGGCTGACTCGCGTGGTGGAAGGCTGGAAAAAGTGGCTGCGCGTGAAACGGGTGGAGTGATGGCCACGTGCGCGCTCATGCGCACAACTACCTAGGGCCTGCACTGCCCGGGCAGGCATAACATGGATCTCTCGGCAGCACTGCCCCTCCACTGAGAGAGATCCTGTTATGCCCACCATCCGTCGCATTCTGGTTGCGGTCAAAGACACCGGCGCGCGCTCGATGCCCGCCGTTCAGAAAGCCGCACAACTGGCCCGGGCACTCAAGGCCAGGCTCGAGCTCTATCACGCCATTTCCGATCCGGTGTATGTCGATGCCCTCGCCATCGCCGGTCAGACGGTGGCGCAGCTACAAAAGCAGTGGAAGACCGCGCACCTGAAGAAACTCGAACGCGTGGCCGATCGCCTGCGGGCGGAAGGCACGCTGGTCACCACGGCCGTGGACTGGGACTTCCCGGCCTTCGAGGCCGTGCTGCGACGGGCCACGCGCGCCAAGGCCGACCTCATCGTCGCCGAGCGCCACGCCTCGCGCCATGTGGCGCCCTGGTTGCTGCGCTTCAATGACTGGGAACTGCTCCGGCGCAGCCATGTGCCGGTGCTGCTCGTCAAATCAGGGCAGGCCTACGACAAGCCCGTGGTGCTGGCGGCCATCGACCCCAGCCACAGTTTTGCCAAACCGGCGAAACTCGACAATGCCATTCTGGATGCGGGCAAGACACTGGCCGGTGCACTGCAGGGCACCTTGCATGCAGCCCACGCCTTTGTGCCCTCGACCATCGACGTGGACAAGCTGGACGTGAACCTGCCGAACCTGTCGGCCTATATCGAAGTCGAAGCAGCCCGACACGCCCAGGGCGCGCTCGACAAGTGCCTCAAGGACAGCAGGCTGCCGCCGGCGCAACGGCATTTGGTCGGGCGCCATGCCGTCGACGCGATACCCGAGCTGGCGCGGGAGCTCAAGAGTTCGATCGTGGTGATGGGGGCGGTCTCCCGCACTGGCATCAAGCGCCTGCTCATCGGCAACACGGCCGAGCGCATCCTGGATGCCCTGTCGTGTGACGTGCTGGTGCTCAAGCCCAGCAGCTTTGCGACGCGTGCGCCACGCGGCAAACGCGGCGTTCAGTTCATCGCCACGCCGATGGCGATCTGAACGCCCGCAGGC
>CANGFJ010000108.1 GCA_947453065.1 Pseudomonadota bacterium
CGGCCGGTGCGCGGGTCGCGAGGATGCGGCTGCACTCCTCGTCGATCGTGACCTCCATGCCGTTGACCTTGAGGTCATCGAGCGCCACCGACTCGCCCAGCGAACTGTCGCCTTCGATCAGCGAAGTGATGGCCTTGGCGAGCTGGGCTTCGACGAAGCCGCCCATGGCGAGCACTTTGGTGCGGACGCTCTCGAGGTCTTCGTTGAAGCGGCGGGAAATATGGTGCGAAAGGTCAGCCGTTTCCATGCAAAGCCCTCAGTTCGGCGCAGTGTGGGCGCCAGATATTACCGGCATATTACCGCCGCGGCCGCCAGCCAACACGCGGCGTGCCGGAAAATGACAGGTAAAGGTGCTGCCCACCCCTTCCTGGCTCTCGATCTGCAGACTGGCCCCATGGTGCTGCAAGGCATGCTTGACGATGGCCAGGCCCAGTCCCGATCCGCCCGTGGCCCGCGAGCGACCGGCATCCACGCGGTAAAACCGCTCGGTCAGGCGCGGCAGGTGTTCGGCCGAAATGCCAAACCCGGTGTCGCGCACCGAAAAATGCCCTTCGCCCGCGGCATCGACCCACCAGCGCACTTCGATCACGCCACTGGTGGGCGTGTACTTGGCGGCGTTGTCGACCAGGTTGGACAAGGCAGAATGGATTTCTGATTCATCGCCCAGCAGGTCTGCGGTGGAATCGAGCGTCAGGGAAATCGCCGGATGCTTGGCCCGCGCCAGCACATCCTTGCGCAGCAGGCTGGCCAGGGCGCCGACGTCGATGCGTTCGCCCTGCACTTCGACAGTCCGGGCATCCAGCCGCGAGAGCTCCAGCAGGTCGCGCACGATGGCGTTCATGCGATCGGCCTGGCGCCGCATCTCGGACAGCGGCCCGCGCAGGGCCGGGTCCATCTGGTCGTCCTGGTCAAGCGTTTCCAGGTAGCCAGTGATCACCGTCAGTGGCGAGCGCAGCTCATGCGAGGCATTGGCCACGAAGTCACGGCGCATGCTCTCCAGTTGCACCTGCTCGGAGACGTCGCGCACCAGCATCAGGCGCTGGTTGCCGCCATAGGGCACCACCTGGAAGACCAGGGACGGGCCGCGGCCCGACGTGCGCGCAACAAGCAGCGTGTCGGTGAAGTCCCCGTTCTGCAGGTAACGCACGAATTCCGGATCGCGCACGAGGTTGGTGATGCGGATGCCCAGGTCGGCGCGGCGCTTGAGGGTGAGCAGCCGCCCTGCCATGCGATTGAACCAGACGATCTCTGACTGGGCGTTGAGCACCACAACGCCATCGGCCATGGCGGCGGTGGAATGCCGCAGCTCGCGGAAGACATCCAGCAGGCGCTGCTTGTGGAAGCGCTTGCGACGGTGCAGGCGCACGACCTGCGTGATGACGTTGCCCCAGATGCCACCACTGTCCGGCGGATCGCGGGCACTGCGGTCACGCAGCCAGTAATCGAGCCGGAACAGGTTGAACAGCTGCCAGGCCAGCGCCACCGCCAGCACCAGCGTCAGGCCGACCAGGACATGGCCCAGGAACAGACCGACAAGCAGCCCCGTGAACACCAGCCCTGCGAGCCGTGCCAGCGTGTTCCACCAAGCCTGCGAGCCCTCGCTCATGCGTCGCTATTCCTCACGCGCCGAAAACCGGTAGCCGGAACCCCGCACGGTCTGTACCAGGCGGTCGTGCCCAAACTCTTCCAGCGCCTTGCGCAGGCGGCGGATGTGGACATCGATCGTACGCTCCTCGACATAGACATTGCCGCCCCAGATACGGTCCAGCAGCTGTTCGCGGCTGTAAACGCGTTCCGGGTGGGTCATGAAGAACTCGAGCATGCGGTATTCGGTCGGCCCCAGCACGACGGTGCGCTCGCCCACGCTGACGCGATGACTGGCCTTGTCCAACTGCAGGCCGCCCACTTCGATGGGTTCATCGGAAGCCCCGGCCGAGCTGCGACGAAGCACCGCCTGGATGCGCGCCAGCAGTTCACGGGGCGAGAACGGCTTGGTGATGTAATCGTCGGCGCCGCCTTCCAGGCCGGCGATCTTGTCGGCTTCGGCGGCGCGCGCCGTCAGCAGGATGATGGGCAACTCGCGCGTTTCGCGATCGCGCTTGAGCAGGCGCGTGAGCTCCAGGCCACTGAGGTCGGGCAGCATCCAGTCCACGATCAGCAGGTCGGGACGGTGATCGGCCAGCAACAGGCGCGCGGTGCGGCAGTCTTCGGCCTCGTGAACGATATAGCCCGCCCGTTTAAGCGAGAAAGCGATCATCTCGCGGATGGGGCGCTCGTCTTCAACGATCAGGATTTGTCTTGCGCTCATGGGTCGGAAATCAGTGTCAGGGGGCGCAGGCGGTGTCTGCCTGACCATTAGATGACAAGTCTATTTCAGTCTCGTTACGGCCGCGGCGGATGCGCAACCTGGTCGCGCAGGTAGACGGGAATGGCGGCCTCGGGGGGCAGCGCCTGTCCGGCTGTATAGGCCGCGGCACCCAGCCAGGCAATCTCCCGGGCATGCGGTTCGGCCAGCGGCTGCAGCCTGGCCGACTGCAGGCCCAGGACCGCCAGCCTGTCGGCGTAGGCCTCGAGCCCCTTGCCGGCCCCGACCCAGTGGCCGGCATCCCCGGCCAGCCCCTGCGCGGACTGGATCAGCAGCTCGGGCGACGACACCTGCTCGATGACTTCACCGATCAGGCCGTCCTGCGGCGCCTCGAAGAGCGCCCAATAGACTTCCTGCATGCGTGCATCCATGCAGGCGAGCACGCGCGAGGCGGGCTGCTCAACGGAGGCCAGCGCCAGCGCCTGCTGCGCCAGGGCGCGCAGGTCCGACACCGGCAGCACGGGCAAGTCGGCGCCAAAGGCCAGCCCCTGCGTCACGCTGGCCGCGATGCGCAGGCCGGTGAACGACCCCGGCCCGCGACCAAAGGCAATGGCATCGATCGCCGACAGGGCCAGGCCCGCTTCGGCCAACAGCGACTGCACCATCGGCAGGATGCGCTGCGCGTGTTCGCGCCCCGTCGGGAACTCCCGCAGCGCCAGCTCACCATCGATCAGCAACGCGGCGGAGCACAGGCCACTGGCCGTATCGAGTGCCAGGATCTTCATGTCGTCCCCTTCTCTCGGGTGCTGTCGGGACAGAGGCGCTGCAGGAACTGCTGCACCTCGTTTAGATCGCGCGTCGGCCGCATCGGCGGCAGGCTCGCCACCAGCACCTTGCCATAGCCGCGCGTGGTCAGCCGCGGGTCGCAGATGGCCACGACGCCTTCGTCGGATTCGCTGCGAATCAGCCGGCCCACGCCCTGCTTGAGCACCAGCGCGGCTTCGGGCAACTGGTATTCATTGAACGGGTTGCCGCCCTTGGCGCGGATGTGTTCCACCCGCGCACGCGTCAGCGGGTCGTCGGGGGAGGCAAAGGGCAGTTTGTCGATGACCACCAGGCGCAGGGCCTCGCCCTTCACGTCCACGCCTTCCCAGAAGCTCGACGTGCCCAGCAGCACCGCGCGCGCGCTGCTGCGGAAGTCCCGCAGCAACAGCTCTCGGGGAGATTCGCCCTGCACAAAGATATGGAACGGTGGCTCGCGCCCTGGCACGGCCGCCCAGCGCTCGCGCAGCAGGCGCGCCGCGCGCTCCAGCGCACGATGACTGGTAAAGAGCAGAAAGGCGCCGCCGCCGGAGGCTTCGACCAGCGACACCGACCGCTCGACCATGGCATCGATGAACCCGGGGGCAGACGGATCGGGCAACCCTGCCGGCAGGTACAGCAGCGCCTGCCGGGCATAGTCGAACGGACTTTCGATACGCAGCGTATCGGCGACCTCCGAAAGCCCCAGGCGGCTGGAAAAATGACTGAAGTCCTCGCCCACGGTCAGCGTGGCCGAGGTGAAGATCCAGGCGCAGCGCCGCGCATCGATCATGGCCCTGAAGCGTGGCCCCACATCAAAGGGCAGCAACTGCAGCGAAAAGCCGCGGCCACCCGACTCCAGCGTGCGGGCGCCCTCGCCCGGCGCGGCCTCGGCGATGCGCTCCAGGCTCTCGCACAGCTCGACGGCGCGCTGCGCGCACTGCTGCAGCGCTTCGCCGCCATCGAGGTCGGCGATCTGCTGGGCCATGACGGCAAGCTCGGCGGCCAGTCGCGCGACAGCGTCATCGACCCCGTGCGCCGCATCGTCCCAACCCACGCGGCCCTGTGGCCCCACACGCGCGGAGATGCGTTCGGCAGCGACCTGCAACGCACGCTGCAGCCGGTCTTCGGCCAGCGCCAGGCGGCGTGGACCGCTGCCCGTGGCCAGCAGCGCAGTGTGCAGCTCCTGCAACAGCAGATCGACCTGGCGGCTGCCGAAGCTCGCCCCGAAGAACTGGGCGGCCAGGTCCGGCAGCTGGTGGGCTTCGTCGAGGATGACCGCATCGGCGCTGGGCAGTAGGTCGCCGTAGCCCTCTTCCTTCAGCGACAGGTCAGCCAGCAGCAGGTGGTGGTTCACGACTACCAGGTCGGCTTCGGCGGCGTTGCGGCGCGCTGCGAACACGTGGCAGCGAGAGAACTCAGCGCAGCGCGGCCCCTGGCAGCTGTCACGCGTCGAAGTAATGCGCGCGCGCAGGGGATGGCCATCGGAGAGCTCCGGCACTTCGGCCAGATCGCCCGTCTGGGTCTCCAGCGCCCAGTCCTGTATGCGCCCCAACAGCCCACGCGCCGCGGGGCTTTCCAGCTGCAGCTCGGTCTGCGGGCGCAGCAGCCGCTCCAGACACAGGTAGTTGCTGCGGCCCTTGAGCAGCGCGATGTGCGCCATGCGCCCCAGGACCCGCGCCAGCAGCGGCACGTCGCGCGCGAACAGTTGGTCCTGCAGCGTGCGGGTGCCCGTGGACACAATGACCTTGCCGCCGGAGAGCAGCGCCGGGATCAGGTAGGCAAAGGTCTTACCCGTGCCCGTGCCAGCCTCCACGAGCAGTCGGCCGCGCGAGGCCAGCGTGGCGGCCACCTGCTCGGCCATGCGCTGCTGCGACGCGCGCGGGCTGAAGCCCGGCAGGGCCTGCGAGAGCGGACCGTCGGCGCCAAAAATGTCGGGGAGATCCTGCATGGGGGTGGCGCACGCTCGCTGGGGCCGGACGGTGAGTCAACGCCTATTATGGCATCTTGCCGGCATTATGTTGCATGGCAACAAGAAAACAGGCATCGGTCGCGCCAATCCAACAGTTTGTGCACAGATCTGCGCCAACACGTCGCTATAATCCGCGTTCCCTTTTTTTTGCTCTGCAGGTACATGTCCATGGCGACAGCCCCTAGCTCTTTGCGCCCGCTCTCAGACCTGTCCCCGGATGTCGCCGAGTGGGTGCAAAGCGTTGCGACGCTCACCCAGCCCGACCGCATCCACTGGTGTGACGGCTCGGCGGCCGAAATGGCTGCGCTGCGCAACGAACTGATCGCACGACAAGAGCTGCAGCCGCTGAACGCGGAAACCTTCCCGGACTGCTACCTGGCGCGCTCCCACCCGAGCGATGTCGCCCGCGTCGAGCACCTCACCTTCATCTGCACCAGCAAGCAGGAAGACGCCGGCCCGAACAACAACTGGATGGCGCCCGCCGAGGCCCATGCCGAGATGGACGCCCTGTACAAGGGCTGCATGAAAGGCCGCACGCTCTATGTCGTGCCCTACTGCATGGGCCCCGTCGATTCGCCCTACTCGCGCTGCGGCGTAGAAATCACCGACAGCCCCTATGTCGTGATCAACATGGGCATCATGACGCGCATGGGTCGCCCGGCGCTCGAGCGCATCGGCCGCGACCGCACCTTCGTGCGCGGCCTGCATTCCATCGGCGAGCTCGACCCGAACCGCCGTTTCATCATGCATTTCCCCGAAGAGCTGTCGATCAAGAGCTTCGGTTCCGGCTATGGCGGCAACGCGCTGCTGGGCAAGAAGTGCCATGCGCTGCGCATCGCCAGCTACCAGGCCCGCACCGAAGGCTGGCTCGCCGAGCACATGCTGATCGTCGGCCTCAAGAATCCGCAGGGCCAGACGCACTACGTCGCCTGCGCGTTCCCGTCGGCCTGCGGCAAAACCAACCTGGCCATGCTGATCCCACCGGGCAGCATGCCGGGCTGGGAAGTCTTCACCGTGGGCGATGACATCGCCTGGCTGCACCCAGGTCCGGACGGCCGCCTGTGGGCCATCAACCCGGAATCCGGCTACTTCGGCGTCGCACCGGGCACTGGCCAGAAGACGAACAAGAACGCCTACGACATGATCCGCAAGGACACCTTGTTCACCAACGTGGCCGTCACCGCCGCCAACGAGCCGTGGTGGGAAGGCATCGGCCAGGGCGAACCGGTCACCGACTGGCAGGGCCGCCCCTACGACGCCAAGAACGGCCCGGCCGCGCACCCCAACTCGCGCTTCACGGTCAGCGCCGTGAACAACCCCAGCTACACCACCGAGGCGGAAAACCCGCGCGGCGTGCCGATCTCGGCACTGGTGTTCGGTGGCCGTCGCCGCGAACTGGCGCCGCTGGTCTACGAGGCCCGCTCCTGGTCGCATGGCGTGCTCGTGGGCGCCTCGGTGGCCTCCGAGACCACTGCGGCCGCCACGGGCGCCGTGGGCGTCGTGCGTCGCGATTCGATGGCGATGAAGCCTTTCTGCGGCTACAACTTCGGCGACTACTGGGCGCACTGGCTCAGCGTCGGCGCCAAGCTCGCCTCGCCGCCGAAGATCTTCCACGTCAACTGGTTCCGCCAGAACGCCGAAGGCAAGTTCCTGTGGCCGGGCTTCGGCGACAACCTGCGCGTGCTGGCGTGGATCCTGGACCGCTGCGCGGGCAGCGCCCAGGCCCAGGACACGGCCATCGGTTACCTGCCGCGCCCGCAGGACCTCAACACCAGTGGCCTGACCATCGCGCCCGAAACGCTGGGCGAGATCCTCAGCGTCAATGCCGAGGCCTGGCGCAAGGAAATGACGGACATCCGTGCCTACCTGGGTGAGTTCGGCGCGCGGACGCCGGCGGCCCTGCTGGCAGAGGTAGAGGGTGTGGAGCAGCGCCTGGGCTAATCGCCCGGCGCAAAGCCGCTGCTAATCAGGCGCGTCCGGGCAACCGGACGCGCCTTTTTTATTCCGCTGCGATCTCGCAGCTGAAGCGAAGGGTCTGCACGGAATCGCGCTCGGGCACCTTGCCCAGTCCGATGAGTCCTTCGCCCTTGATCTGCAGACTGTCGCGCCGGACGAAGGCTTCTTCACCGCCCGCGAAATGCACGAAGGTGCCGTTGGTGCTCTGGTCAATGAGCACGATCTTGTTGCGGTTGATCTCAATGCGCGCGTGGATGCGGGAGATCAGGTTGCCACGGATGACCACATCGTTTTCGTCGGCGCGGCCGATGGTCAGCTGCGGACGGGTGGCGTCCAGGATGATGTCCTGCTCGTTCAGCCGCAGCCGCAGCATCTGCAGGTTGCGCCCGTAACGGCCCGACAGCGCAATGGCCGGCAGCATGCTGGTGACATCATCGGTCTGCCACAACACTTCGAAGAGGGTGACTTCGCCGCCCTGCCCCTTGATCATCGCGACGTCGATCTGTCGCACCGACGCACGCCACTCTGGCGAAAGATGCTCGCAGGTGGCCGCGGTGGTGACGATCTGGCCAGCCTTGGCCTGGCTGGTCATGCGGTTGGCCGTGTGCACGGTCGCACCGAACACATCGCGGCTCTCCAGCACTACCGGGCCGAAATGGCAGCCGATGCGCAGCGCAACAGGCTGGCCATCAACCTGCAGTTCGGCGTGCGAGACGATGACCCGCTGCATTTTGGCGGCCGCGTTCAGGGCCTCATCGGCGGTTGGGAAGGTCGACATGACCTCATCGCCCATCGTCTTGATGACGGTGCCGCCATGCTGCTCGGTGGCCTCGCGCATGACCTCGATACAGGTGGCCACCATCTCGCGGGCGCGTTGGTCGCCCATGACGTCATAGATGTGTGTCGAGCCGACCACGTCGGCAAACACAATGGCGAGCTCAATGTCCTGACCCATGCAACTTAATCTTGGAGCGAGACGTCAAGATTGGATGAAGGGTCTTTGGAAAACAAGCCTCTAGCGCGCTATTCGCCAATGCTTGGCAGGTTTGACTCGACAGCCTGGCCCTCTCCCAGCAGACGAGCTGCCCGGGCCAGCAGTTCTACGCCGGCGCCACGACTGCGGGCACCCTCGGCCATCAGGCGCCGATAATCGCGGGCCCCCGGCACATGCGACACCAGTCCCAGCATATGGCGGGTGATGTTCGACAGTCGCTCGCCCCGCGTCAGTTCGCCGACGGCATAGTCGGCCATGCGCGCCAGGACTTCGGCCGGCGTCGGGACGACGAAGCCGTCTTCCGGATAGAGCGCCTGCTGCAGTTCCGCCAGCAGGTAGGGCCGGTGATAGGCCTCGCGGCCGATCATCACCGAATCGCTCCATTGCAATGCCGCCACCCCGGCTGCGCAGTCGCGGATGCCACCGTTCACGGACAGCGGGACAGCCGGAAAGTGCTCGCGCAGGCGCTGCACAACGTCAAAGCGCAGCGGCGGCACCGTGCGGTTGTCGTGGGGCGAGAGGCCGCCCAGCACGGCCTTGCGGGCATGGACGGTGAGTCCCTGGCAGCCCGCCTCGACGATGTGCTGCGTGAAGGCCACCAGCCGCTCGAAATCGGCCTCGTCGAAACGCTGCATGGCCGCGGTGGCATCGAGGCTGGCGTCACGATGCCGGTTCACGACGCCGATGCGCAATTTGACCGTCACCGGCACCCGCACCGCAGCACGCATGGCGGCGACGCAATCGGCCACGGTCTGCGGCTCTTCCATGAGGCAGGCGCCGAAGGCCCCGGAACTGACCCGGTCGCTGGGGCAACCGCAGTTGAGGTTGATTTCGCTGTAGCCCGCGTCCTCGCCGGCCCGCGCCGCGATGGCCAGGTCACCGGGTTCAGAGCCGCCCAGCTGCAGGGCAACAGGCTGTTCCTGAAGGGAAAATCGCAGTAAACGTTCGCGGTCGCCGCGCAGGATGGCGGCCGCGGTAATCATCTCGGTGTAGAGCAGCACACGGGGCGAAAAGCAGCGCAGAAACGCGCGGCAGTGCCGATCGGTCCAGTCCATCATCGGGGCAACGGAGAAACAAATGGCCGTAGTCTTCATGTCTGGGCGTATTTAACCCCACGCGAGGGGGCCGGGGCATCTAAACTGGCCGACCCCCGCGCCTGCCGTAAGGATCTGCATGAACACCACCGCCCCGGCGCCATCGATCGCCTTCTCCGAACTTGGCCTCTCCGACGCTGTCATCAAGGCGGTCACTGCGGTGGGCTACGAATCAGCCTCCCCGATCCAGGCGGCGACCATCCCCGCCCTGCTGGAGGGTGGCGACATCCTCGGCCAGGCACAGACTGGCACAGGCAAGACCGCAGCCTTTGCGCTGCCGATCCTGTCCCGCATCGACCTCTCCCAGAAGGCCCCCCAGGCCCTGGTGCTGGTGCCGACCCGCGAACTGGCCATCCAGGTCGCCGAGGCTTTCCAGAAGTACGCCTCGGCCATGCCGGGCTTCCATGTGCTGCCGATCTACGGCGGCCAGAGCTATGTGCCTCAGCTCAACGCGCTGAAGCGCGGCACCCACGTCATCGTGGGCACCCCCG
>CANGFJ010000109.1 GCA_947453065.1 Pseudomonadota bacterium
CCCGAAGTGTTCTGCTCGAGTGCCGACTGGATGGAGCGCAATTTCTTCCGTCGCGTGGAAGTGGCCTTTCCGATCCTCGATCCCGCGCTGCGCGCGAGCCTCATCGAGGATCTGCAGCTCTACCTGGAGGATGACCGGCAGGCCTGGCAACTGGGCAGCGACGGCGTTTACGCGCGCGTCGAGTCCGATGTCGGGCTCTGTGCCCAGCAAGCCCTGATGGACCGCTACGCCGCCGGCACCCTCACGCTGTAAAGATGCGCAGGCGCATCGACTGCGCCTTGAGGTATTCGACTTCCTGCTGCAGGTCGGCCGACGTCAACGGATGGTCGCGCAGCGCACGCAGGCGGAACCGCAGTTCCAGCGTACGGCCCCGCGGCGTCAGCGTGAGCGCCGGCAGCGAGGCGCCGCTGCGGTTCCGGTGCAGCAGCACCGCCAGGCGCAGGAGCAGAATCAGGCGCTCGGCGAGCTGGTCCCAGGGCGGAATGAGGTCATCGACGCCCTCGAGCACCAGCTTGCGCCGATGCGCACCAACCAGTCGCGCCAGCAGCAGCTGCTCTTCATGCGCGAAGCCCGGCATGTCTGCATTTTCGAGCAGGTAGGCGCCATGGCGGTGATAGCCGCTGTGCGCGACATCGAGGCCGATCTCGTGCAGGCGCGCGGCCCAACGCAGCGCCAGCTCGGCCAGCGGGTCATCCAGCTGCCAGGCGTCGCGTACTTGCTCGAGAAATTCCACCGCGGTTTCTTCGACGCGCGTGGCCTGCGCCAGGTCGACGTGATAGCGCTGCTGCATCGACCGCACGGTGCGCTCGCGCGCATCTTCGGCGGTGTAGCGACCCATCATGTCGAACAGCAGGCCTTCGCGCATCGCGCCATCGGCCACGCGCATCTGCCGGATGCCCAGCTGGGCAAAGACCTCGGTGAGGATGACCAGCCCGCCGGCGAACACCGCGCGACGCTCTTCGTTGACCGTGGCCAGCGGGATCAACCGGTTGCTCCCGGCGCGGATCAGCAGCTCGATGAGCTTTTCCATGCCGGACAGCGTGATGGCCGTGCACTGTGGGTCGAGTTCGCGCAGCGCCTCGAAAATCGCGCGCACGGTGCCCGAACTGCCGGCCACGGTGTCCCAGCCGCGGGCGCGATAAGCCATCTGGATGGGCTCGAGTTCCTGCTGGGCCGCGACGCGCGCCTGCGCAAAGCGCCGCGCCGAGAGCTTGCCGTCGGCAAAGTGACCGGCGCTCATCGTGACGCAGCCCAGGTGCAGGCTCTCCAGCTCCAGCGGTTCGAACCCCTGCCCGATGATCAGTTCGGTGCTGCCGCCGCCGATGTCGATGACGAGGCGGCGGCCGGCATCCAGCGGCAGCGTGTGCGCGACGCCCGAATAGATGAGGCGCGCTTCCTCGCGACCCGCGATGATTTCGATGGGATGCCCGATGGCTTCGCGCGCGCGTTCGAGAAAGGATTGCTTGCGGCGCGCGCGGCGCAGCGCATTGGTGCCCACCACCCGCACGCCATCGGCATGCATGTCGGCAATGCGCTGACCGAAGCGCTGCAGGCAGGCCAGCGCGCGGGCGGCCACGACCTTGTCGAGACGGCCGTCCTCATCGACCCCTTCGGCCAGGCGAACCATCTCGCGCAGGCGGTCGATGATGACCAACTGCCCATCGACATGGCGGGCGACCACCATGTGAAAACTGTTGGATCCGAGGTCTACCGCGGCCAGGACATCCGGCACGCGCCGCGTGGGACGACTCAAGCCGCGAAGGACGAACCGCAGCCGCAGGTAGTCGTCGCGTTGGGGTTACGGATCACGAACTGCGAGCCTTCGAGGCCTTCGCGGTAATCGATCTCGGCACCGCCGAGGTACTGGAAGCTCATCGGGTCGACCAGCAGCTTGACGCCGAGGTTCTCGACCAGCGTGTCGCCATCCTGCAGGGTCTCGTCGAATTCGAAGCCATAGGAGAGGCCCGAGCAGCCGCCGCCCTGGACGAACACGCGCAGCATCAGCGCGGGATTGCCCTCGCCACGGATCAACTCGCCGACTTTGGTGGCGGCCGCATCCGTGAACACCAGCAGGTCGCTGGCGGGGACAACATCGGAATGCGTGTGGTGTTCGGCGCTCATAGACAAAACCCGAATCATGACAAAGGGTTAAATCGATTCTAGGCCCTTGCCCGGGCCGGGTCCAGCCAAGCGCCCGGGCGGCGGCTCAGAAGGCCGCGCGGACCGGCGCAGTGCCGCGGGTGCGGGTTTCCCACCAGGCCGGATAGGGCGGCGCACCCGCCGGGCTGGCCAGCAGCGCCAGCTCCTGCAGCGCGCGCACATACACCTGGCGTTTGAAGTAAATGACCTCGCGCACCGGCTGCCAGTAATCGACCCAGCGCCAGCGATCGAACTCTGGCGAGCCGGTCGTATCGAAGCGGAACACCGTGTCGGGCCGGTTCATGCGCAGCAGGAACCAGCGCTGCTTCTGGCCGATGCACAGCGGCAGCTTGTCGTGGCGCACATAGCGCTTGGGCAGGCGATAGCGCAGCCAGCGGTCGGTCTGGCCGACCAGGCTGACGTCTTCGGCGCGCAGTCCGATTTCTTCGTGCAGCTCGCGGTAGAGCGAATCTTCGGGGCTTTCGCCCTGGTGGACCCCGCCCTGCGGGAACTGCCAGCCCTTGCCGCCGGAGCGACGGCCCAGGAACAACTGGCCCGCATCGTCCATCAGGACAATGCCGACATTGGCGCGAAAGCCGTCCCGGTCGATGACATCACTCATGCCAACACTTTTACCCCGCCCACCGGGCGGGACTCAAGCGCGGCGCTGAACAACTTCACGGCGGTCCTTGAGGTAATCAAAACCCTGCTGCATCAATCCCTTGAAGGTGGCGAAGTCGCGCGACAGCACGGCAGTGCGCAGGCGATCGACCGACTTGGCCAGGGCCTCGAGGGACTCGGCACCGTAGTCGTTGAGCGCCTGGATCTCGTAATACAGCTCCGGGCTCTCTTCCGACACGTCGGTGGCCACTTCCAGCTGCGCGTCGAAGGTGGTGCTGGAGAGCTTGGCCAGCCGCGGTGCGGCCTCCCCGCTCTCGGCCAGCGCGGTGAAGAAGGCGATGTTCAGGGCATGCGAGAGGCCCAGCACATAGGCGATCAGGCGATCGTGTTCGTCCAGCCCCATGACCACCTGCTCGGCCATGGTGGCGGCAAACAGCGAGCGGGCTGCATCCAGGGCTTCCTGCGAGCCCAGGTCGACGAAAATGACGTGGCGGTCCGACAGCAGTTCGGTGGCAGGGCCGAACATCGGGTGCAAGGAGGTGACCTTCACGCCCGCGGCCTTGAGCGCATACAGGCCGCCCCGCAGCGGCGACTTGAGCGAGCCCAGGTCGAACACCACGCCCGGCGGCCGGCGCAGCGCCAGTTCGCTCAGGATGGCGCCGCTGGCGCTCAGCGGCGTGGCGACAACGATGAAGTCGTAGGCGTCGAGGTCGGCCAGGGTGCGCCAGTCGTCCACCACGGGGATGCCAGGGGCCGCGCCCTGCGGGTCGGCGACCTGCACCGCGAAACCCTGCGAGCCCAGGAACTGCACGAACCAGCCGCCCATCTTGCCCGCGCCGCCGATAACCAAGGCGCGGCGACCGCTGCCAATACCCTGGGCGGCCACGCGGGCCTGCTCCTGGGTCGTGAGCGAGGAGCGGATCAACAAGCGCAGCACGTCCTCGGCCAGTTCCCCGGGCAAGCCCAGCTTCTCGGCACGGGCCCGCACCCCCAGGATGACCTCGCGCTCGCGGCGATAATCGCGCGTCGGATACCCGGTGGCGCGCTTCGCGGCGGCGATTTCACGGCTGGTGGCCTGGCGCTTGGCAATCAGCGCCAGCAGTTCGCCGTCCAGCTCATCCAGCTGGCGGCGTAATTCGTCGAGCGTCATGGCAGGCCTCGTGAAGCGGAACCCGGGCGAAAAACCCGGGCTCCGTTTTATCGATGCGACACCCCGCTGGCAAGCGCCGCGTCAGCTCAGGCCTCAGCGCAGGGGAATATAAATACTCAGGCCCAACGGCGGCAGCGCGTAAACCGGGTAGGCCGGCTCGGCGTAGACATAGCGGTCGGGGTAGCGGGAGTACCGGGGCGCCGGGCGGTACTCGCGCGAACCCCAGCGACGTTCATCGCGCTCATAGCGGCCATAGCGCTCGTCACGGTCGTGGCGCCCGTGCCGCCCTTCGTAGTACCGCTCGTAACGCCCGCGGTCGCCACCACGGTCCCAGCGGTCGCCGTCGTGCGCAACCGCCGCGCCCGCCGCGGCCAGGGCCACCACCGAGAACAGGACTGATCGCAACATGACACACCTCTTCGTTGACTGGATTTCACCTTAGGCGCGGCGCGGTGAATGCCTCCTGAACGGCCAAAGCGCTAAGATCTGGCTTATGGCCATCAACGACGTCCTTCCCGAACCGCTCCCTGCGGAACCCCTCCACCTCGCCGCGCAGTGGCTGGCAGAAGCCGTGCAGCGCGCCGACCAGCCCAACCCCAACGCGATGGTGCTGGCCACCTGCAGCGCCGAGGGCCAGCCCTCCGCGCGGGTCGTGCTGTGCAAGGACATCGTGGCCGAGCCGGGCTTCGTGCACTTCGTCAGCAACTACCACTCGCGCAAGGGGCGTGAACTGGCGGCCAACCCGCGGGCCGCGCTGGTCATGCACTGGGACCACAGCCATCGCCAGCTGCGCATCGAGGGCCTGATGCGCCAGACCAGCGCAGCCGAGAGCGATGAGTACTTCGCCGCCCGTGCCCGCCAGAGCCAGCTCGGCGCGCACGCGAGCCAGCAGAGCCAGCCCATTGCCTCGCGCGGCGGCCTGGTCGCCCAGCTCGACGCCGTCACCCGCCAGTACGGCGAGCAGGCGCCGCCGCAGGGTTCGGTGATCCCGCGCCCGGCGCACTGGGGCGGCTACCTGCTGTGGGCCACCGCAGTCGAACTGTGGGTCGAGGGCGATGCGCGCATCCATGACCGCGCGCGCTGGACCCGCGAGGTGTCGTTTGACGAGGCCGGCACACCCCGCCTCGGCGCCTGGCACGCGACGCGCCTGCAGCCGTGAGTCGTTCGCTGCTGTGCTACGGCATCGCCTTTTGGTCGGGCTTCTTCGTCATGGCCATCGAGCTGCTCGGCGGCCGGCTGCTGGCGCCGAACTTCGGTAGCAGCATCTATGTGTGGGGCGCGATCATCAGCGTGTTCATGCTGGCCCTGTCGCTGGGCTACCTGGCCGGCGGGCGCTGGTCGCTGCACACGCCCAGCCTCACGCGCCTGTCGCTGCTGCTGCTGGCCGCCGCCGCCACCGCCCTGCCCGTGCTGCCACTGACCGGCGAACCGCTGGAACGGCTGGCCATCGCCATTCCCGACCCGCGCTTCGGTTCGTTGGCGGCCGCCACGCTGCTGTTTTTCATCCCGACGTTCTTTTCGGGGATGGTCTCGCCGTACTGCGTGCGCCTGATTGTCGACGGCGACGCCACGTCGGGGCGCCGCGCCGGGCAGTTGTTCTTCGTTTCCACCTTCGGCAGCGCCGCCGGCACCATCCTGACCTCGTTCTATCTGGTGCTGTGGTTTGACGTGAACGACATCCTGCTCAGTCTGATGGGTGTGTCGGCGCTGTTTGCAGCCCTGGGCCTCTTCGCCGGACGAAAAAGCACATGAAACGATTGCTGTTACTGCTGTTGCTGGCCACCGCGGGCACCGCCGCGCAGGCGCAGATGTCGCTGCTGCATTCCGAGCGCTCGCTGTACCGCGAAGTGCTGGTGTACGAAGAGGACGGCACGCGCTGCATGTGTTTCACGCGCCAGTGCCGCATCGGCCGCCAGTCCTGCGTCGACCCGCGCAACCCGCAGCGCTTCGCGCTCAACTACACCCGCATGATGCTGGCCGGCACGCTGTTCGCCAGCGAGCAGCCGCGCCGCATCCTGATCGTGGGACTGGGGGGCGGCTCCCTCCCCACGGCGCTGCGCCAACTGCTGCCGGAAGCGCAGATTGATGTCGTGGAGATCGACCCCGCGGTCACACGCGTGGCCCGCAAGTTCTTCGATTTCCGCGATGGGCCGATGCTGCGCGTGTCTGAAGTCGACGGTCGCGTGTATGTAAAGCGCGCTGCGCGCCAAGGCAAGCAGTACGACGTGATCCTGCTGGACGCCTTCGACCACGAGTACATCCCCGAGCACCTGCTCACGAAGGAATACCTCACCGAAGTCAAGACGCTGCTCGCGCCGCAGGGCGTGCTGGTGGCCAACACCTTCTCGTCCAGCAAGCTCTACGACCACGAGTCCACGACCTACGCCAGCGTGTACGGGCCGTTCTACAACCTCAAGCGCGAGAACCGCGTCATCGTGGCGCGCCTGGGCAGCCTGCCCACCGAGGAAGAGCTGCTGGCCCGCGCCAACCGCTACCAGGCCGCCCTGAAGACCTACGGCGTAGACAGCGCAGCGCTACTCACCCTGTTCTCACGCCGCGTCGACTGGGACGCCAGCGCGCGCGTGCTCACCGACCAGTACTCGCCGGCCAACCTGCTCAATCGCTGACGGCCGCCAGCGCGGCCTTGCGGGCCGCCTCGAACTCATCGCCCGCGCGCCACGACGGCATCGTGTCGGCGTTGGCGATGTCCAGCCCCGCCCAGAACAGCAGCTGCACGTCCTCGATCATGCCGTCGTAGTTCCACGACGCATCGAACTGGTCGCTGGGCTGGTGATAGCGCTTGGCCTCAAAGTCCTCGATCTGCGCCTTGCCCCAGCCGGCTGGCCGACCGATGTACTCCAGCGGCGAGTCGCCATAGAAGGCCGGCACGCCAATGCGCGCGAGGTTGAACTGGTCCGAACGATAGAAATAACCGCGGTCGGGCAGCTGGTCCGGCTTCACCGTGCGGCCCTGGGCGGCCGCATATTTCTCGATGGCCGCATCGACCGTGGACTTGCCCTTGCCCACGAACACCACCTCGGCCGAGCGGCCGAAGACATTGCCGCCATCGATGTTGAAGTTCGCCGCGATGCGCCCCGGCGCAAAGGTCGGGTGCTCGCTGTAGTACTGCGAGCCCAGCAGCCCCTGCTCCTCGCCAGCCACCAGCAGCATCAGCACCGAGCGACGCGGCGGCACCGGCAGCGCCTTGAAGGCCTTGGCCACCGCCAGCACCTGCGCGACGCCCGAGGCGTTGTCGATCGCACCGTTGTAGATGCGATCGCCCGTGGCATCCGGCTCGCCGATGCCCAGGTGGTCGTGGTGCGCGGTGTACACCAGCACCTGCTTGGCCAGCGCCGGGTCGCTGCCGCGCAGCAGCCCGGCCACATTGGCCGTCGCCTTCTTGGTGATGACGTTGGTGATGGCCATCGAGGTCTTCACCCCCAGGTGCACCGGCTGGAAGTCGCGCGAGCGCGCCGCTTCCACCAGCTGCGCCAGGTCCTTGCCGGCCAGGCCCACCAGCGCCTGCGCCTTGGCCTCGGTGACCCAGGCCTGCAGCGCGATGCGCGGCTCGGTGCCCGCGGGCAACTCGAACTTCTCGCCCGCCCAGGACGTTTGCACCACCTGGAACGGATAGCCCGCCGACGGCGTCGTGTGGATGATGATCGCCGCAGCCGCCCCCTGGCGGGCCGCGCTTTCGTACTTGTAGTCCCAGCGACCGTAATACAGGCGCGTCTTGCCGGCAAACAACGCGTCGTCCCAGTCCGGGTCGTTGTTGAGCATGAGCAGGACCTTGCCCTTGAGGTCCTGGCCCTTGAAGTCATCCCACTGGTATTCCGGCGCCTGGATGCCGTAGCCCACGAACACGACCTCGGCATCCTTGAACGCCGCCTGCTTGCCCTGCGTGCCGCCCGAGCCGACGTAGTCGTCGCGGTAGCGCAGGTCCAGCGCCTTGCCCGCGCCCTGGAACTGCCACTGCGTCGGCAGCTTCGAGTCGATGCCGATGACTTCGAAGGGCTGCTCGTAGCTGCCGTTGGCGCCGCCCGGTTCGTAGCCCAGCGCCTTGAGCTGGTCGGCGATCCAGCCGCGCGCGGCGACATCCCCCGGGCTTGCCGGGCCGCGCCCGCCAAAGCGGTCATCCGAGAGCTCGCGGATGCGCGTGCTGAGGAATTCAGGGGTCATCACCGCAGCGGCCGTACGGGCGGCGCTGCTGACCGGTGACGGGGCTTCAACCTGGCGCTGGCAGCCCGCCAGACACAGCACGGCCAGGGCCGGCAAGCACACAAGACGTACGTTCATCCTGAACTCCTCGATCCAGCGTCTTAACGATAGGAATAGTCGACCAGCGTTCCGGTCGCATCGTGCAGCAGGCCATTGCTGGCCAGCACGGTGGTGGTCTCCAGGCCCACCTCGCCACCCGACAGGTCCGTGAACCGGCCGCCGGCCTCGCGCACGATCACCGCCAGCGCGGCGATGTCGAGGATGTTCACGTCCGACTCCACCACCACGTCGAGCGCGCCGCGCGCCAGCAGGTGGTAGTGCACGAAGTCGCCATAGCCGCGCAGGCGGTTCACGCCGCGCACCAGCTGTCCGAAATTGGCCCACTGCGGCGCGCCGGCCAAGGTCTTGAGGTTGCCCGTCGAGAGGATCGCATCCTGCAACTGCGCCGTGCGGCTGACGTGGATCGGCTTGCCGTCCAGCCAGGCGCCGCCGCCCTCCTCGGCCCAGGCCAGCTCGCCATAGGCACAGGCCGACGACACGCCCAGCACCAGACGGCCCTTGCGCATCAGCGCAATCTGGGTCGAGAAGAACGGCGTGTCGCGCACGAAGGACTTGGTGCCATCCAGCGGATCCACCAGCCAGACGTTGTCGGCATCCATCGCGTGCTGGCCCGTCTCCTCGCCATAGAAGCCGTAGTCGGGGAAGTGCCGCGACAGCACCTCGCGGATCGCCGCCTCGGCGCGCCGGTCGGCCTCGGTGACGGGCGAGCGGTCCGCCTTGATCTCCACCGCGAGGTTGTTGCGGAACAGGGGGCGGATGACCGCATCGGCGGCGCGGGCCGCCTCCAGGGCCGCAGCCAGCTGTGGCGAGGGGTGTGAAGTGGGCGTAGTCATGGCGCGAACGGTGACAGAAGCGCGCCCCGCAGCCAAGCTGCTAAAGTCGATCCCATGGGAAACAGACTCAGCAAGATCATCACCCGCACGGGCGATGAAGGCACCACGGGGCTAGGCGATGGCAGCCGCGTGGACAAGGATTCCGCCCGCATCGAAGCGGTCGGCACCGTAGACGAACTCAACAGTTGTGTGGGCCTGCTGCTGGCCGCGCCCGGCCTGCCGGCCGACATCGCGCACTGCCTGTTCCGTGTGCAGCACGACCTGTTCGACCTGGGCGGTGAACTGGCCGTGCCCGGCTACACCATGGTGACCGACGCGCACATCGAGAAAATCGAGGCCGACGTCGAAACCTTCAACGCCACCCTCCCGCCGCTGAAAGAATTCATCCTGCCGGGCGGCGGACTGGCCGCTGCGCACTGCCACCTGGCGCGCACCATCGCGCGCCGCACCGAGCGCCGCTGCTGGACACTCTCCAAGCTCGAGCCGCTCAGCCCGCTGCTGCTCGTCTATCTGAACCGCCTGTCGGACCTGCTGTTCGTGCTGGCCCGCGCCCTGGCGCGGCACGAGCACGGCAGCG
>CANGFJ010000110.1 GCA_947453065.1 Pseudomonadota bacterium
AAGCGCTGCACGAGCTCGGGTTTGCTGCGGATTGTCTCGGCGCGGGTTTCGATGAGCGTGGAATAGGTGGAGAAGCCGTGGTCGGCCAGCAGGTGGACCACGGGCTTGAAGCCGCCCTGGGCCTGCACGTAGATCGGCTCGGCCACTGAATAGCCTTGCTGCAGGGCCTTCTTGTTGGCCAGGAAGGGGCCGAGGTTGTAGTTGTAGGGCTTGAGCGCTTCATCGCGGAAACCGTGGGTGGCCTTGAGCCACTGCCACCAGGTGAACTGGGCGTCCTTGGCGACGAGTGCCACGGGTGCGTTCTTCAGCGACTCGAAGGTCTCGTAACCCTGGCCCGGATGGGCAATAAGGGCCTGCGGGTCCTTCTGGAAGATGGCGGCCACGGCCACGGTGGGCACGCCGTTCTTCACGTTGTCGAAGCTGTGCAACAGGTTGCCCGTCATCAGGAAATCGATACGCCCGGCCGGCAGCAGCGGCCGGTTGTTCACCTGTGGGCCGCCCTGTAGCAGGGTGACTTCCAAGCCGTATTTTCGATACGTGCCATCGGCGATGGCCTGGTAGAAGCCGCCGTGCGCGGCCTGTGCCTTCCAGTTGGTGGCAAAGGTCACGCGATCCGCCGCCTGGGCTGTGGCAAGCCCGATGAGGGCCAGCAGGGTGAAGCAGACATGACGCATGGGAGTTACCCGTTCTTTTGCCGCATGCGCAGCAGGTGGTGTGAAAGCGCGTTGAAGGCCCAGAAGATCAGCATGCCGGTAAACACCAGCAGCGTGAGTGCCGCAAACATCTTCGGTGTCTCGGTGCGGAAGCTGGCTTCGAGGATGCGCGAGGCCAGGCCGGTTTCGCGGCCCGCTGCGCCGGCCACCATCTCGGCGGTCACTGCGCCGATCAGGCTGAGGCCGCCGGAGATGCGCAGGCCGCCCAGGAAATAAGGCAGCGCGGTCGGCGTGAGCAGCAGGCGCAGGCGCTGCCACGGCGTTGCCCGATAGAGGCGGAACAGGTCCCGCAGGTTGGCATCGGCGGCCCGCAGCCCGAGCACCGTGTTGGAGAGGATGGGGAAGAACGCGACGATCCACGCGCACAGCAACAGCGCGGCGGTGGTGCTCTCGATGTAGATGAGGATGAGCGGCGCGATGGCCACCAGCGGCGTGACCTGCAGGATGACGGCCACCGGAAACAGCGCGGCCTCGACCGCGGGCGACAGCGCAAACACCGCGGCAAGGAGCACGCCGCCGGCGCAGGCCAGCGCCAGTGCGCTGAAGGTCACCTTGATCGTGAACCACCAACTGCCAGCCAGCGAGCCGAAATTGGCCCACAGTGTCTGGGCCACCAGCGAGGGCGCGGGCAGGGTGTAGTGCGGAATGTGCGCCAGGCGCACCAGCAGTTCCCAGCCCAGCAGCAGGGCCAGCAGCGTGAGCGCGGGCAGCAGGCGCCGGGCCTTCATGGCGTGTCTCCGTAGGCGGCTTCCAGCGCCGCCGAGAGCTCGGCGCAGGCCTGCAGGTAGGGGGCCGAGCGACGGAAGGCGGCGTTGCGCGGATAAGGTGCGTCGATGCGGACCTCGGCCACGACTCGGCCGGGCCGCTGTCCCAGCACCAACACGCGTTGGCTGAGGAACACGCTCTCGTACACGCTGTGGGTGACGAACAGCACCGACAGGCCCTGTGCCGCCCACAGGTCGAGCAGGTCGCTGTTGAGGCGGCTGCGGGTGATCTCATCCAGCGCGGCAAAGGGCTCGTCCATCAGCAGCACGCGCGGCTGGGTGATCAGGGCGCGGGCGATGGAGGTGCGCATTTTCATGCCGCCGGAGAGTTCCGCGGGGTAGGCACTGCCGAAGTCCTGCAGGCCCACGCCGCGCAGCGCGGCCGTGATGCGATCGTGGGAGGCGGCGCGCGCCTGGCCGGCCTGTCGCAGCGGCAGCCAGACGTTGTCGAAGACGCTGGCCCAGGGCATGAGCGCCGGTTCCTGGAACACATAGGCGGTGGCCGCATCCGCGCCCTGCAGGGCGGGGGACTGCACCGTGCCACTGCTGGGCTGCTCGAGCCCGGCGACCAGCCGCAGCACGGTGCTCTTGCCACAGCCGGAAGGGCCGAGCAGTGAGACGAACTCCCCGCCGGCCAGCTGCAGCGAACACTCCGCCAGCGCCTGCACCCCGTTCCCGAAGCGCTTGCTGGCGGCATGGAGCTGGATGACGGGCGGCGGGGTGTCCATGGCGATCAGCTGGCGACTTTGGGGACCAGCACCACGTGGCTGCCGGGCAGGTCGCGCTCCAGGTCCTGCTGGATGGCCGCCAGGTGCCCGGCCACTTCGGCCATGGTCATCGAGGGGCTGAAGCCCAGCTCGATGTCGACCATGTAGCGGCTGCCGGCCTGGCGCGATCGCACCCGGCCGAGCTGCTCGTAGCGGTCGAAGTGGGCGATGAGCGCACGGTTGATGTGCAGCTGCAGCTCTTCGCTGAGCGTGCGGTCGAGCAGGTCGGGCAGGGCGCCCTTCACGATGCCGATGGCCAGCCAGACCAGGAACAGCGCCAGGCCGGCAGAGGCCAGGATGTCGGCCCAGGCCGACACCGCACCGGTGGTGAACTGCGCAATGGTCAGGCCCAGCAGCACCACGCCCGAGATCACCAGGTGTCCGATGCGGGCGCGGTGTTCGGCCGTGAACACGGGTGACACCAGGCCATGCGCTGAGCGGGACAGGTTGATACACAGCGCGATGTCCACGACCAGGTCTACGCTGACAATGGCCAGCGCCAAGAAGTTGGCGTGGTGGGCGCCAGCCGCTTCGTGGCCGATCTCGCGCAGCCGTTCGACAATCTCGAAGCTGATGAAGGTGGCAGCGCAGATGACAGCCAGTGCGCTGAGCAGGCTGATGGCCTGCTCGACCTTGCCGGTGCCGAAGTCATAGTGCTGCATGCGGTCGCGGTTGATCCGCCGCAGCAGGATGACTGAAATCGTGGTCAGGCCAATGGTGACGCCGCCTTTCACGCACTCGGCGATGAGCGTCAGCATGCCCGTCTGCAGGGCGACGATGAAGTAGCCGATCCAGATGAAGGCGTCGAAGCTCAGACCCTGCAGCAGGATGCGTTCCTGCTTGGCTTCTTCAGGTGTGGGTGCTCGCATGGTGGGGGCTTCTTAACTTGCTGGACTGGAGAGTGCTGGAGTTGGCCATGACGTCGACGCGCCAGGGGGTGTCCGGCTGCCTCGTCGGCAGGAAACGGGGCGGGCACCTTGCGGCGACCGCCCCCCGTCGATGGCGCCAGCCCTTAGATCGGGTAGTGGCGGTGCTGGGTCGCGATGCTCACCCAGCGCAGCTCGGTGAACTCGGCCACGCCTGCCTGGCCACCGAAGCGGCCCACGCCGCTGGACTTGGTGCCGCCGAAGGGCATCTGCGCCTCGTCCTGCACGGTGGCGCTGTTGATGTGGCAGATGCCCGAGTCGATGCGCTGCGCCGTGGCCAGCGCGCGCCCGATGTCCTGGCTGAACACCGCGGCCGACAGGCCGTACTCGGAGTCATTGGCCAGCTCGACGGCATGGTCGGTGTCGCGCGCGCGCAGCACGCCGACGATGGGCCCGAAGGACTCTTCGCCGTAGATGCGCATGCCCTTCTTGACGCCGTCGATGACGGTCGGCTCGAAGAAGGCGCCGCCGGGGCCGGTGCCACCGGTGGCGACCGTGGCGCCCTTGGCGGTGGCGTCGGCGATGAGCGCCTTCACGTGGTCGACGGTCTTGGACTCGACGCAGGCGCCGATCGGGAAGTTGCCCTTGGTCGGGTCGCCCATCGGCAGCGACTTCACCTTGGCGACGAAGCGCTGCATGAACGCATCGGCGATCTTGTCGACCAGGATGATGCGCTCGGTCGACATGCAGATCTGGCCCTGGTGCATGAACGCGCCGAAGGCGGCAGCGGCCACGGCCTCGTCCAGGTCCGCGTCTTCCAGCACGAGGAAGGGAGCCTTGCCGCCCAGCTCGAGCAGGCACTGCTTGAGGTACTTGCCCGAGAGCATGCCGACGATGCTGCCGACGCGGCTGGAGCCGGTGAAGTTGACGCGACGCACGGCCGGGTCTGCGATCAGGGCTTCGACGACCTGCGGGGCGTCGGCCGAGGAATGGGTGATGAAGTTGACGGTGCCAGCCGGGAAGCCGGCTTCGACGAAGGCGTCGACGATCAGGCGGTGCACGGCCGGGCTGAGCTCCGAGGCCTTCATGACCACGGTGTTGCCGCAGGCCAGGGGCATGGCGATGGAGCGTACGCCCAGGATGACCGGTGCGTTCCAGGGCGCCATGCCAACGCAGACGCCGGCCGGCACGCGAATGCCCATCGCCAGGGTGCCCGCGTGGTCGGTGGGGATGGTCTCGCCCAGGATCTGCGTGGTCATCGCCGCGGCTTCTTCGCAGATGTTGGCGGCGAAGGCGGTGTTGAAGTGACCCCAGCCGCCGATGGCGCCGGTTTCTTCCACGCACAGGCGCGAGAACTCGCCGCTCTTGGCGCGCAGCTTGGCGGCAGCCTCGGTGAGCAGCTTGCGGCGGGCGCTCGGGCTGGTCTTGGACCAGGCCGGGAAGGCGGCCGCAGCGGCGTCGATGGCAGCCTTGACGTCTTCGACGCCGGCAGCGGCCGAACGGGTGACCACTTCGCCCGTGATCGGGCTCTTGCGCTCGAAGGTCGCGCCGCTCTTGGCGCCCACGTCCACTCCACCGATCAGCAGCTTTGTTTCATTCATGGGTCTCGCACCGGGTCTGATTTGTTGATGAATGGTGCCGCCGCGGGGTGCCCCGAACAGGCGGTCGCCGGCGAGAATAGCATTCCGGCAGCGTCCGCGGCGCTGCCTGCCGGAGCGGGGAGTGTGGGAATATCGCGGAGTGAAAACCGACCTCCGTCCCCTCTGGCTCCGCCTCGTCGCCCGCCTCCCGCTGGGGGTGCTCTATGCCGTCACCGGCGCGCTGATCTTCCTGGTGCTGCGCGTGCTGCGACTGCGGGTAGAGGTCGTGCGCGACAACCTCAAGGCCTGCTTTCCGGCCCTGCCCGCTGCCGACATTGAGCGATTGGTTGCCGGCCACTACTACCAGGTCGGCCAGACCGTGGCCGAGACCTTCAAGGCGGCCGCCATGACGCGTGAGCAGTTCTCTGCGCGCGTCACCCTGCGCAACCTGGCGCTGGCGCAGGAGCTGCTGGGCCTGGGCAAGCCGGTGCTGCTGATTGCCGCCCACCAAGCCAACTGGGAATGGGTGCTGCACGCGCTGGCGCTGAACCTGGGCTATCCGCTGGACGTGGGCTACAAGCCCATCAAGTCGCAATGGGCAGAGCGGATGATGTTTGCGATCCGCACCCGCTTCGGCGCGCACCTGGTGCCTGCCAAAGAGCTGCTGGGTGACATGCTCAAGCGGCGCAACATCGTGCGCGGCATCGCCATGCTGGCTGACCAGGAGCCGCTCTCCAGCGACCACAAGCACTGGCTGACCTTCCTGGGTCGCGACACGGCCTTTTATATGGGCCCCGAACAGATGGCCAAGGCCACGCGCTATGCCGCGCTGTTCGTGGCGCTGCGGCGCGTGAAGCGCGGGCATTACGAGATTGAGTTCATGCCGCTGGCCGGCCCCGGCGAGAAGCTGGAGCCGGGCGAGCTGACCGTGCGCTATGCGCGGCGGGTCGAGCAGGAGATTCTGGCTGCGCCCCAGGACTGGACCTGGGGGCATCGGCGCTGGAAGTTGAAGAAGGGAATTTATTGAGGGGCTGCCTCAGCCCGCCGCCTCGGCCAGCTTCCGCGTCAGGTGGGTGGACAGCTCCGCGATGGTCGGGTGGTCGAACAGCTCGGTGAGGTCCAGCACGCCCGGGTAATCCTTGTCGATCTGCTCGTGGATCTCGATGAGCTTGAGGGAGCTGGCGCCGATCTCGAACAGGTTGTCGCTGGCGGCCACCGGGCGATTGGTGAGCACGCTGTTGCAGATCTGCAGGAGCCGCGCCTCGATGACGTCGGTGGACTGCGTGGCGACGCTGGCCTGCGCGCTGCGCAGCTGCGCGATCTCGGCCAGGTCGGCGGTGAACTCGCCGTCGATGTAGTTCTGCTCGAGCAGGTGGCGCTGGATCTTGCCGCTGGTGGTCTTGGGGATGCGCTTGACGGGCACGACGTCGGCCACTTCTAGGCCGGTGTGCTCGTTGATGAGCTGCGTCACTTCGGCCGCCAGGGGCACGAACTCGGCGGCATCGCCCCGGTGCAGCAGGAAGACGACGAGCTGGTCGGTCTCGGCGCCCGGCGGGCGCACGCCGGCCACGACCACCTTGCCCAGTTCCATGCCCTGCGCGCGCTGCGCGACGGACTCCAGGTCGTGGGGGTAGTAGTTCTGGCCGTTGACGAAGAGGATCTCCTTGGCGCGGCCGGTGATGTAGGTCTCGCCGTCCAGGATGAGCCCCAGGTCGCCGGTCTTCAGCCAGCCATCGGCGGTGAAGGTGGCGGCGTTGGCTTCGGGCTCTTCGAAGTAGCCGGCGGTGACGTTGCCGCCGCGGATGTGGATGTGGCCGATGCGGCCGTCTTCCAGCGCGGCGTCGTCGTTGCCGGCGATGCGCAGCTCACACAAGGGGATGACCGTGCCGACGCTGACCAGGCCGAGTGCGTCGCGGCTGGCGTGGGCGAGGACCTCGGCCTTCTCGCCGATGCCCAGCTTGTGGCGGTTGAGCTGGATGGCCTTGTAGGGCCGGCCAACGGGCGGGAAGCTCACGGCCAGTGAGGCTTCGGCCAGGCCGTACACCGGGAACATGGCGTCGCGGTTCAGGCCGAGCGCCGACAGGCGTGCCAGGAACTCTTCGCACAGCTCGACGGAGATGGGCTCAGCACCGTTGAAGATCAGGCGCACGGCCGACAGGTCGAGGTTGCCGGGTGAGCGCTCTCCCAGCACCTTGAGGTAGTGGCGGTAGCCGAAGTTCGGCGAGCACAGGATGGTGGCCTTGTGCTGCGAGGCAATGGCCAGCCACAGCAGCGGGCGGCGCACGAACAGCTCGGTGGGCATGAGGTGGGCGTGTACGCGGTTGGCGAACATCACCAGGTGGAAGCCGATCAGGCCCATGTCATGGGTCAGCGGCATCCACGACAGGCTGGTGTCGGTCTCGTTGAAGCCGCCGGCCTGGGTCGAGCCGTCGATGTTGGCGATGAGGTTGGCGTGCGTCAGCACCACGCCCTTGGGGTCGCTGGTGGAGCCGGACGAGAACTGGATGAAGGCGGTGTCTTCGGGCCGGGCCGCATGCGGCGTGCCCTTGACCGAAATGTCGTGCAGGTCTTCGACGAGGAAGGCGCGGGCCTTCAGGGCCGCGAAGGTGGCGGCCTCGGTGGGGTCGCTGCTCTGCGTGGCGAAGGCGCCGATGCGATCGAGGGTCTTGCGGTCGGTGTAGATGAACGGCTGGCCCAGCTTGCGCGCGATGCGCAGCAGCTTGTGGCGGTGTTCGTCGCTGATGCCGATGGCCACGGGCACGGGAATGATGCCGCCCAGCACGCCGCCCCAGAACGCATCGACGAACTGCTCGTTGTTGCCCAGCAGAAGAATGAGCGTGTCGCCGGGCGTGGCGCCCAGCTGCTGCAGGTGGTGCAGGATGCCCAGTGCGCGGTCGTGCAGCTGCGCGAAGCTCACCGCGTGCGAGTCGTTCTCGCCGTTGTGGTAGGTGATGCTGCGCGGGGCGTCGCGGTTCAACGCCATCAGTTCGGTCAGGGTCTTGGCTTGCATAGGGGTCTCAGGCGCGCCGCTCGAGCCGCATGAAGATGGGCTTGCGCGTGCGCAGGTTGATCAGGGCCTCGAATTCCACCGGCTCGTTATCGAGGCGATGCAGGCGGTAGCGCCGTGCCACCTTGGAGAGGTGCAGGAGGCCTTCGTAGATGGCCAGGGTCTCGCCGATGCAGTGGTGCGCGCCGGCAGAGAAGGGCAGGTAGGTGAGGCGCTTGCGGTCCTGGTCGGCGGACTCGAAGCGCTCGGGGTGGAAGCTTTCTGCGTCCTGCCAGAAGTCCGGGTGCCGGTGCACGAAGTAGGGGCTGATGAACACGTCGGTGCCTGCGGGCACGGTGTAGCCGCCCAGCACGTCGGGCTCGATGGTGCGCCGTGAGATAACCCACACCGGCGGGTAGAGGCGCAGCGCCTCCTGCAGCACGAGGTTGGCGTAGTGCAGCTCTTCCATGGAGGTGAGCGAGGGCACGGGCTCGTCGGCCTTGGCGTCGATCTCGGCGTGCAGGCGGGCCTCGGCCTCGGGGTGGCCGCCCAGCAGATACCAGGTCCAGTTGAGCATGCTCGCGGTGGTCTCGTGGCCGGCGACGATCAGGGTGGTGATCTCGTCGATCAGCTCCTTGTCGCTCATGCCCTCGCCGGTGTCCTTGTCGCGGGCCAGCAGCATCATCGAGAGGTAGTCCGGGTCTTCGCCCGCGGGTTCGCCGCCGGCGGCGCGGCGGCGCGCGACGTATTTGCCGATGAGCGCGGCGAGCTTGCGGAAGCGGTAGGCAAACTTCAGGTCGCGCTCGGCGTCTTCGGTGAACAGCGAGAAGGGGTTCTCGCCCGACTCGGCGGCCATGGCGTCGACATCATCGCCGAAGATCATGCGCAGGATGATCTCGATGGTCATCTCGCTCATGTCGTCGGTGACGTTGACCGGCTCGCCGCTGTCGGCCTTGATGTCCCAGCGGGCGATGAGCGCCTCGTTGGCGCGCGTGATGAGGCCGCCCAGCTGCGTGAGGATGCGGCGGTGGAAGGTGGGCTGCAGCAGCCGGCGCTGGCGCTTCCAGAACTCCCCCTCGCTCACTATGATCCCGTTGCCCAGCAGGATCTTGATGCGATCGAAACCCACGCCCTTGGTGTAGTTGCGATAGTTTGTGATCAGGATGCGGCGCACGTCGTCCGGGTGGTTGAACACCCAGGTGTGCGACTGCCGGCCGGGCGCATAGATGCGATAGGCATCGCCCAGCTGCGCGTAGACCTCGCGCATGCGATCGAGGGAATCTGCGGTAGAGCCGACGTCGAACTGCTGGTCCGATTCGGGGGGCAGGGCCGTGGCGGCGCTGGCCGTCATGTGCAGGAAATCATCATGAGTAGCGGAATTTTAACCCAGGCGAGGCCCTCCGGCATGACCGTGTCGCATGACTGATCCCCAGCCGGCCACTTCCAGCCGTCGGCTTACCTGGCAGCGGCGCCTGGTGTATCGCCTGGTGACCCCGGTGGCACTGGCCATCCTTCGGTTCTGGTGGCTGACCTGTCGCATCACGAAAGTGGAGGGCGCCGAGCACCTGGATGCCGCGCTGGCGCAGGCACCGTCGTTGCTGCCGTGCTACTGGCACCAGCACGAGCTGTTCTGTGCGCGCTACCTGCTGGACCAGCAGCGCAAGGGGCTGAAGCTGGGCTTTCTCATCAGCCCGTCCGTGGATGGCGAGGTGCCGGCGATGATCGCCCGGCGGCTCGGGGTACAGGTGATCCGCGGCTCGTCCACGCACACCGGCGCGCGGGCGCTGCGCGACTACTACAACCTGCTGGTCAAAGATCAGGTCTCGCCGGTCATCACGCCGGACGGTCCCAAGGGGCCGCGGTTCGTGTTCAAGCCGGGGGCGATCCTGC
>CANGFJ010000111.1 GCA_947453065.1 Pseudomonadota bacterium
CGCGGCTTGCCCTCGGCATCCAGCAGCTCGTCATAGCGGCCCGGCTCGACCGCATAGGTGCCGAGTCGCGTCCGGTTCAGGGGCAGGTCGGATCGGCTCGCCACGTCAGTCTGCGCGCCTCAGGTCCAGGGTGAACGGGAAGTCGACATTGACGCCCGCGGTCGGCGCCGCGACCGCGCCCTGGGTGTGCCCAAGCCGGAAGAAACGCGCCAGGCGGCGGCTTTCGGCCTCGAAGGCATTGACCGGGAACGTATCGTAATTGCGGCCACCCGGATGAGTCACGTGGTACTTGCAGCCCCCCAGCGAACGCTGCATCCAGGTGTCGACCAGGTCGAAGGTCAGCGGGGCGTGCACGCCGATGGTCGGGTGCAGCGCATTGGGCGGCTGCCAGGCGCGATAGCGCACGCCCGCGACATATTCGCCCGCATTACCCGTCGGCCGCAGCGGCACTGCGTGGCCGTTGCAGGCCACCGCATAGCGGTCCGGAGCAAGCCCGGTGACCTTGACCTGCACGCGCTCGACCGATGAATCGACATAGCGCACGGTGCCGCCGGAGGAGCCCTCCTCGCCCATGACGTGCCAGGGTTCCAGCGCGTGGCGCACTTCCATCTCGACGCCGCGCGTTTCGTAATCCCCGAAACGCGGGAAGCGGAACTCGAAGTGCGGGGCGAACCAGCTGTCATCCAGCCCGAAGCCCGCATCGCGCTGCTCGGCAAGCACGTCGTTGAAATCCTGCCGCACGAAGTACGGCAGCATGAAGCGGTCATGCAGCTCGGTGCCCCAGCGCGCCAGCCGCGTCGGCTCATAGGGCTGCTGCCAGAAGCGCGCAACCAGCGAACGCAGCAACAACTGTTGCGCCAGGCTCATGCGCGCATGCGGCGGCATCTCGAACGCACGCAGCTCCAGCAAGCCCAGGCGGCCGGTGGGGCCATCGGGCGAGAACAGCTTGTCGATGCAGAACTCGGCCCGGTGCGTATTGCCGGTGACATCGATCAGCAAGTTGCGCAGCACGCGGTCCACCAGCCAGGGCGGTGGATTGCCGCCGTTGGCCTGCAACTCGCGGAACGCGATTTCCAGCTCATAGAGGGCGTCGTTGCGCGCCTCATCCACGCGCGGTGCCTGCGAGGTCGGCCCGATGAACAGACCCGAGAACAGGTACGACAGCGACGGGTGGTTATGCCAGTAGCCCAGCAGGCTCTTGAGCAGGTCTGGACGGCGCAGGAACGGCGAGTCAGCCTGGCTGGCGCCGCCCATCACGAAGTGGTTACCGCCACCGGTGCCGGTGTGGCGACCATCGAGCATGAACTTCTCGCTGGTCAGGCGCGACTCATGGGCCTTCTCGTAGAGGAACTCGGTGCGCTCCACCAGGTCATCCCAGCCCGCCGCCGGATGGATGTTGACCTCGATGACGCCCGGATCGGGCGTGACGCGAAAATTCGCCAGTCGTGGATCCGAAGGCGGTTCATAGCCCTCGAGCACGACCTTGAGGCCCAGCTCGCCGGCGCTGGCTTCCACCGCCGCCACCAGTTCCAGGTAGGCCTCCAGGCTCTGCAGGGGCGGCATGAACACATACAGCACGCCATCACGCGGCTGGGCGCACATCGCCGTGCGCGTCAGGCCGCCGGCCGATTCGCCCTTGGCCGGGCGCTTGGCCGCGGCAGCCGGAATCGCCGCCGGTGCACTGCCCACGGGGCGCAGCTGCGAGATGAGCTGCGCATGTCGGGCCAGCGGCGGGAAGTGCTCGGACGGGTCGGGCTGGTGCAGGTAGGGATAATCGCTTTTCTTTACCCAGGGCTGCGAATCCAGCGGCATGCGATAGCCCATCGGCGAGTCGCCCGGCAGCAGGTAGCAACGTTCGGCGCGCAGGAACCACGGCCCTGTCTGCCACTGCGCATCGGTGGCGTCGCGCGCCACCGGCAACGAATAGCCCACTTCTTTCTCGAGGCCTTGGCTGAACACCTTGCGCAGGCGTTCGCGCTCCATCGGGTCATCGAGCTTCGCATCCAGCGGATCGACGTTAGCCGGCAGCCGGCGCTCGCGCCACAAGTAGTAATAGACGTCTTCGAAGCTGGGGAAGATGTGCGTGGTGGCCAGGCCCAGGCGCTGCGCCACGGCGCCCAGCAGGCGCGAGGCATCGGCGGCCGTGACGCCATGGTCGACGCCCTCGTCGGCATACAGCGATTCATCGCGCCAGATGGGCTCGCCATCCTTGCGCCAGTAGCAGTTCAGCGACCAGCGCGGCAGTTGCTCGCCCGGGTACCACTTGCCCTGGCCAAAGTGCGAGAGCCCCTGCGGTGCGTACTTGTCCTTGAGCTTGCCGTACAGCTCGGCCGCGCGCGCGCGCTTGGTCGGGCCCAGCGCGGCGGTGTTCCATTCCTCGCCATCCGGGTCATCGACCGCGACGAACGTCGGCTCGCCGCCCATGGTCAGGCGCACGTCGCCAGCGGTGAGCTGTGCGTCCACCTCGCGCCCAACAGCCACGATCTGCTCCCACTGCGCCTCGGTATACGGTTTGGTGACGCGTGGGGCTTCCCAGATGCGGGTGACCTGCATCTCGTGCGAGAACTCGACCTTGGCCTTGTCCACGCCGCCGCTGATGGGCGCTGCCGCCGACGGCTCGGGGGTGCAGGCCAAGGGGATGTGGCCCTCGCCCGCCAGCAGGCCGGAGGTGGCGTCCAGGCCGATCCAGCCGCCGCCGGGCAGATAGACCTCGCACCAGGCGTGCAGGTCCGTGAAGTCCTCTTCGGGCCCAGGCGGACCATCGAGGGACTTCACGTCCGCCTTGAGCTGGATGAGGTAGCCCGACACGAACCGTGCGGCCATCCCCAGGTGGCGGAACAGCGTCACCAGCAGTTCGGCCGAATCGCGGCAGGAACCCGAACGCAGTGCGAGCGTGGTCTCGGGGGACTGCACGCCCGGCTCCATGCGGATGAGGTAACCGATGTCTGCCGCCACCCGCTGGTTCAGCCCGACGATGAAATCGATCGTGCGCATCGGGCTGCGGTCGATGCCGGCCAGGTACTCCGCCAGCAAAGGCGTCGGGGGCGCCTTGATCAGGAACGGTGTCAGCTCACGCCGCTCCACCGAGCTATAGCCGAACGGAAAGGTCTCGGCATGCGGGGCCAGGAAGAAGTCGAACGGGTTGAGCACCGACATTTCGACGACCAGGTCGACCGCGACCCGGAACTCGCGCGTCTTCTCCGGGAAGACCAGGCGCGCCATGTAGTTGCCCTGCGGGTCCTGCTGCCAGTTCAGGAAGTGGTCGGCCGGATCGACATCCAGCGAATACGACAGGATGCGGGTCCGGCAGTGCGGCGCGGGCCGCAGCCGAATGAGCTGGGGACCGAGCGCAACGGGCCGGTCGTATTGGTAGTGGGTAACGTGACGAAGCGCGACGTGGATCGACATGACTAGAGACCGCCTGCGGGTTGCGTATCCTCCGGGCCAGCGCCCTGAGATGCAAACGCCACTCCAACCGGGGGGCCCGCGCTGGCGTGGTCTGGCAGTTTTTTTAACCCTTTCAGTGGCGTACAGCGCACCATTATAGTGCGGCCCGCCCCGCAAGGCACCAGATCCTAGAGGCCGACGACCCCACCATCGACAAACAGGTCGACGCCCGTGATGAAACTGGCCTCGCTCGACGCCAGGAACAGCACCGCCCGGGCAATCTCCTCGGGCTCGCCCATGCGACGCATCGGGGTGTTGGCGATCATCATGGCGCGCAAGGCGTCGACCGCTTCCGGCGCCATGCCCACGTTGCGGTTAATCAGTGGCGTCTCGGTCGGGCCAGGACTGACGACGTTCACGCGGATGCCGTCGCCGACCAGTTCGCAGGCCAGGATGCGCGCCACCGCGCGCAAGCCAGCCTTGGCGGCCGCATAGACGGTATTGCCGGGCGCCTTCAGCACCGAACCGATCGACCCGGTGAAAACGATGGCGCTGCCCCGGCCCATCAGCGGCAGGGCCTTCTGGGCGGCAAAGAACGCCCCGCGCAGATTGATGTCGTGCACCTGGTCCCACAGCGCAGGGGTGATCTCCCGGACCGGCGCAAACGTGCCGATGCCGGCATTCACGAACAGCACGTCGATGCGACCGTGCCGGGTCGCCACCGCCTCGTACAGCGCAGACAGGTCATCGAGGCTGGACACATCAGACCGCGAAGGCCTTGGCCGCAGCGAGGCCAATGCCACTGTTGCCGCCGATGACGACAGCGATCTTGTCCTGAAAACGTAGGCTCATGCTGGGGTGTCCGGTGGCGGTCAGAACATCGAGTTGGGATTGACGGCCTTCACGGGCACTTCCTGCAGCACATCCCAGTGCTCCACGATCTTGCCGTTGGCCACGCGGAAAATATCCACGACCGCCAGGCCCGCATCGCCCGGCCAGCGCTCGACGTGCACATGCACGGCGACGAGGTCGCCATCCACCAACGCACGCTTGATGTGGTGCTTGGCATGAGGTGACTCGATCTTCACCTTGTCGAGAAAGGACTTGAGGCTGGCGAGGCCAGGCTCCGCGAGCGAACTGTGCTGGAGATAGTCCGGTGACAGGTAGTGGTCGACCTTGCTCGAATCGAGCTTGTCGAGCACCTGGCTGTGCATTTCGAGCACCAGATCCAGCGCCTGTTGTTCCTGAGGGGTGCGTGACATGCCCGCTCCTGATGGGTACCGGCGAGAAGTGAACGCTACCACGCTAACAGCGTGGCCGGCACGGACCCGTTCAACGGCACCGGCGGCCACCTCCACCGACACCCCGCGTTTCGATACGACGCGTAGAGCAAACAGGCAAAAAAAAAGGCCCCACCAGAGGTGGGGCCTAAATATCGTATGGAAACGGGGGGGTCCTGTTCCAAACTATCGAGACGCGAACCGCGAAACCGCAGGTCGGCTCGAAGTTCTATAGTACACAAGGGCGCTTCCCTTGTAATGACGATTTTGTTACCGATAGGTCCGAAATGGCATCGGAAACCCCGTAACACGGCCCGCAGCAACCCCGCCGGTTCAGGCGGGGTTCAGGAAACCCCGCCCGTAGGGCTTCAGACGCCTGGCTTCTGCGCCCAGACCTTGCACCAGCCAGCACCCAGGACATCCTTGCCCGGGAACAGATTGCAGGCGCCCTGCTTGTCGGCAACCTTGCCCTGGAACTGCAGGCAGGTGGCGCACTTCTGGCCCGGCTTGAAGGTCGGGTTGGCGGCGGCGACCACCTTGGTGGCATCCGGCACATAACCCAGCGAGCCGGCGACCGGATCTTTGGCGTCAACCAGCGGCTGCGCCGCCTGGGCGTCCTGCACGAAACGCGCGGCCAGCGGCAGGCCGGCGGTGCCCAGCATGAGGGCCTTGATCAGGGTACGACGGGGAAAGGACTTGGACATCTCGGCGTTCTCCATGGAAATCGGCACTGACAGTGATGTGGCAGTGCCCATCCATTATACCGCTGGGTTGCCGGCCCGGCGCGCCAGCACGCGCGGCGCGGTCTCCGGCAGGATGAAGGCCAGCGCGAAGATCGCGACGGCCAGACCCAGCATGATCCACACCGTGGCCACCAGCCCGTGTGCATCGGCAGCCACGCCGGCCAACGACGGGGCCAGCACGCCGCCCAGGATCTCGCTGATGCCCATGGTCAGGCTCATGGCGGTCGCGGCACGGCCGGCGCCCACCAACTCGGAGGGTATCGTGGCCATCACCAGCGGGAACATACCGCTGAAGGCGGCACCGACGGCAATGACCGCCATCAGCGGCAGCTCGGCAGCGCCCGACGTGAGCAGCAGGCCGGCCGGCAGCACGACGCCCAGCAGTCCCGCTACCAGGCAGACCGGCCTGCGACCAAAACGGTCCGAGGAGCCCGGCACAAGGAAGGCAATGGCAATCGACGCGAAGCCGAAGGTCGACATGATCCAGCCCATGCGCTCGGGGGCAACGCCGCGGGCCTGCACCAAGTACGCGGGCGTGAACAGGCTGAACACGACCAGGTAGGCCACCAGCAGGATCGAGATCACCACGCAGCGCAGGATGGCAGGTTCGCGCAGCAGACGACCGAAGTCCCCGGGCGCAGCGCGGGCCGACTGCTCGACGGCCGGCGGCTCGCGCACCAGCCAGGCGATCAGCATGGCCATCACGAAGCCCGGCAAGGCCGCCATCAGGAACGCGTTGCGCCAGCCAAACGCGGCGGCAACGGCCACGATGACGATCGGCCCCAGCGAATTGGCGATGATGTTGGCGCCGAAATTCTGCGCCAGACCTTGCGCCAGCCCGCGGCGGGCCGGATCGACCTCCGCAGCAATCAGCGTCTGGCTGATGGGCATGATGCCGCCCTCGGCGATGCCCATGAGCAGGCGCGTGGCCAGCAGCGTGATGAAGCCCGCCGCAATACCCGACAGCACCGACGCGGCGGAGAACGCCAGCGTCGAGACAACCAGGATCGCCTTGCGGCGGCCAATCAGGTCGGAGAGTCGGCCGACGAACAGGCCCGCCAGCGCCCAGCTGAACGACAGCCCCGCGCCGATCAGGCCGATCTGCGTGTTGTTGAGCCCCAGCTCTGGCGCGATGAACGGCACCAGGAAGTTAAAGGCGTTGCGATCAAAGAAAACGATGCCGAAGTTGAAGCTCAGCAGCAGGACCAGCGTCCATTGATAACGTTTGTTGGCCACCATGTCTCGTAACCTCCCTGGTCAGTGACGGATCGTGCAGAGGGCGCCGCCGTCCACGGCCCAGCTGGCACCGTTGACGAAACTGGCTGCGGGGGACAGCAGGAAGGCGACGGCCTCCCCGACTTCGCTGGGCTTGCCGATGCGCTCCAGCGGGGCAATCTTGCCGAGCGTGCGTTTGCCCAGCTCCAGGTCACCCTCGAACATGGTGCGCAGCATGCCTTCGAGCAGCGGCGTTTCGATCACGCCCGGCAACACTGCATTCACGCGCACACCGCGCCCGCCCACGTCGGCGGCTGCCGTGCGGGTGAGGCCGATGATGCCGTGCTTGGTGGCGTTGTAGGCGCAGGCGCCGCCCAGGCCCCGCTCACTGGCGATGGAACCGGTGTTGACCACCGCGCCCTGCCCCTGCGCGAGCATCACCGGGATGACGTGGCGCAGGCCCAGGAAAATGCTGCGCAGGTTGATCGCCACGATGCGATCGAACTCCGCCTCGTCGTAGGCCTCGATCGAGGCGATGGTGCCCTCGGTCCCGGCGTTGTTGAACAGCCCGTCGATGCGGCCAAAGGCCTGCTGCGCAGCACGCACATAGGCCTGCACGTCTTCGGATCGGCTGACGTCGGCCCGCAGCGTGGCGACACGACGGCCATAGGCCTCGACGGCGCCGCGCCGTTCTGCCAGCCGCTCGCCATCGATATCTACCAGCAGGATGTCAGCGCCCTGCTCCGCCAGCACGCAGGCAGTCGCATGACCGATGCTGCCTGCGCCCCCGGTGACGATGATCGCCTTTCCCGAGAAATCGGCCATGGGACCCCCTCCCTGTTTTTCTTGTTCTTCTTGTTGAACGCCGCCGGCTCAGCCCATGCCGAACAGCGTCGCCACGTAATGACTGTCCATGTACTCGCGGATCGTGTGGACCAGGCCGTCCTTGAGCACGACCACCCAGGCATAGCGGTTGCTGTACTCCCGACCGTCGGCCAGCTTGCCGATGCCGCGCGACTCGCACATAACGAAGTCACCCGACGAGACGATGGTGTCGACCACGGTTTTGGGGTCGCCGGGCGCGAACATGCCACGCACCGGGCCCAGGAACTCGTCGACGATGACGTCCCGCGGGCCATGCACGCCGGCACCGGGAATGTTCTCGACCATCGGCCGCCAGGTCGCATCCGCATGCAGCGTCTTGCGGATGGCTTCCAGGTCACCGGTGCTCAGGATGCGGAAGAAGTCGAGGACGATCTGTTCCTGCGGCGTCTTGGCGTCGGGCATCTCAGGCTCCCTTGGCCGCTGCGGCCGCATCGACTTCGGCGAAGGCCTCGCGCGCGATGCGCGTGCTGTCGATGCCAGCCGGCACGCCGCAGTACACGGCGACCTGCAACAGCACTTCGCGGATCTGGTCGCGCGTTAGGCCGTTGTTGAGTGCCGCCTTCACATGCAGCTTGAGCTCATGCGGGCGGTTCAGCGCGCTGATCATCGACAGGTTGATCAGGCTGCGCTCGCGCAGCTCAAGCCCCGGACGCGACCAGACGTAGCCCCAGCAGTACTCCGTCGAGAGTTCCTGCATCGGACGGCTGAAGTCATCGGCCGCAGCCATCGACTTTTCCACGTATTCGGCACCCAGCACCTGCTTGCGCAGCGCCATGCCTTTGTCAAAACGATCCTGTCCCATCTTAGTTCTCCTCGTTGCTGCCGATCTGACAGCCAGCCCAGTTCTCGACGACGCGGACCATGTCGGTGCAATCCGCATCGGGCCCATAAAGATTGTTTGTAATCGACAGCATCTGCCGCACGGCAGCGCCCACCACCATGGGCACACCCAGCGCCTCGGCCTCGTCCAGGCACAGGCGCACGTCCTTGAAGGACAGCGCGTTGGCAAAGCCGAAATCGAAACGCCGGTTAATGACGTGCTTGGGGATCTTGTCGAGCGTGGCGCTGTTGCGGCCGGAGGAGACGTTGATCACCTCGAGCATCAGCGCGGGGTCCACGCCCGCTTTCACGCCCATGGCCATGGCTTCGCTGGCGATCGCCAGTGCCGCAGCAGCCATCAGGTTGTTGGCCAGCTTCACCGTCTGGCCCAGCCCCGGCTTCTCGCCGACCACAAAGAGTTTGCCCAGCTGGGTGAGGATGGGGCGCAGCCGCTCGACTGCGGCAGCGGGGCCGGAGGCCATGATGGCCAGCTTGCCGTTGGCCGCACCCGTCACGCCGCCGGACACCGGGGCGTCGATCGCGGCGATGCCGGCCCGCGCCAGCGTGGCGGCGATCTTCTGCGCCGCGCCGGGGCCGGAAGTGGACAGGTCAACGAAGACTTCGACACCGGGCACCGCGGCCAGCGTCTCGGCGGTGGCGCAGGCCACGATCGGACCCGGCAGGCTGGCGAGGATGATCGGTGCCGAAGCGCCCACTGCGGCCGCCGAGGCGGCCCCCGTGGCGCCCTTAGCCACTGCTGCGGCCACGGCAGCCGGATCCGGGTCATAGACCGTCACGGGATAGCCAGCCGCCAGCAGGCGGGCAACCATGCCCGAACCCATCCGGCCCACGCCGATGAAGCCAATCCGTTCCGTCACGTTGGGTAGTCCCCCTGAAAATTATTCCAATCACCATAGCGAGGCCCGCAGGCCTTGCCAAGGTCAGCCGATGGGATCGAGATCGACCCGCACGATATCGGCTACGGCAGGATGGGCCCGAGGGTAGCGCTGCAACACCAGCGGATCATGGCCGGGAATGATATGCGCCGGCGAGCTGGCCAGGCGCTCAATGACGCCGTAGGCGTCCAGGTAGGTCGAGACGCTGTCGACGATCGGGAAGGGCCGGCGCTGCTCCCAGTTGGCATAGAAATGCGCGGCATCCGAGGCCAGCACCACCCAGCCGCGGCGCGTGTTGACCCGCACGACCTGCAGGCCCCGGGTGTGCCCG
>CANGFJ010000112.1 GCA_947453065.1 Pseudomonadota bacterium
GCGTGCACGAAGGCGCCCGTGATGAACGTCCAGCGTCGCCGGCCGCGGGCGAACTCATAGGGCCGCAGCAGCAAGGCGTCGGGCAGCTTCGGCGCGAAGGTGAGCGCCGCGGCGCCCAGGGCCAGGATGACGCCGAGGATCAACAGTGCGATGGGGGCTGACAGATGAATCTCCGATGACATTCGCCACTATTTCACGGTGTGTTGTGCCGCGCCAACTCTGGTCACGATAGAGTAGCGCCCCCACCCCCAGAAGAAGCGGACACCGCCGACGTGTGGATTGTCGATATCGCCCTGCGCCGGCCCTACACGTTCATCGTGATGTCGCTGCTGCTGCCCCTGTTCGGCTTCCTGGCCCTGCAGCGCATGCCCGTGGACATCTTCCCGCGCATTCCCATCCCCATCCTCTCGGCGGTGTGGACCTATGGCGGCCTGACGGCCGAGGAGATGGCCAACCGCGTCACCTCGCTGTATGAGCGCGGCCTGTCGACGACGCTGAACGACGTCGAGCACTCAGAGTCGCAGTCGCTGCCCGGCACCGGCGTCATCAAGGTCTACCTGCACCCGGGTGCCACGGTGGAAAAGGCGCAGAGCCAGATGGTGTCCTCCAGCGGGTCGACCTCACGGCAGATGCCACCGGGCATCAGCCCGCCGCTGATCGTGGCCTATGACGCCTCCAACGTGCCGGTGCTGCAGCTGGCCATCACCAGCAACACGCTGGCCGAGCACGAGCTCTTTGACCTGGGCAACAATTTCATTCGCGTGCAGCTGGCCACCGTGCAGGGCGCCTCGGTCACCACGCCCTATGGCGGCAAGCAGCGCCAGATCCTGGTGGACCTGGACCCGGCGGCGATGGCCGCCCGCGGCATCACCGCCAATGATGTCACCGACGCGCTCTCGGCGCAGAACCTGACGCTGCCGGCCGGCACACAGAAGATCGGCGCCACCGAATACGACGTGAAGCTCAACGCGAGCACGCCGACCGTCGAGGCGCTCAACGACCTGCCCCTGCGCGCGGGCGGCGGCCTGCACTACCTGCGCGACGTGGCCCATGTGCGCGACGGCTTCGTGCCGCAGACGAACATCGTGCGCGTCAACGGCCAGCGGGCTGCGCTGATGACCATCCAGCGCGGCGCGGGCGCCTCGACCCTGGACATCATCGCGAAGGTCAAGCAAAGCCTGCCGCAGATCGCCAGCACCCTGCCCGAAGACCTGGATATCCGGCTGTTCGGCGACCAGTCGGTGTTCGTGAACGCGGCCATCAGCGGCGTGATCCACGAGGGCCTGATCGCCGCCTGCCTGACGGGCCTGCTCATCCTGCTGTTCCTGGGCAGCTGGCGCAGCACGGCGATCATCTGCATCTCGATCCCGCTGTCGATCCTCGCGGCCATCATTGCGCTGGCGGCCTGTGGCCAGACCATCAACATCATGACGCTGAGCGGCTTTGCGCTGGCCATCGGCCTGCTGGTGGACGATGCCACGGTCACGCTCGAAAACATCAACATGCACCTGGAGCAGGGCAAGGACATCGACACTGCCATCCGCGACGGCGCGCAGCAGATCGTGCTGCCGGCACTGGTGTCGGTGCTGTGCATCTGCGTGGTGTTCGTGCCGATGTTCTTCCTGAACGGGGTGGCGCAGTACCTGTTCGCGCCGCTGGCGCAGGCAGTCATCTTCGCGATGCTGGCCTCGTTCCTGCTGTCGCGCACGCTGGTGCCGACGCTGGCGCGCTACTGGCTGGGCACGCAGCCGGCCGTGCACCACGCCACGGCGGCCACGGCACAGGGCCTGCGCGCGCGCATCGACCTGGGCTTCCTGCTGCTGCGCGAGGGCTACACGCGCCTGCTGGCCCGCATCCTGGCGCAGCCGCTGAAGTTCGCCACCGTGTTCCTGACGCTGGTGCTGCTGTCGCTGCCGCTGGGCCTGGCCCTGGGCACCGACTTCTTTCCCGCCGTCGATGCGGGCCAGATCAAGCTGCACCTGCGCGCCCGCAGCGGCCTGCGCGTGGAAGAAACCGCAGCACTGTGCGATGAGGTAGAGGCCCTGGTGCGCGAGGTCATTCCGGCCGCAGAGATCGCCTCGCTGGTGGACAACATCGGCATGCCCAGCAGCGGCATCGCCGTCACTTACAGCAACTCGGGCACGGTGGGCAGCGGCGACGCCGACATCCTGCTGAGCCTCAAGCGCGGCCACCGGCCCACGGCCGACTACGTGGCGCAGCTGCGCGAGCAGCTGCCGCGGCGTTTTCCGGGCGTGGAGTTCGCCTTCCTGCCCGCCGACATCGTCAGCCAGATCCTGAACCTGGGCCTGCCCACGCCCATCGACGTGCAGATCGTGGGCAACAACCAGGAAGGCAACCGCGAGGTCGCGCGCAAGCTGCTGGAACGGCTGCACCGCATTCCAGGGCTGGTGGATCTGCGCCTGCAGCAGACCTTCGACCGCCCGGAGCTGCTGGTCGATGTGGACCGCAGCCGCGCCCGCGATGCCGGGCTGACCCAGCGCGACGTGGCGCAGAACCTGCTCATCAACCTCAGTGGCAGCTTCCAGACCGCGCCCACGTTCTGGCTGAACCCGCGCAACGGCGTGCAGTACGCGATCTCCACGCAGACGCCGCAGCATCGACTGACCTCCACCAGCGACCTGCTCGCGCTGCCACTGGGCAAGGGCGCCGGCGGCAGCGACCGCACGCTGGGGCAGCTGGCCACGCTCAGCTACGGCACCACGCCATCGGTGGTGTCCAAGTACAACGTGCAGCCGGTGCTGGACCTCTATGGCGACGTGGCCGGCCGCGACTTCGGCGGCGTGGCACGCGAACTGCGCGCCGCCGTGGCCGAGGCCAGCAAAGACCTGCCACGTGGCACCCGCATCGAGCTGCGCGGCCAGCTGGAGACCATGCGCGAGTCCTTCGTGGGCCTGGGGGCGGGCCTGGCGCTGGCCATCCTGCTGGTCTACCTGCTGCTGGTGGTGACGTTCCAGTCCTGGACCGATGCCCTGATCATCATCGCCGCCCTGCCCGCCGCGCTGGCCGGCATCGCCTGGTGCCTGTTCCTCAGCCGCACGACGCTGTCGGTGCCCGCGCTCACCGGCGCCATCCTGTGCATGGGCGTGGCCACGGCCAACAGCATCCTGGTGGTCAGCTTTGCGCGCGAGCGCCTGGCCGCCGGCGACACCCCCGGGCAGGCCATGCTGGCCGCCGGCCACGCGCGCCTGCGCCCGGTGCTGATGACCGCGCTGGCCATGATCGTGGGCATGGCGCCCATGGCACTGGGGATGGGTGACGGCGGCGAACAGAACGCGCCGCTGGGGCGCGCCGTCATGGGCGGCCTGGCCTTCGCTACCGTTGCCACGCTGCTCTTCGTGCCCGCGGTCTTCACGCTCTTGCATGCGCGGCGCGCGGCGCCCCGCCCGACACAGGTGCTTCACCATGGCTGAGTTGTCTTCGTCCCCGGCCCCGCGGCCTTCGCGACTGCGTGCCGGCCTCATCGCGGGCATCGCGCTCGCGCTCGCGCTGGTGGCCTATGGGCTGACCACGCGCCACGCCGCCCTGACTGCCTTGCAGGCCCGCAGCGACCGCAGCGCCGTGCTCACCGTGGCGACCACGCGCCCTGTGGGCGGCAGCGCCGACGAAGTGCTGTTGTTGCCGGCCAGCCTGGAGGCACCCAACGAGGCCAGCCTCTACGCGCGCAGCCAGGGCTATCTGCGCCGCCTGCACGCCGACATCGGCCAGCACGTGAAGGCCGGCCAGCTGCTGGCTGAGATCGACACCCCGGAGCTGGACGAGCAACTGCGCCAGGTCGAGGCCGACGTGGCCACCAGCCGCGCCAACGAAGAGCTCTCCCGCACGACGGCCGAGCGCTGGCAGCAGCTGCTGGAGCAGAAGCTGGTGGCGCGCCAGGCCGCTGAAGAAAAGTTCGCCGATGCCCGTGCCAAACGCGCGGCGCTGGAATCGCAGACCGCCAACCTGGGACGCCTGCGCCAGTTGCAGGGCTTCCGCCGCATCGTGGCGCCCTTCGACGGCACGATCACCGCCCGCACGGTCGACGTGGGCCAGCTGGTCACGGCCGCGGGCAGTGTCTCGGGCCAGGCCACGGGCGCCAGCAGCGGCGCGTTGTTCCGCATCGCCTCCGGCGGTGCGCTGCGGGTGTTCGTGCTGGTGCCCCAATCGCAGGCGGCGGCCATCAAGCCGGGGCAGAAGGCGCGGCTGCTGCTGCCGGAGCGCGCCGGGGCCGCCTACGTGGCGCGCGTCGTGCGCAGTGCCGGGGCCATCGACCCGCAGTCGCGGGCGCTACGGGTGGAACTCACGGTAGAAGACGCAGGCGCCGCGCTGTTGCCGGGCGCTTATGCGCAGGTCGGGTTCACGGTGCCGGCCAACAGCACCGCACTGCGCCTGCCGGTCAGCACGCTGATCTTCCGCGGCAAGGGGCCGATGGTGGCGGTGATGACGCCCGCCGGGCTGGTCGACTTGCGGCCGGTTCAGCTGGGGCGCGATTTCGGCACGGAATACGAAGTGGCCACGGGCGTGGCCGCGGACGACGAGGTGATCGTCAATCCGCCGGATTCGCTGCAGGTGGGGCAGCCTGTTCAACGGGCGTCGGCGCATCCGTAGACAGCGCGGCTTCCTCGGCATGCTTGGTCATGACGATGATGCTGATGCGCCGGTTCACCGGGCTCAGCGGCTCTTCCTTCACGAACAGCACCGACGAGGCCAGGCCCACGACGCGGGCAATTTTCTTCTCTTCGAGGCCGCCGCTGAGCAGCGCGCGGCGCGCGGCGTTGGCGCGATCGGCTGACAGCTCCCAGTTGGTGTAGCCCTTGCCGCTGCCGCCAAACGGCTTGGCGTCGGTGTGGCCACTGAGGCTGATGCGGTTGGGCACGGTGTTGAGGTACTTGGCCAGCTCGACCAGGATCTGGGTCGTGTAGTCCTTGAGCATCGAGCTGCCGCTGTCGAACATGGCGCGGTTGAGCTTGTCGATGATCTGCACGCGCAGGCCTTCGGGCGTGATGTCCAGCAGCAGCTGGTCCTTGTAGGGCTGCAGCGCCTGGCTCTTGTCGATGGCCTGGCGCAGCTCTTCCATGAGCGACTCAAGCTGCTTGCGCTCGGCGGCCTCGGCCAGCTTGCGGGCCTCCTCGACGCTGGTGGGCTGGCCCAGCCCCTGCTCCTTGCTCTCTGTCTGGGACTTGGGCGCGTCCATGCCGCCGCCCAGGTTGATGACGCTGGTGCTGGCGCCGCCAGGGCCGGCCTGGCCGGGGGCCGCCTTGACGCTCTTGCCCTGCTCCATGCTGGGGTTCTTGAAATATTCGAACATCGCGGCGCGCTGTTCTTTGGTGACCGAGGCCACCAGCCACATCACCATGAAGAAGGCCATCATCGCGGTCACGAAGTCCGCATAAGCCACCTTCCACGCGCCGCCATGGTGACCACCACCGGCCTTCTTGCGCTTGATGACAATGATCGGACGCGGTGCTTCGTCAGCCATGGCTGTTTAACCCGCGCTCTTCTTGCCGCGCAGTTCCTGTTCCAGGTCCTTGAAGTTCGGGCGCACGGTGCTGAACAGCAGCTTGCGGGCGAACTCGACCGCCACCGGAGGCGGATAGCCGCGCACGCTGGCCACCAGGGCCATCTTGACCACCTCGAAGGCCTTGGCCTCTTCGTTGGCCTTGGCCTCCATGGCCGCAGAAATCGGGCCGACAAAGCCATAGGCCACCAGGATGCCCAGGAAGGTACCGACCAGGGCCGCGCCCACGTGGTGGCCGATCTCGGCGGTGCTGGCGCCCTCGATGCTGGCCATGGTGGTCACGATGCCCAGCACGGCGGCCACGATGCCGAAGCCCGGCAGGGCGTCGGCGACCTTCTGCACGGCATGCGCCGGCTCCAGGGCCTCGTGGTGGTGGGTCTCCAGCTCGTACTCCAGCAGGCTTTCCAGCTCGTGCGGATCGAGGTTGCCGCCGGAAATCAGGCGCAGGCAGTCGGTGATGAACTCCATCATGTGGTGGTCGGCCATCACGACGGGGTATTTCTTGAAAATGTCGCTCTTGGACGGGTCTTCGATGTGCCGTTCGATGGCCAGGACGCCGTCTTTGCGGGCCATGACGAGAATGTCGTAAATGAGCTTGAGCAGCTGGATGTATTCTTGGCGCCCGTAACGCGCGCCCTTGACCAGGCCCAGCGCACCCGTAAAGGCGTCTTTCACGACTTTCAGGGGATTGCTGATGAGGAAGGCGCCGAGCGCCGCGCCACAGATGATCACCACTTCAAGCGGGTGCCAGAGCAACAGCACGTTGCTGCCACCCATCATGAAGCCGCCCAGCACACTGCCTAGAACGACCAAAGTACCAATGATTGCAAGCACGAAACACCCTCTGGAAAATCGGCACCGCTCAGGACCAGTATGGTATCTGATGGCCGCGCAGACCCTGATGGCCGTCACAAACGCCGGTGCACCGCAGCGCCGCGTTACCGTGGGAGGCTGACGCCATGCCACCGGTCATGCGCCTGGACAGCGTCTCTCTTGCCTATGGCTCCCGCCCGCTGCTCGAAAAGGCCAGCTTGCAGGTTGAGCCCGGCGAGCGGGTCTGTATCGTGGGCCGCAACGGCGAGGGCAAGTCCTCGCTCATGCGCCTGGTCAACGGCGACGCCCTGCCGGATGCGGGCCTGGTCTGGATCCGGCCCGGTGCGCGGATTGCGCACCTGCAGCAGGACATTGCCACAGTCAGCGCCGAATCGGTGCGCGAGGTGGTCACCGGTGGCCTGCCCGAGGTCGCCCGGCTGATGGCCAGCTACCACGCCACGGCCAATGCCTATGCGATCAGCCACTCCGACGCCGACGGCGCCAAGCTGGGCCGCCTGATGGAGCAGATCGACGCCGTGCAGGGCTGGCAGATCGAGCAGCGTGTGGAAACCGTGCTCTCGCACCTGGACCTCAACGGCGAGACGCTCTACGAATCACTCTCCGGCGGCTGGCGCCGGCGCGCCCTGCTGGGCCGCGCGCTGGTCTGCGACCCGGAGCTGCTGCTGCTGGACGAGCCGACCAACCACCTGGACATCGAGGCCATCGAATGGCTGGAGGAGTTCCTCAAGGAATTCCAGGGCGCGCTGCTGTTCATCAGCCATGACCGGCGCTTCGTGAACAACCTGGCCACGCGCATCATCGACCTGGACCGCGGCAACCTGAGCAGCTGGCCCGGCAACTACGACGACTACGCGCAGAAGAAGGCCGAGCAGCTGGCCAACGAGGCCAAGGAAAACGCCCTCTTCGACAAGAAGCTGGCCGAAGAAGAAGTCTGGATCCGCAAGGGCGTGGAAGCCCGGCGCACGCGCAACGAGGGCCGCGTGCGCGCCCTCATGGCGCTGCGCGAAGAACGGCGCGACCGCCGTGATCGCGTGGGGCAGCTCAACGTGGCCGTCCAGGAAGGCAACGAGTCCGGCAAGCTGATCTTCGAGGCCGAAGACGTGACGGTGGCCTTTGGCGAGCGCAAGGTCATCAGCGACTTTACGGGCCGCGTCATGCGCGGCGACCGCATCGGCATCGTGGGCCCCAACGGCGCCGGCAAGAGCACGCTGCTCAAGCTGCTGCTGGGCGAACTGGAGCCCACCAGTGGCAAGGTCATCCGCGGCACCAAGCAGCAGATCGCCTACTACGACCAGCAGCGCGCTACGCTGAACCTCGAAGCTTCTGTGATGGACAACGTCACCGACCGCAACGACTTCGTGCTGATCAACGGCCACAGCCGCCACGTGTCGAGCTACCTGCGCGACTTCCTGTTCCGCCCGGACCAGCTCAAGACTCCGGCCAGCGCGCTGTCAGGCGGCGAGCGCAACCGCCTGCTGCTGGCCAAGCTGTTCGCGCAGCCGGCCAACCTGCTGGTGATGGACGAGCCGACCAACGACCTGGATATCGATACGCTCGAGCTGCTGCAGGAGCTGGTCACCGATTTCTCCGGCACGCTGCTGCTGGTGAGCCATGACCGCGCCTTCCTCGACAGCGTGGTGACGAACCTCTTCGTGCTCGAGGGCAACGGCCACGTGCAGGACTTCGTGGGCGGCTACAGCGACTGGGTCACCTATCGCAACGAGCGGCGCCAGGCCGCCCAGCGCGCCAAGGCCCCGCCTCCGGCACCGCCAAAAGCCGTGGAACCCGCTGCCAAACCCGCACCGGCACGTAAGCGCCGCTCCAACAACGAGCAGCGCGAACTCGATGCGCTGACCGCCAAGCTGGAAAAACTGGAGGCCGAGAAGGCCACGCTGGCCGCCCGCATCGCCGACCCGGCGTTCTACACGCAGGATGCGGCGAAGATGAAGGCCGAGCTGGCACGCGCCGCGGCGGTTGAGGCGGAAATCGATACGGCGTTCACGCGCTGGGCAGAGCTCGAGGGCTAGGCGGATGTCGGAAGAGCAGGGCAAGGCGCCGGGCAAGCGGCGCACGATCCGCAGTTTCGTGGTGCGGGCGGGCCGCATGACCTCGGCCCAGGAGCGGGCGATGGGCGAGCTGTGGCCGGTGTATGGCATTGGCTTCGAGTCGCAGCCCCTGGACCTGGACGCGATGTTCGGGCGCCAGGCCCCGCGGGTGCTGGAAATCGGCTTTGGCAACGGCGAGCACCTCACGGCGCTGGCCGAGTCGCGGCCCGGCAGCGATTTCATCGGCATCGAGGTGCACCCGCCCGGCGTCGGGCAACTGCTGCAGCAGGTGGCCGCTCGCGGACTCACCAACCTGCGCGTGGCCTGCCACGACGCGGTCGAGGTGCTGGCCGAGCAGATCCCGCCAGCCTCGCTCGACGAGGTGCTGGTGCTGTTCCCCGACCCCTGGCACAAGAAGCGGCACAACAAGCGCCGCATCATCCAGGACAGCTTCCTCGACCTGCTGGCCACGCGCCTGAAGCCCGGCGGCGTGCTGCACCTGGCCACCGACTGGGTGCCCTATGCCCTGCACATGCTCGAGTGCCTGCAGCGCAACGCGCACTTCGAGAACTGCTCCCCCACCGGGGATTACGTGCCGCGCTATGGCGATCGCGCGCAGACGCGCTTCGAGCGTCGCGGCGAGCGACTGGGCCACGACGTGCACGACATCGCCTTCCGGCGCGTCCTGCCCGCGTAGTCGATCGCGCTAGCCCAGCGCGGCGAAGCTGCCGCGCAGGCCGTCGATGACGAACTGCACCGACAGCGCGCCCAGCACCACGCCAAACAGCCGGTTCAGCACGTTGGCGCCGGTCACCCCCATGACCTGCATGATCGGGGTGGCCAGGTACAGGATCGCCAGCGTGATCAGCAGCACCACGGCCACGCACAGCATCAGTCCGCCATAGAGCAGCGGATTGCCGGCTGCAGGGCCGAAGGCCAGCAGGATCGTGGCCATGGCGCCGGGCCCGGCAATGAACGGGAAGGCCAGCGGGAACACGGAGATGTCCGTGCGCTTGCGCCCTTCTTCTTCCTCGGGACTGGACGTGCGCGTGCCGGAGGTGCGCGCGAAGACCATCTCCAGCGCAATGAGAAACAGCAGCA
>CANGFJ010000113.1 GCA_947453065.1 Pseudomonadota bacterium
CCGCACAAGTTGCCCAGCACACCCCCTTCCGCCGCGCATGAAGGCGATCACCTGGCTGTCGGCGCAGGACCCGCCAGACCACTTTCCACCCGTGGAAGAGGCACTGGAGGATCCGGCAGGCCTGCTGGCCGGTGGGGGTGACCTGTCACCGGAACGACTGCTGGCGGCGTACCGGCGCGGCATCTTTCCCTGGTATTCACCGGGCCAGCCCGTGCTGTGGTGGTCACCCGATCCGCGCGAGGTGCTGTTTCCCGCGGAACTGATCGTGTCGCGCAGCCTGGCCAAGACACTGCGCAGTGGCCGCCTGACGGTCACGCAGGATCAGGACTTCGCCGGGGTCATTGCCGGTTGCGCTGCGCCTCGCGACGCCTCACCGGGCACCTGGATCAACGCAGACATGCAGGCGGCCTACCTCACGCTGCATCAGCGGGGCATCGCACACAGCGTGGAAACCTGGGAAGCCGGCGAACTGGTGGGTGGGCTGTATGGCGTGCGCGTGGGACGCGTGTTCTGCGGGGAATCGATGTTCAGTCGCCGCAGCGACGCGTCAAAGGCAGCCGTTGCGACGCTTGTGGCCGGTTGCGTTCAGGCTGGCATCGACCTCATCGATTGCCAGATGCCCTCGCCCCACCTGCGCACTCTGGGCAGTCGCAGCATCCCGCGGGGCCAATTCCTGCGCTATCTGGCCGCCTGACCCCGTCCTACAGGCCCTCGGGGCGACGTTCATTGCAATGCGCCCGGCGTTTATGCAGAATTCGCGCCCTTCTCCGGTCAGCGTGTGCCCATGTCGAAAGACGATGCAATCCAGATGGAAGGCGAGGTCATTGAGACCCTGCCCAACACGACTTTCCGTGTGCAGTTGAAAAACGGCCATGTCGTGACAGCTCATATCTCCGGCAAGATGCGTAAGAACTACATCCGCATCCTCACAGGCGATGCCGTGACGGTCGAGATGACCCCTTACGACCTCAGCAAAGGCCGCATCGTCTACCGCGGTCGTTGAGCCTCACCGGGCGGGCGCCGAAGCGCCCACCCGTTGGCATCAGTCGGCCGTGAGGGCCGGCTGAGCCGCAGGCTGGCAGTGCAACGCCAGCGACTCCCCATCGTCCGCTACGCTGACCTGCACGTGTCCACCGTGCGCCAACTTGCCGAACAGCAACTCTTCGGCCAGCGGGCGCTTGATCTGGTCCTGAATCAGCCTCGCCATCGGCCTTGCGCCCATGCGCGGGTCGTAGCCGCGCGTTGCCAGCCAGGCGCGCGCCGTGTCATCAAGGCTGATCTGCACGCCCTTCTGGTCCAGCTGCATTTCCACTTCGACCAGCAACTTGTCGACCACGCGCTCGATCGTGGAGAGCGTCAACGGTGCGAACTGGATGATGGCATCGAGCCGGTTTCGGAACTCCGGCGTGAACAGGCGACGGATTGCCTCCATGCCATCGCTGGTGCTGTCTGACTGCGTGAAACCGATCGCCGGACGGTTCATTTCCTGCGCACCCGCGTTGGTGGTCATGACGATCACCACATGGCGGAAATCGGTCTTGCGGCCGTTGTTGTCGGTGAGCGTGCCGTGGTCCATCACCTGCAGCAGCAGGTTGAAGAGGTCCGGATGCGCCTTCTCGATTTCGTCGAGCAGCAACACGCAATGCGGGTGCTTGGACACCGCCTCGGTCAGCAGGCCACCCTGGTCGAAGCCCACATAGCCCGGCGGCGCGCCGATCAGGCGTGACACGGTGTGGCGCTCCATGTACTCGGACATGTCGAAGCGCAGGAATTCCACGCCCAGTGCCAGGGCGAGCTGCCGCGTGACTTCGGTCTTGCCGACGCCCGTGGGGCCTGCAAACAGGAAGCTGCCCACCGGCTTGCGCTGGTCGCCCAGGCCAGAGCGGGCCATCTTGATCGCCGCGCCCAGCGCCTCGATCGCCTTGTCCTGCCCGAAGATCACCAGCTTGAGGTTGCGCTCCAGGTTGCGCAGCACTTCGCGGTCCGACGTCGAGACACTCTTGGCCGGAATGCGCGCGATGCGCGCCACGACGTCCTCGATCTGCGACACATCCACGATGGTCGGACGTTCGCCCACGGGCCGCAGGCGCAAGCGTGCACCGGCCTCGTCGACCACGTCGATGGCCTTGTCGGGCATGTGGCGATCGTTGATGTGCCGGGCAGCCAGCTCCGCCGCCGCAGAGATCGCTGCATCGGCATAGGTAATGCCGTGGTGTTCCTCGTACTTGGGCTTCAGGCCCATGAGGATCTCCACCGTTTCCTGCACCGTCGGCTCGATGACATCGATCTTCTGGAAGCGACGCGCGAGGGCATGGTCCTTCTCGAAGATGCCGCGGTATTCCTGATAAGTGGTCGACCCGATGCAGCGCAGTTCGCCATTGCTCAGGGCGGGCTTGATCAGGTTGGAGGCATCCATGACGCCCCCCGACGCGGCCCCCGCACCAATGACGGTATGGATCTCGTCGATGAACAGCACGGCGCCCGGCTGCTTCTTGAGCTCGGCCATCACACCCTTGAGGCGCTTTTCGAAGTCACCGCGATACTTGGTGCCGGCAATGAGCGACCCCAGGTCCAGCGCGTAGATCGTGCAATCGGCCAGCGCGTCAGGCACCTTGCCCTCGACGATCAGGCGCGCAAGGCCCTCGGCGATGGCGGTCTTGCCCACGCCCGCCTCGCCCACATAGAGCGGGTTGTTCTTGCGGCGGCGGCACAGGATCTCGATCGTGCGTTCGACCTCCAGCTTGCGACCGATCAACGGATCGATGCGCCCCTCGGAGGCGGCCTTGTTGAGGTTGGTCGTGTATTTGTCGAGTGCGCTGCTGCCTTCCGGTTCGCGCTCTGCCTCGCCGGCCACGGGTTCATCCTTTTCGGACTTCTCCTCGGCGCTCTTGGGCAGCCCATGGGCCACGAAATTGACCACGTCCAGGCGCGTGACGTCGTGACGGCCCATCAGGTAGACCGCGTGGCTCTGCTTCTCGCTGAAGATGGCGATCAGCACGTTGATGGCGCCAACCTCCTTCTTGCCGCTGGACTGTACGTGGAAGACGGCCCGCTGCAGCACCCGCTGGAAACCCAGCGTCGGCTGCACCTCCCGGTCATCGCCGGTGGCCACGCGAGGCGTGGTTTCGTCGATGTGCTTCTGCAGGTCCAGTCGCAACTTGTCGAGGTTGGCCCCGCAGGCCTTGAGCACCTCGCGGACGCGCGGCGCGTCGTAGACGGCGAGCAGCAGGTGCTCGACGGTGAGGAATTCGTGGCGCGCTTCACGTGCCACGTTAAAGGCCTGGTTCAGGCAGTATTCGAGTTCGGTGGACAACATGTCTGCAGCCTCCGCCGGCGGATCAGGCCTCTTCGAGCGCGCACATCAGCGGATGCTGGTTGTCGCGCGAATAGGTCGTCACCTGGGCAACTTTCGTCTCGGCAATTTCGTAGGTAAACACTCCGCAGACGCCCTTGCCCCGCGTGTGCACTTCAAGCATCACACGGGTCGCGGCACTGCGATCCATCCTGAAAAACCGCTCCAGCACGTCCACGACGAATTCCATCGGCGTGTAATCGTCATTGAGCAGCACCACTTTGTAGAGCGACGGCTGCTTGACCTTGGGCTGGGCTTCTTCGACCAGCAGACCGTGGTCGGGCCCTCCCCCTGTTGACCCCTCGTGAGGCGGGTCCTGGGCGCGAATGCCCTGCAATGGCTTGTCCATAATGCGCATAACGTCAGAGATATATAAGGGTCGCCAAGCAGCGACACAAGAGCAAGAGGAAAATGACAATTTTGTGATGAGAAAACAATTGCTTGAGAGCGTCCTTGAACGAGAAGCATAATATCCGGATCGTGATATCAACGCTCAAGACCCTGCGACTGGATGGCGAGGCACTCGCCGCCGTCGCCGCGCGTGCGCCTCGCTGGGTCGCGGCGACGCTGATCGTACTGGTGGGCGCCCGCATAGCGTACATCGTGACCGACTTCTTCGGCGCTGCCGGCAAGCCGGTCAGCACCGCGTCTGCGCCCGCCCCGGCCGACCTGCCACCGGCCGCCGCAAGGCTGGACCTTGCCGGCCTGATCAGCGCCAACCTGTTTGGTTCCACTGCCCCGGTCGCTCAGGAAGGCCCTGCGCCCGTCACGAGCATGCCACTGGTGCTGGTGGGCGTCATGGCCGGCGAGGATCCGCAACGCGGCGTGGCGATCCTCGGCCCGTCCGCCACCACGGCCAAAGTGTATCTGGTCGGCAGCGCGTTACCGGGCGGCGCCCGCCTGCACGCGGTGTATGGGGATCGCGTCCTGCTGGATCGGGGCGGCGTCATCGAAGCGCTCATGCTCCCTCGGCAGCAGTCCTCGACTGGCAACGCCGTACCGCCTCCGCCGCCCGCCATGGCGGCCCTGAATCGCGTGCAGCGTCTGGTGCAGGAAAATCCAGGGATAGTGGGTGACATCATTCGACCCCAGGCGGTGCTGGCAGACGGCCGGCAGCGCGGCTACAGGGTCTACCCGGGGCCCAACGTGCAGGCCTTCAACAAGCTCGGACTGCGGCCCGGGGACATGGTCACCGCCATCAACGGCACTGCGCTGGATGATCCGCAGCGCGGTGGCGAAATTTTCGGAACGCTGTCGTCTGCCAGTGATGCGCATGTCACCGTAATGCGCAATGGCCGGTCGCAGGATCTGGTTCTCAACCTCGCCCAGGTTGCTGCCGAGGCCGAACGCCTCAGCAGCGAGCCCGCGCCGACGCCCACGCCCTAGGCGCGCGGCCCCAACACCAGGAAGTTGACCATGCCCTCTTTCTTCAGTCACACCACACACCGGCTTGCCGGCTACGGATGGGCGTTCATCGCCGGCAACGCACTCGCGCTGTTCGCCGCCAACGTGGTCCTGGCCCAGGCCCCCGCACCAGGCCCTGCGCTGCCCAGTGGCCAGCGCATCACGACCAATTTCAAAGACGCAGACATCGCCCAGGTCGCCGAGGCGGTCAGCGCTGCCACCGGCAAAAACTTCATCGTGGATCCGCGCGTGCGGGCTCAGGTGAACCTGATCTCGTCATCGCCCATGACGGCCAGCGAGTTCTACCAGGCCTTCCTGTCGATCCTGCAGGTGCATGGTTTCGTGGCTGTGCCCGCCGGCAACATCATCAAGATCGTGCCCGATGCCAACGTGCGCACGATGCCTGCCACCGACCTGCCAGACCGGGTCAGCAGCAGCTCGGACGAGATGGTCACACAGGTGATCACGGTGAAGAACACCAACGCCGCACAGATGGTGCAGGTGTTGCGACCCCTGGTGGCGCAATACGGCCACCTGGCCTCGGTGCCGGGCAGCAATACGCTGATCATCTCCGACCGTGCCAGCAACGTCAGCCGCATCATGCGCATCATCGGACGCGTGGACCAGGCCGGCGACGCCAACATCGAAGTCATCCCGCTGCAGAATTCCACGGCTGCCGATGTGGTGCGTACGATCACCGCCCTCACCGCCGGACAGGCCGCAGCCGACGCAGGCGGCCTGGCACCCAAGGTCGTGGCCGACGACCGCTCGAACAGCGTGCTGGTCAGCGGTGAGCGCGCGCAGCGACTGCGCATCGCCACGCTCGTGGCCCACCTGGACACGCCGGTCGAGAACGGCGGCGACACGCAGGTGCGGTACCTGCGCTATGCGGACGCCGAGAAGATCGCCCCCAAGCTCAAGGAGCAGCTCACCAGTGGCGCTGCGGCCGGCGCGCCCGGGGCGGCCGGATCCGCGGCAGCTTCTGATCGCGGCACCAGCATCTGGGCCGAGCCGCAGACCAATGCCCTGGTCATCACCGCGCCGCCCAAGGCCATGCGCACCCTGATGACCATCATCGACCGGCTGGATATCCGCAGGGCACAGGTGCTGGTGGAAGCCATCATCGTCGACGTGCGCACGGACAAGGCGGCCGACCTTGGCGTGAACTGGGCGGTGTGGTCCAAGGAAAGCGACACCAACATACCCGCCGGCGGCTTCGTCTCGCCGGTGGGCTCTGCCAATGGCAACCCGTTCTCCATCGTGGACCTCGCCAAGGCCGTGGCAAGCCCGACCACCGCGTCAAGCGTGCCCCTGGGCACCACGTTTGCCATTGGCCGCATGACTTCCACGGGCGTGAATTTCGGCGCGATGCTGCGCGCGCTGCGCGCCGACTCCAATACCAACGTCATTGCAACCCCGTCTGCGACGACGATGGACAACCAGGAGACGCAGCTCAAGGTCGCGCAGGAAGTGCCGTTCATCACCGGGCAGTACACCAACAGCACCAGCACCAGCAGTGGCACGGTCAACCCGTTCACAACCGTGCAGCGGCAGGAAGTGGGCACGATCCTCAAGATCACCCCGCAGATCAACGAGGGCGACGCCGTCATGCTGAAGATCGAGCTGGAGAGCTCGGAACTCTCCGGCACGGCAGGCGACGCGAACAGCCTGATCACCAACAAGCGCGTGATCAACACCACCGTGCTCATTGAAGACCAGGGCATCGTGGTGCTGGGCGGCCTGATCCGCGACAGCAAGATTGACGGCGAGACGCGCGTGCCCTTCCTGGGCCGCATTCCGGTCATCGGCGAGGCCTTCAAGTCGCGCAATTCCAAGCGGCAGAAGTCCAACCTCATGGTCTTCATCCGCCCGAAGATCCTGCGTGACGGCATGCAGACCGCGATCGAAACCAATTCCAAGTACAACGCCATCCGCGACGAGCAGCGCAAGATGGGGCCGCGCGGCGAATTGCTGCCGTTGCTGCCCTTCGAGGCCAAGCCGGAACTGCCGCCCGCCCCGCCGCTGCCCCAGCCGGTTCGCGACGAGGCCGCTCCGGCGCCCGCCAGCCCGGCGGGGGCCAACGGTAAGAAGCCTTGAGCACACCGGCCCTCCCGGTGACGGTGGACGTCCAGCGGCGGCTGTCCTTCACCTTCGCGCGGCGCCATGGCGTGCTGGTGCGCGACGTGGCCCAGGGCGTGGCGATCTGCGCCTGTCGCGACGTCGCCTCGCCCCAGGGCGTGGCCGAGATCCGCCGTCTGCTGCGCATGCCGCTGCGGCTGGAGCGCGTCTCGGACGAGGACTTCGACCAGCTGCTGCGCCAGACCTACGAAGTCGATGCCGGCTCCATGCAGATGGTGGATGGCCTCGATGAGACCACCGACCTGACCCACCTCGCCCAGGACCTGCCAGAACAGGCAGACCTGCTGGAAAGTGATGATGATGCACCGATCATCCGGCTCATCAACGCAGTGCTCACGCAGGCGGTCCGGGAAAACGCGTCGGACATCCACGTCGAGCCCTTCGAGAACCGCCTGGTGGTGCGTTTCCGCGTCGATGGCGTGCTGCGCGAGGTGTTGCAGTCCCGCCGCGCGGTAGCCCCACTGGTCGTGTCGCGTATCAAGGTCATGTCGAAGCTCGACATTGCCGAGAAGCGCCTCCCGCAGGACGGACGCATCAGCCTGCGCATTGCGGGGCGCGCGGTCGACGTGCGCGTTTCCACCATCCCCTCTGGCCACGGCGAGCGCGTGGTGCTGCGTATCCTCGACAAGCAGGCGGGACGGCTGGAACTCGAAAGCCTGGGCATGGACGTGAAGATCCGCAACCTGGTGGATGAACTCATCCACAAGCCCCACGGCATCATTCTGGTGACGGGCCCCACTGGCTCGGGCAAGACCACGACGCTGTATTCGGCGCTGGAGCGCCTGAACGACAACACGCGCAACATCATGACGGTCGAGGACCCGATCGAGTACTACATCGACGGCATCGGGCAGACACAGGTGAACACGAAGGTCGAGATGACCTTCGCCCGTGGCCTGCGCGCGATCCTGCGCCAGGACCCCGACGTGGTGATGATCGGCGAAATCCGCGACCTGGAAACAGCGCAGATCGCCGTGCAGGCCAGTCTCACCGGCCACCTCGTGCTGTCGACGCTGCACACCAACACGGCGGTGGGGGCGATCACCCGCCTGCGGGACATGGGCATCGAACCGTTCCTGCTGTCCTCGAGCCTCATCGGTGTGGTCGCTCAGCGTCTGGTCCGCGTGCTGAACCCTGAAACGCGCGTGGCTGCACCGGCCAGCGAATACGAGCGCAGGCTGCTGAACATCCCGGCCGAGGAGGAGGCGCCGATCATCTACCGTCCCGGGCGCGACGGCGGTAATGGCTATCGCGGCCGCATGGGCATCTACGAACTGGTTGTCATCGACGACACCATGCGCACGATGATCCATGACGGCGCGGCCGAACACGACTTGGAGCGCTACGCACGCAGCCTGACGCCGTCGATCCGCGAGGATGGCCGCAACAAGGTGCTGGCGGGCGAAACCACCATTGAGGAAGTCCTGCGCGTCACGCGCGAGGACTGAACGCACTGCCGTGGGCGCCTACGAATACACTGCGCTGGATGCCGGCGGCAAGGAACGACGGGGCCTGATCGAAGGCGATACGCCGCGTCACGTCCGCGGCCTGCTGCGTGAGCGCGACCTGCTTCCGGTCACCGTCACCGAAGTGGCCCAGAAGGAAGCGCGGCGGCAGCAGGGCTTTACCCTGACGGGCGGTGCCTCGGCTGCCGACCTCTCGCTGCTGACGCGCCAACTGGCCACACTCGTGAAGGCAGGGCTGCCGCTGGAAGAATCGCTACTCGCTGTTTCGCAGCAGAGCGAGAAGCCGCGCATACAGAGCATCCTGCTGGGTGTGCGGGCGCGCATCATGGAAGGCCACACGCTGGCCAGCGGGTTCAATGATTTCCCGCGGGTGTTCCCAGAGATCTACCGCGCGACCGTCGCCGCCGGCGAGCAATCGGGTCATCTGGACCGCGTGCTGGAGCGACTGGCCGACTACACCGAGAGCCGGGAAGAGATCCGCCAGAAAGTCGTGGGCGCCCTGCTCTATCCGATCGTCCTGACGGTCATGTGCTTCTCCATCGTGTCGATCCTGCTGGTGTATGTGGTGCCCAAGGTGGTCGATGTGTTTGACGCCAACCGCGCCAAGCTCCCGGTCATCACGCAGATGCTGGTCGGCGTCAGCGGCTTTCTGCGACAACACGGCATCTGGCTGCTGCTGGGTCTGGTGATCGGCGGCGTGCTGTTCTGGCGCTGGCTGAAGAACCCCAAGGCGCTGCGGCGCTTCCAGTTGCTGCAACTGCGTTTACCCATCATGGGGCGACTGGTGCGTGGCTTCAACACGGCGCGATTCACCCGCACGCTGAGCATCCTGACCGGCAGCGCGGTCCCGGTACTGGATGCCCTGCGCATTGCCGGCGAAGTGGTCACCAACCTACCCATGCGCGATGCCGTCGCCGAAGCCTCCGACCGGGTGCGGGAAGGCGCGCCCATCGGCAAGTCCCTGGCCAAGAGCCGCCTGTTCCCGCCC
>CANGFJ010000114.1 GCA_947453065.1 Pseudomonadota bacterium
CGTCATCCTGCATGTCGATGAAGTCGATGATGATGATGCCGCCCAGGTTGCGCACGCGCAGCTGTCGCGCGACGGTGACCGCGGCTTCGAGGTTGGTGCGGAAGATCGTTTCTTCCAGGTTGCGGTAGCCGACATAGCCGCCGGTGTTCACGTCGACCGTGGTCATCGCTTCGGTCTGCTGGATGACGAGGTAGCCGCCGGACTTCAGCTGCACCTTCTGCTCGAGCGCCTTGGCGATCTCTTCTTCGACGCCATGCAAGTCAAAGATGGGACGCGGACCGGTGTGCAGTTCGATGCGGTCGGCGAACTCGGGCATGAACGCGCGGGTGAACTCGACCATGCGCGCCATCTCGACGGGCGAGTCGACCAGCACGCGGCGCACTTCTACGCCCAGCTCATCGCGCAGCACGCGCGTGGTCAGCGGCAGGTCTTCGTGCACCAGGTTGCCAGCCGGCGCAGAGACGGACTGTTCTTTTACATGGGCCCACAGGCGCTGCAGGTAGAGCATGTCGGCATGCAGGGCCTCCAGCGGCGCCCCCATCGCGGCGGTGCGCACGATGTAGCCGCCGCGTTCGCCATGTTCGCGCGCCAGGGCGGTGATCAGCTCGCGCAGGCGCGTGCGCTCGGCTTCTTCTTCGATGCGCGCCGACACGCCGACCTTGGCGCCGCGTGGCATGTAGACCAGGAAGCGCGACGGCAGCGCGATGTGCGTGGACAGCCGCGCGCCCTTGGTGCCGAGCGGGTCCTTGACCACCTGCACGAGCAGGTCATCGCCCTCGCGCACCAGCGCGCGGATGTCGGGTTCGGATTCGGGTGCGGGCACCAGGTGCGCATCGCCCGGCGCCAGCGTCGGCGTGAGGATGTCGGCAACGTGCAGGAAGCCGGTGCGGGCCAGGCCGATGTCGAGGAAGGCCGCCTGCATGCCCGGGAGCACCCGCGACACGCGGCCCTTGTAGAGGTTGCTGACCAGGCCCTTGCGGCTGGGTCGCTCGATGAACACTTCCTGCAGCACGCCGTTGTCGACAAGTGCGGCGCGGGTCTCGCGCGGCGCGACGTTCACCAGGATCTCGATGGTCATGCCGCACTCCCGATGCCGATGCCCGCTTCGCCCAGCAACTGGGCCGTCTCGAACAGGGGCAGCCCCATGACGCCCGAAAAACTGCCGGTGAGCCCTTCGATGAAAATCGCCGCGAGACCCTGGATGGCGTAACCACCGGCCTTGTCGCGCGGCTCTCCACTGTGCCAGTACCACAGCGCCTCGGCCGGCGAGATCGGCCGCATGCGCACCTGGTTCTCGGACACGCGGCACTGGGTCTGGCCCGTGGGCAGCACCAGCGCCACGGCGCTGAGCACGCGGTGCGTGCGGCCCGCCAGCGCCAGCAGCATGGCCTGGGCTTCGATGCCATCGACCGGCTTGCCGAACACACGGTCATCGAGCACGACGATGGTGTCGGCGCCGAGCACCGGCAGCCCGCCGGCCAGCGGCACACCAGCCATCGCCTTGGCGCAGGCCAGACGCTGCACCAAGGCCAGCGGTGCCTCGCCCGCCAGGGCGCTCTCATCCACCTCGGTAGCCTGCACACGGTGCGGCACGCCGATCTGTGTCAGCAACGCGCTACGGCGCGGTGAGGCAGAAGCCAGCAGGAGTCGGGGCGTGGGGGCGGTCATGCTCATTCCCGATGATAAGGGTGGCCGTCGATCAGCGTGACCGCACGGTAGAGCTGCTCGATGAACAGCACGCGCACCAGCGCATGCGGCAAGGTCAGCCGCGACAGCGACCAGGTTTCCTGCGCCCGCTGCAGCACCTCGGGGGCATAGCCGTCGGGGCCGCCGATGAGGAAGCTCACGTCGCGGCCGTCTTGCTGCCGTTCCTTGAGCCAGGCGGAGAGTTCGAGTGAGGAGCGCTGTTTGCCGCGCTCATCGAGCGCCACGACGTAGTCATCACGCCGCACGCTGGCCAGCAGGCGTTTGCCTTCATCGGCAATGGCGCGGGCGTCATCGCCACCGTTGGTGCGCTTGCCGGGGGGCAACTCGAGCAGCGTGACCGGCAGGCGAGCCTTGAGGCGGCGCGAATAGTCTTCATAGCCCTCGCGCACCCAGGGGGGCATGCGAGTACCAACGGTGACGAGGGCAACACGCATGCGCTAGGGCCTGCTCAGGCGACTGGCCGGCGAACCGGCCAGCGGCTCAACCGCCGGAACGGCGGGGGGTCTTGGCGCGCGAAGCGCTCTTGCGGGCGGCAGGACGGGCAGCCGGCTTGGCGGCGGGCTTGGCGGCCGCCCGGGCCGGTGCGGCCTTGATCGGTGCAGCCTTCGCAGGCGCGGCCTTGGCACGGGCCGGCGCGGCGCGTGACTTGGCGCGCTTGCCGCGCGGCACGGTCTTCGGCTTGGCCTTGGCAACGGTCTTGGCCTTGCCCGCGGACTTGGCCTTGGCCTTGCTCGCGGACTTCGCCTTGGCCTTGGTCGCCGCCTTGCGCGCCGGTGACTTGGGCACGACGTCCCACAGGCTTTCCAGCGCGTAGAACTCACGCACCTTGGCCTGCATGACGTGGACGATGACGTCGTTGAGATCGACCAACACCCACTCGCCGCCCTGCTCGCCTTCCGTGCCGAAGGGGCGGAATCCCGCCTGCTTGGCGCGCTCGACCACGCGGTCGGCGATGGACTTGACGTGCCGATCGGAATTACCCGAGGCGATGATCATGCAGTCGGCGACATCAGTGACGTCGCGGACATCCAGCACTTTGATATCGACCGCTTTCATGTCCTCGAGGGCAGCGACAGCGGTCTTGACCAAGGCAGCCCGGGCAGGCGGGCGCGTGTTTTTACGTGAGCTCATTGGCGCCGAGCATAACATCCCAGCTCGCGCAGCACGTCCCGCACGCTGTCGGGCACCAGATAGCGGGGGTCGCCGCCCGTGGCGATCAGCTGGCGCAGCTCGGTGGAGGAGATTTCGAGCTGGGTCACGGCGTGCACGTAGATCTTGCCGGCCTTCGAGCCGTGCAGGTCGCGGATGCCGCCGGTGCCCCGGTCGACCATGGCCTCGCCCAGCGGCCCCTGGGTGGGCGCCTTCCAGCCCGGCCGGTGCGCCACGACCACATGCGCCAGCTCGAGGATTTCCTGCCAGCGGTGCCAGTTGGGCAGGCCCAGGAAAGCATCCATGCCCAGCAGCAGGCAGATCGGGCGGTGCGGGAATTCGGCCCGCAGCTCGGTCAGCGTATCCACCGAATACGACAGGCCCGTGCGCCGCACCTCGCGGTCATCCACGGTGAAGCCCGGCTGGTCGGCGACGGCCGCGCGCACCATGGCCAGGCGCTGCTCGGCGTCGGCCTGGGTCTGGTCGCGGTGCGGGGGGTTGCCCGTCGGCAGGAAGCGCAGCTCGGCAAGCTTCAGGGCCTGCAGCAGCTCGAAGGCCGTGCGCAGGTGCCCGTGGTGGATCGGATCGAACGTGCCCCCAAACAGGCCCAGCGGGCCAGGAGGCGTGGCGGTATCAGGACTCATGGTTCTCTTCAGCTGCGTGACAGGGGCAGGACGCGGTGGCCGGCGAATTCCAGCGACAGCTGCGTCAGTTCGTCCCAGGGGTTGCCCTGCATCCGACCTTTGATCATGCGATCGGTTCGCGCGGCGCGCTCGGCCAGGCGCTGGAACAGCGCGCGCGGGCTGGGCGCGGCACGGAAGCGGTTCATGGCCTGCGGCACCTGCGCCGCATTGCTCGACCAGACGCCGGGGATGGGCGCGCCGGGCACCAGCTTGAGCCAGAGGTTGCGCATCTCCTGCAGGATCGCCCACAGGATCAGCGTCGGCTCCGTGCCCTCGCTGCGCAGGCTGGCCAGGATGCGCAGCGCCCGCGGACTGTCGCCCGCCAGCAGCGCCTCGCCCAGCTTGAACACGTCGAAACGGCTGCTCGCGCTGACGCTGGTCAGCACTTCGGCAGCTCCCGCCTGGGTGAGGCCTGCCAATCCCAGCTTCTGGATCTCCTGGTGCGCGGCCAGCAGGTTGCCTTCGGTACGGGCCGCCAGCACCGCCACGCCCTCCTCGTCCAGTTGCAGGCCGGCGCGCTTGGCGCGGGCGCGGATCCAGTCGGGAAACTTCGCCGCCTCGACGGTGGGCAGGTCGATCCAGGCCCCGGCCTTTTCGGCCGCACCCACCCACTCGGCCTTCTGCGAGGCGAAATCGAGCTTTTCGGTGACGATCAGCAGCAGCACGTCCTGGCCGGCCGCGCGGATGACCTCCAGCAGCGTCTTGGCGCCATGGCCCGGCTTGCCCCCCGGCATGCGCAACTCGATGATTTTACGGGAAGAAAACAGCGACATGGCCTGCGCCGAGGAGAGGATTTCGTCCCAGGGCGCCGTGCGCTCGAAGAAATAGACCTCGCGGTCGGCGTAGCCCTGCTTGCGCGCCGCGACGCGCAGCGCATCGGCCGCCTCGCCCGCGGTCAGCGGCTCGTCGCAGGACAGCAGGTAGACCGGCAGCAGGGGCCCGCTGGCCAGGGCACGGTCGAGTTGCTGGGGGGAGGTGAGCTTCACCGCGGCATTATCCGTGAGTTGGCGGCGCCGCGGCCAACGGTTTAACCTGACCGCCGTGACGATGTTCCGCCGACTGTCGATCCTGCTTGCGGCCTGCGCCCTGCTCCTGGTGAGCACGGCCTATGTCTCGCACCTGCACAAGCAGGACCTGAAGGCGGGCGGCGGCGTGCAGGACCACTGCGAACTGTGCCTGCAGGTCGATCGGGTCGCTGGATCCGTGGCTGCGCCCACGGTCGCCGAACCCTTTTCCCACTACCGCCTCGGCGTGGTGCTGGTCGATGCACGGGGCCACTTTCCGCTCCGCCTCCAGCGCGCCCAGCAGCCGCGCGCCCCGCCCCGCTCCCCGACCGCCTGAGGTTCGCCGTGCGTTGTCGCGCCATGCGACACCGCCGGCCCGTCGTGGTTCTGGCTCCGGGGTACCCCCATGGTTCTGCATTCTGTTGGCCGCTACGCGCTCTGCGCGGGCCTGATCTGTGTGTCTTCCGGCGTGTTCGCCGCGGAGACCGACCTCTCCGAGGTGGTCGTCACCTCCTCCGCGTTCAGGGCCCAGGTCCAGGACGTGGTGCAACCGGTCACCGTGCTCTCCGGCGAGGCCCTGCACCAGCAGCTGGGCAGCAGCATCGGCGAGACGCTGGCGCGCCAGCCGGGCGTGTCGGCCACTTACTTTGGGCCGGCCGCCAGCCGGCCCCTGATCCGCGGGCTGGGCGGTGAACGGGTGCAGGTGCTCGAGGATGGCGTTGGCGCGCTGGACGTGTCGTCCCTGTCCGAGGATCACGCGGTCAGCGCTGAAGACGCGGTCGCGCGGCAGATCGAAATCATGAAGGGACCGGCCACGCTGCTGTTTGGCAGCGGCGCCGTGGGCGGTGCCATCAATGTTGTGACCCGCCGCATTCCCCAGGCCCTGCCCAGCGGCGGCGCCAGCGGCAACCTGGCGCTGCGCAGCGATTCAGCCTCGCGCGAACGTTCGGTGATCGGCACGGCCGACGTCGGGCAGGACGGCTTTGCCTTGCACGCCGACGGCTATGACCGGCGCACCGACGACGTGTCGATACCGGGCGGCCGCCTGGCCAATTCTGACAGCCGCGGCAACGGCGGCTCGGTCGGCGGCTCGCTGATCGGGGACAGCGGCTATGTGGGCGCCTCCGTCAGCCACTTCGCCGACAACTACGGCGTGCCACAAGGTGCCGCCGCGCCGCCGGGCGGCCCGCGCATCGACATGCGCCAGGACCGCTATGCCCTGCGCGGCGAGTGGGCGCCGGATGGCGCGCTGATTGAGCGACTGCGCGCGGCCGCCACCCACAGCGACTACACGCATGCCGAGATGGAGCCGACAGGCGCCATCGGCACGCTGTTCACGCAGGCGGGCAACGAGTTGCGGCTGACCGCCGACCACCGCGCCGGCGGACTCAAAGGCACGGTGGGCCTGCAGTACCGGCAGATCGACTTCCAGGCGCAGGGCGAGGAGGTGTTCGTGCCGCCGTCGCTCACGCGAACCCTGGGTGCCTTTGCCTTCGAGCAATACGAGACGGATGCGGTGACGATGGAAGGCGGGCTGCGCGTCGAACGCCAGACCACCACGCCCGAAAAAACCACCGCATTGCCGGCCGTTGGCGCAACAGGCGTGAGCGGGTCGCTGGGCGCGCTGTGGCGACTGACGCCCACGCTGTCCGTCACGGCCAACGTTACCCACTCCGAGCGCCAGCCCGCCTCGCCCGAGCTTTATGCCAACGGCCCGCATGGCGCCACCCGCCAGTACCTGATCGGCGATGCAGGCCTGCGCACGGAATCGGCCCTGTCGTTTGACCTCGGCCTGCGCGGCACGGGCACGGTGAACTGGGCGCTCAGCGTCTATCGCAACGCCTTCGACAACTTCATCTACCTGGCACCGACGCCAGACCGGCGCGAAGGCCTGCCCCTGTTCGACTACCGCCAGGCCGGCGCCACCTTCCAGGGCTTCGAGGCCGTGGCCGAACTGCCGCTGATCGAACGGGATGCCGGCGCATTGGGCCTGCGCGTGTCGACCGACTATGTGCGGGGCCAACTGCGCCCCGGCGGCAACCTGCCGCAGGTGCCGCCCCTGCGCTTCGGTGGAGAACTGCAGTGGACCGCGTCGGACTGGAACGCAGGCGTCTCGGCCTGGCGATACGTGGCACAGCATGACGTCGCGACCTACGAGACGCCCACTGCCGGTTACACGCTGCTGGGCACAAGCCTCAACCGGCACTGGCAGCTGGCGCACGGCTCACTGCATGCCTTCCTGACCGGCAGCAATCTCGCCGACCAGATTGCACGCCGCCACAGTTCGCCGCTCAAGGACATCGCGCCATTGCCCGGGCGCTCCGTGACGGTGGGCCTGCGACTGGAGTTATAGTCCCCGCATGGCCACACTCTTTGAACGCATCATTGCCGGCGAACTGCCGGCCGACGTGGTGTACCGGGACGACGAGATCATCGCGTTCCGCGACATCCATCCCCGCGCACCCGTGCACATCCTGGTCGTGCCCCACAAGCCCATCCCCACCGCCAACGACATCGCCAATGACGATGCCGCGCTGGTGGGCCGGCTGTTTGTCGTCGCGCGCGACCTCGCGCGCCGCGAAGGCATTGCCGAGGACGGCTACCGGCTGGTGATCAACTGCAACCGCCACGGCGGCCAGGAGGTCTACCACCTGCACCTGCACCTCATCGGTGGCGAGCCGCTGGGCCCGATGACCGGACAACGCTGAAGGAGCCGCACCATGGCGACGAAAGCGAAGCGACCCAAGGCCGCTCCCAAAGACGGCCTCTATCCGCCGCTGCGGCCCTACAGCACCGGGCGGCTGGGCGTCTCGGAAGTGCACGAGCTCTATTACGAGCAAAGCGGCAACCCCCAGGGCAAGCCGGTGGTCTTCCTGCATGGCGGCCCGGGCGGCGGTACCGACCCGCGCATGCGCCGTTTCTTCGACCCCGAGGTCTACCGCATTGTGCTGTTCGACCAGCGCGGCTGCGGCAAGAGCACGCCCCACGCGAGCCTGCACGAGAACACCACCTGGCATCTGGTCGATGACATCGAATCGTTGCGCGAACACCTGGGCATCGCCGCCTGGCAGGTGTTCGGTGGCTCCTGGGGCGCCACGCTGGCGCTGGCCTATGCGCAGAAGTACCCGGCCCGGGTTACCGAACTGGTCCTGCGCGGCATCTTCATGCTGCGGCGGTCAGAGCTGGCGTGGTTCTACCAAAACAGCGAAGGCGCGGCCTCGCTGTTCCCCGACCTGTGGGAACACTATCTCGCACCCATCCCCCCGGACGAACGCTACGACCTCATCCGCGCCTATTACCGCCGCCTCACCAGCACCGATGCGGCCGAACGCAACGCCGCCGCCCGCGCCTGGAGCGTGTGGGAAGGCGCCACCAGCTTCCTGCACCTGAACCCCGCCTACGTCTCGAAATTCGAGGAGTCGGACTACGCCGCCGCCTTCGCGCGCATCGAGTGCCACTACTTCGTCAACGGCGGCTTCTTTGAGGTCGACGACCAGCTGCTGCGCGACGTGCCGCGCATCCGCCACATTCCCTGCGTCATCGTGCAGGGCCGCTATGACGTGGTCTGCCCGATGCGCAGCGCCTGGGCCCTGCACCGCGCCTGGCCCGAGTCGAAACTGGTGATCGTGCCCGATGCGGGCCATTCGGCCTTCGAGCCGGGGATGGCCAAGGCCTTGAGAGCGGCGTGTGACCGGTTTGGCGACACGGGCTCTGCCATCCGCAGCGACAGTTAAGGCACCAGCGGCACCGGCCGCCACGCCCCATCCTGCTGCGCATACCGCCTATAGCGCCCCCCCGGCAGCAACAGCAGCAGCTCAGGCTCATCAGACTCCGCAGCCTGGACCCAGAATGCCGTGGGACCCGGCAGGCGCGGCGCCCCCTGTGCTGCATCGTGGGTTTGCCGCAGCACATCCCGCAGCGCCTGCGGCAGCTCACGCCCGGCCGGATACACGCGCATGGTCGACAGCCAGTCTTCTGTGCCAGGCAGGGGATCACTGAGGGCCTGCAGCTGCGCGGCAGGCAGGGCCTGCACAGCCTGCTGGCTCTGCGCACTCAGGCGAAACGGCGACAGCACCGGCGTGAGCGACAACAACAGCAGCACAAGCAATAGCCCGGCCAGCAACGGATTGGCGGTGCCGACCCCGCGCATCCACGGGCCCGGTCGCAGCGCAGCCCAGCTGTAGCTGGCCGCATACAGCAGCGCGAAGCCCGCCGTCACCAGGCCCCAGTACCGACCCACGGTGAGTCCGTGCTCGCCGACCCGCACGCACAGGGCATACAGGCCCGTGCCCGACACGATAACCAGCAGCGGTGGCAGGCTGCGCAACGCGCTGCCCAGCACGCGACCATAAGGCTGTTCCACGCGACCATCCTGATAGGCCGCATTGAGCAGCAGCACGGACACCGCCACCAGCCACAGCAGCCACGCGGCATTCAGCGCGCGATCGCCACTGCTGAAGAGCCCGGGCAACCGGGGCAGCAGTGCCACGGTAATCAGCACGACCAGCAGGCCGGCCACCGGTGCCAGCCACTTGAGCAGGCCGAGCACCTGCCCCAGCACGACATCCACCAGCCGGTCGACGCGACCCACCAGTTGCACGGCAATGCCGAAGGCCAGCGCCAGCATGGGATACAGGAACAGGGGCTGCTCGAACAGCGTCCGGAACAGCGGCAGATCCAGCGACTGGAACAGCGTGGCCCCCAACAGCAGCAGCAAGGTCAGCAGTCCGGTAAAGAGTCCCGCCTCGGCCAGCGTAAGCAGGTTGCGCCAGGCCGCAGCAAACAGCGCGGGATAACC
>CANGFJ010000115.1 GCA_947453065.1 Pseudomonadota bacterium
AAACGCTTGCGCCTCCCCTTTCGGGCAGGCCGGCAGGACTCCGGTTCGTCGGCCGCGCGACGTTATATATTGTACTGATGCGCCACGCCACCCCCCCGACACCAATTGACCTCGCCGATCACCTGCTCGGCGCAGCCGACCGCACCCTGAGGGCCCTGTTTGCGCCCGCCCAGGCAGCCCGGCCTGTTCCGGGACCGCCGTCCGGCGTGCTGACCGAGGCGGGCCGACAGGACGCCGCTGCCATGATGCGGGTCAACCACGCCGGGGAAATTGCGGCCCAGGGGCTGTATCACGGCCAGGCGCTGGTGGCCCGCGACCCGCGGACGCGGGAGCTGCTGCTGGCCTCCGCCCGCGAAGAAACCGACCACCTCGCCTGGTGCGAAACACGCCTGACCGAACTGGCCGACCGGCCGAGCAGGCTCGATCCGCTGTGGTATGCGGGCTCTTTTGCGATCGGCGTGCTGGCTGGCGTCGTCGGGGATCGCACCAGCCTGGGGTTCGTTGCAGAAACCGAGCGCCAGGTCGAGCGCCACCTGGATGGCCACCTGGAGCGCCTGCCGGTCGACGATGCCCGCAGCCGCGCCATCGTGCAGCAGATGCGGGACGACGAGATCGTGCATGGCCAGCAGGCACGGGATGCCGGAGGAGCCGAATTACCTGCCCCCGTGAAGCAGCTGATGGGGGCCACGGCGCGCCTCATGACCAGTACGGCCAGCCTGCTTTAAAACAGCGGACTGATGCACTGCGGTTGCCAGCAGTGCACGTTATGTAATAAAAAGATCCAAAGCGGTATCCATCGCGAAGGGTGCAAAGAAGAATGGACGACAATGTCAAAGCGTTGAGCGACATTCCGGCGATCAACCGATTCCTGAGTTATTGCCGCATCCGCTCGGTCTCCTCGAAGACCGTGGTGATCCACGCTGGCGATCTCCCCGATGTCCTCTACTACATCATCAACGGCTCGGTTGAAGTGATGATCGAGGACGAGGAAGGCAACGAGATGGTGCTGGCCTACCTCAACAAGGGCCAGTTCTTCGGTGAAATGGGCCTCTTCCACGAGGCGCCCACGCGCAGTGCGTGGGTTCGCACGCGCAATGCCTGCGAGCTGGCCGAGATGACCTACCCGCGCTTCCGGCAGATCGCCGCGGAGAGCCCGGGCCTGATCTTCGAGTTGGCCACGCAGCTGGCCACCCGCCTCGACCGCACCAACCGCAAGCTGGGCGACCTGGCGTTCGTCGACGTGACCGGTCGGGTCGCGCACGCGATCATGGATCTGTGCGGCGAGCCGGATGCCATGACGCACCCGGAAGGCATGCAGATCAAGGTGTCGCGGCAGGAGCTCTCGCGCCTGGTGGGCTGCTCGCGCGAAATGGCGGGCCGCGTGCTGAAGGTGCTGGAAGACCAGGGCCTGCTGCGCGCGACCGGCAAGACCATCGTGGTGTTCAACGCGCGTCCGAAAATGAAGACGCGCCCGGTGACCGTGCCGACGCAGAGCGTCGACAAGGGCCGCGCCAAGCCGGTGCCGCGCCGTGCCGCAGTGGTGGAAGAAGACGACGAAGACGAGGACGACGAGGACTGAAACCCCCGTCGACCTGCGCCACGCTCAGGCTTTGAGCGTGGCCGGTGCGTGCGCGGCGGCGATGTTGCCGCGCATGGCCCTGATGACCTGGGCGTAGTCCTTCGCCCCGAAGATGGCCGATCCGGCCACGAAAGTGTCTGCGCCCGCCGCAGCGATCGCGCCGATGTTATCGGCCTTTACACCGCCATCGACTTCCAGCCGCACCGCGCGGCCACTCGCATCGATGCGACGGCGCACCTCGCGCAGCTTGTCCAGCGCGCCCGGGATGAAGCTCTGCCCGCCGAAGCCCGGGTTCACCGACATGATCAGCACGAGGTCGAGCTGGTCGAGCGTGTGGTCCAGGTAGGAGAGCGGCGTGGCCGGGTTGAACACCAGGCCGGGCTTGCAGCCGAGTTCGCGGATCAGGCCGATGGTGCGGTCGATGTGCTCGCTGGCCTCGGGGTGGAAGCTGATATAGGTCGCGCCGGCCTTGGCAAAGTCCGGGATGAGGCGATCGACGGGCTTGACCATGAGGTGCACGTCGATGGGCGCGGTGACGCCATGCTTGCGCAGCGCCTCGCAGACCAGCGGCCCGATCGTGAGGTTGGGGACGTAGTGGTTGTCCATGACGTCGAAGTGCACGACATCGGCGCCAGCGGCCAGTACGCCCGTGACTTCATCGCCCAGGCGGGCGAAGTCGGCCGAGAGGATGGAGGGAGCGATCCAGGGTGTTTGCATGCGCGAAGTCTACGTGACGGCGCGGGCTCAACCCAGTCCGCGGCGCTCGCGCAGGAACTCGTAGGCTTCGCGGATCTGCTGGGTGCGCTCTTTGGCATGCTCGAGCATCGAGTCGGGCAGGCCATTGGCCTTGAGCTTGTCGGGGTGGTGGCGGCTCATCTGGCGGCGGTAGGCCTTGACCAGCTCGGCATCGGAGGTGGCCGGCTCGATTTCCAGCACGCGATAGGCGGCGGCCAGGCGGCTTTCGGTGGTGGCCTGGCTGTCGGCTGGACGCCCACCGCGCAGGGCCGCCTCGAGGCTGGCCAGCATGGGCGCGCTGAAGCCCAGCAGCGCGGCGATGCGCGTCATGCGCTGACGCACCGGGCCGCTCATGTCGTTGCCGGCCAGGGCAGCGCGCAGCTGGATTTCGAGGAACACGCGCAGCAGCTCGGGGTGGGCGCCGTAGGACTGGCGCAGATCGGTGAGCTCGGCATCGAGCCGGAAGTCCGCACGCTTGCCCAGCGTGAACAGGCTGATGGCCTCGCGCACCTGCGGCTCGGTCAGGCGCAGGCTGGCCATGACGCTGCGGGCGGCCTGGATTTCGCGCTCTGTGACGCGCCCGTCGGCCTTGGCCACGTGGCCCATGACCCGGAAGGTCGCGTGAAAGAACTGCTGGCGCACTTCAAGGCGCCCGGCAGGGGCCGCCTTGGCGGCGACCTTCAGGTCGTACTGATGGCCCAGGATCGCGCCCACCGCGATGCCCACGGGCCCGAGAAAGGCGCCCAGCGCCCCTCCAATGAGTTTTCCGGTCCACTGCATACTGCTACCTGGGATCCTGCTGCCCTGCTTGACCCCGGTCGGGGGCGGGCCGCAAGATGCGCGCCCTCTTCTTTTGCGTCACGCGCCACGCGCGCGGGCTATGGTAGCAACCTTGGCCACTCCAGCACCCATCGTGTTCGAGACCCGGATCAACAGCCTGGAGCGTCTGCACCGGGGCAAGGTCCGCGATGTCTATGCCATCGACGCGGACAGCCTGCTCATCATCACCACCGATCGCCTGTCGGCGTTTGACGTGGTGCTGCCTGACCCGATTCCGGGCAAGGGGCAGGTACTCAACCGCATCTCCAATTTCTGGTTTGCGCGCACGGGCCACATCGTGCCCAACCACCTCATCGATCGGCCGCTGGCCGAGGTGCTGCCGGATCCGGTCGAACGGGCCCAGGCCGAAGGCCGCTGCGTGATCGCACGCCGGCTGCGCGCGCTGCCCGTCGAGGCCGTGGTGCGCGGTTACCTCATCGGCTCTGGCTGGAAGGACTACCAGGCGACGGGCCAGGTGTGTGGCATCACGCTGGCGCCAGGCCTGCGCCAGGCCGAGCGCCTGCCCGAGCCGATCTTCACGCCGGCCACCAAGGCTGCCGTGGGCGACCACGACGAAAACATTGCGTATGCGCAGGTTGAGCAGCTGATCGGCGCCGACCTGGCCGCCAAGGTGCGCAGCACCGCGATCGCGCTGTACAACCACGCGGTGGATTATGCGGCTGAGCGCGGCATCCTCATCGCCGACACGAAGTTTGAGTTCGGGCTCACGGCCGATGACGAACTCATCCTGATCGACGAGGCGCTGACGCCGGATTCTTCACGCTTCTGGCCGGCCGACACCTATCAGGTGGGCACGAGCCCGCCGTCCTTCGACAAGCAGTACGTGCGCGATTACCTCGAGACGCTGGACTGGAACAAGCAGGCGCCCGGGCCCCACCTGCCTGCGGAAGTCATTGCGCGCACCAGTGCCAAGTACCACGAGGCGCTGGAGCGCCTGACGGGAGCGGTGTCGGGCTGACCGGCCCGCACCGACCGCGCACGATGTGGCAGCGGGTCTGGAACGCGTTGGAAGGCTGGCTCTACGCCCCGGCTGCCGATGCTGCGGGCGACGCGGCGCGACTGCGGCGCGGCCTGCGCTACCCGGTGGCGGTGCTGCGCGACCTGGCCGGCGGCCAACTCAACCTGCGCGCGATGGGGCTGGTCTACACCACGCTGCTGTCGATCATCCCGGCCGTTGCCCTGAGCTTCGTGGTGCTGCGGGCCTTTGGCCTGCACCGGGACCTGGAACCCCTGATCCTGGAATTCCTGCGGCCCGTGGGCGCGGGTGCCGTCGAGATGACCCAGCGCGTGATGCGCTTTGCCGATGGCGTGCGCACCGGCCTGGTGGGCTCGGTGGGCGTGATCGCGCTGCTGTGGACGCTGATCGACACGGTGCGCAAGGTCGAGGACAGCTTCAATTTTGTCTGGCACGTGCAGCGACCGCGCCATCTCGCGCGGCGCATGACCGAATACATCGGCCTGCTGATCGCAGGGCCCGTGGTGATCGTGTCTGTGGTGGGCTTTTCCAAGCTCGCGCTCGATAGCGCCAACGCGCTGGCCATTGCCGAGCTGCCCTTCCTGGTGCGCGTCACGCGCCTGGCGATCGACCTGGCGCCCTATGCCATCGTGACCACGCTGTTCACCGCCATCTACATGGTGATCCCGAACACCCGCGTGCGACTGGGGCCGGCGCTGGTGGGCGCGGTCAGCGCGGGCGTGCTGTGGGCGGCCACCGGCAAGGTCTTTACGGCGATGGTGGTCTACTCGTCGAGCTTCACGCTGGTCTATGCAGGGTTCGCGCTGATCGGCGCCATGCTGCTGTGGACCTATCTGGGGTGGATCATCCTGCTGGCGGGCGCGCAGCTGTCGTTCTACCTGCAGCACCCCAGCTACCTGCGCCTGGGCCTGCTGCCGCTGCAGCTGTCGAACATCGAAAAGGAACGACTGGCGCTGAACGTGATGGTGCTGGTGGCGCGCGGCCATGCGACCGGCGCGCCGCTGTGGACCGTGGATACGCTGAGCCGCGAACTGCACATGCCGGGGCTGGCCGTCGCTGACATCGTGGCGGGGCTGGAGGGCGCGCGCCTGCTGGTGGACCGCGAGGACGAGCGGCTGTTCCCGGCCCGGGACGCGGCCAGCATCCGGCTGGTGGAGATCCTGGATGCCGTGCGGCAGCAGCGCCAGGGCCAGGCCGTGCTGCGGGTCGGCAGCCTGCCTGCGGTACAGCGGCTGCAGGACCAGCTGGAAGCGGCCTGGCATACGCAGTGCGGCGACCGCACGCTGCGCGACCTGGCCGCCGACGCACAGCCCTAGCGCGCCACGCGCGGGCGGACCTTACTCGCCGGCGATGGTGAGCCCGTCGACCAGCACCGATCCAGTGTGGATCGCGCCCTGCGTGTCGATGTCGCTGCCGACCGCCACGACGTCCTTGAACATCTGCTTGAGGTTGCCGGCAATGGTGATCTCATGCACGGCAGGCCCACGCTCGCCGCCGCTGACCCAGAAGCCGGACGCACCGCGCGAGTAATCGCCGGTCACGCCGTTGATGCCCTGGCCCATCAGTTCGGTGACATATAGCCCATCGCCCATGCGGCGCAGCAGCGTGTCGAGGTCCGGGGCATCGGGGCCGCCGCTGACCAGCAGGTTGTGGATGCCGCCGGCGTTGCCGGTGGTGCGCAGGCCGAGCTTGCGCGCCGAATAGCTGCCCAGCACATAGCCCTGCAGCACGCCGTCGCGCACCAGGTCACGGTCGCGCGTGGCCACGCCTTCGCCATCGAAGGGGCTGCTGGCGAGCGCCGACTGCAGGTGCGGGCGCTCCTGCATCTGGATGAACGCGGGCAGCACCGGGGTGCCGGCGGCATCGAGCAGGAACGAAGACTTGCGGTACTGGCTGGAGCCGCGGACGGCCGAGACCAGGTGGCCGAAGAAGCCGCGCGCCACCTCGGCGGCGAAGATCACCGGGGCCTTGCGGGTGCTGAGCTGCTGGGCGCCCAGGCGGGCGACGGCACGCTGGCCGGCGCGCTGGCCGATGGTTTCGATGGCATCGATGGCCGTGGCATTGCGCGCGGCGGAGTACCAGTAGTCACGCTGCATGTCGTCGCCGTCCTGCGCGAGCAGGACGCAGGAAATGCTGTGGCTGGTGCTGGGGTAGCCGGCCAGGAAACCGTGGGAATTGCCGTAGACGCGCACGCCCTGGTGCGTGGAAACGGAAGCCCCCTCGGAGTTGGTGAGGCGCGGGTCGACGGCCAGGCCAGCGGCCTCGCAGCGACGCGCCAGTTCGATGGCCTCTTCGGGGGTGATGTCCCAGGGATGGTCGAGCGAGAGGTCCGGGATGTCGCGGGCCAGCTCGGCCGGGTCGGCCAGGCCCGCGCAGTCGTCGCGGGCAGTGAAGCGGGCGATGGCACAGGCCTTGGCGACCATGGCGCGGATGGCCTCCGGGCGCAGGTCGGCGCTGCTGGCCGAGCCCTTGGCCTGCTGGAAGTACACCGTGATGCCGAGGCCACGGTCACGCTGGTATTCCAGCGTTTCGACCTCGCCCAGGCGCACGGTGACGTTGAGGCCCTTCTGCAGGCTGACATCGACCTCGGCCTGGTCTGCGCCGGCCTTGCGGGCCTCCTCGAGCGCCAGGGAGACGATTTCCTTGAGATGGGGGATACGGGATGCGTCGACTGCCTGATTCATAGGGCACAATTGTACGTTATGAACGAGCCAATCGATTACGACCCGGACGATCCGCGTACCTGGCCGCCCAGCAAGAGCATGCGCAAGCGCGAGGCCCACACCCTGCAGAAGCTGGGGGAGCAGCTGATCGCGATGCGCGAGAAGGACTTCAACACCCTGCCTCTGCCGGAAGCGCTGGTCGATGCGATCCGCGAGGCGCGCCAGATCAAGAGCCTGCCGGCCCTGGCACGGCAGCGCCAGTTCATCGGCAAGCTGATGCGCGAGGTAGACCTGGAGCCGCTGGAAAAGGCGATGGAGGCCCTGACGGACCGCCAGAACGCCCATGCTAGACTTCGAAAATGAAGCCATTGGTCGGGATCATCATGGGTTCCCAGTCTGACTGGGAGACGATGCAGGGCGCGGCAACGCTGCTCACGCAGCTGGGCGTGCCCCATGAGGTGAAGGTGGTTTCCGCCCACCGCACCCCCGACCTGTTGTTCGACTATGCCGGCAGCGCCGCAGCGCGCGGCCTGCAGGTCATCATCGCCGGCGCAGGCGGTGCGGCCCACCTGCCAGGCATGGCGGCTGCCAAGACAGCGCTGCCCGTGCTGGGCGTACCCGTGCAGTCCCGGACGCTCAACGGCCTCGATTCCCTGCTGTCGATCGTGCAGATGCCCAAGGGCGTGCCCGTGGCCACCTTCGCCATCGGTGCAGCCGGTGCGGCCAATGCCGGCCTGTTCGCCGCTGCTATTCTGGCGCTGCAGCATCCGCCTGTTGCCGAGGCCCTGGCCGCCTTCCGCACCGCCCAGACCGAGGCGGTGCTGGCCGAACCCGACCCGCGCAAGCACCCATGACGGTCGGCATTGTCGGCGCAGGCCAGCTGGGACGCATGCTGGCCCTGGCGGGCTATCCGCTGGGACTGGACTTCCTCTTCCTCGACAAAGACCCGGGCACGCCCGGCGGCCAGTTGGCGCCGCAGCTGTCGGGGGGCTTTACCGACCCTGCCCTGCTGGACGAGCTGGCGCGCCGCTGCGAGGTGGTGACCTTTGACTGGGAAAACATCCCGGTCGAGTCGCTGCACCACATTGCCCAGCGCACGCGCATCGCGCCCCCGCTGGCGGCACTGGCCACCGCGCAGGATCGCCTGGAAGAAAAGAAACTCTTTGCGCAGCTGCGCATCCCGACCAACACGCATGCTGCGGTCGATACGCTGGCCGACCTGACGGCCGCTGTGGCCAAGATCGGGCTGCCGGGCGTGCTCAAGTCGCGCCGCCTCGGCTATGACGGCAAGGGCCAGGCCGTGCTGCGCAAGGCCGCCGACCTGCAGGCCGCCTGGGACAGCCTCGGTGGCCAGCCGCTGATCTACGAAGAATTTGTGCCCTTCGACTACGAGGTGTCGATCATCGGCGTGCGCAGCACGACCGGCGAGACGGCCACCTATCCGCTGAACCGCAACCTGCATCGCGAGGGCGTGCTGCGCCTGACGCGCGCGCCCTGGCATGCGCCGGTGGTCGAGGCTGCCGCCAAGCGCTACATCCGCAAGGTCATGGCGCATTTCGACTATGTGGGCGTGCTGACGATCGAGTTCTTCGTGCGGCGGGGCAAGCTCATTGCCAACGAGATGGCGCCCCGGGTGCACAACTCCGGGCACTGGACCATCGAAGGCGCGGTCACCAGCCAGTTCGAGAACCACCTGCGCGCCATCCTGGGCCTGCCACTGGGCGACACCAGTGCGATCGGCCACAGTGCCATGGTCAACCTGCTGGGCGACATGCCGGCGCGCGCCGCGCTGTTGGCCGAGAAGGGCCTGTTCCTGCACGATTATGGCAAGGCGCCGCGGCCTGGCCGCAAGCTGGGCCATCTCACCCTGACCGAAACCACGGCCCGGCGGCGGGACTTGCGGTCTGCCGCACTGTTGAAGCGGATCGATTCCCGTAAGATCTAGCAGCTCTGGTCACGTCGGTAGCCACGCTGCATGTATATCGAGCTGTTCAAACTCAAGGATCTGCCCTTCCGGCTCAGCCCGGACCCGCAGTACCTGTACCTCAGCAAACACCATGCACGCGCCAAGGCGTACATGGAGTCGACCATCTGGTTCACCGACGGCTTCGTGGTGATCACGGGTGAGATCGGCGCCGGCAAGACCACCCTCATCGAGACCTTCCTGCACGAACTCGACAAAGATGTGGTCGTGGCGCAGGTCAACCAGACCCAGGTCACCGCCACCGAATTCCTGCAGGCCGTGCTGGTGCAGTTCGGCTTCACGCCGTTCCGCATGAAGAAGGCCGAGCTGATCGCCACGCTCAACAGCTTTCTCATCGAGCAGTACGCAGCCGGCCGCAAGGTCGTGCTGATCGTCGATGAAGCGCAGAACCTGGCCCTGAAGGTGCTGGAGGAAGTGCGCATGCTCTCGGGCGTCGAGACGACCAAGGAAAAGGTCCTGCGGATCATCCTGGCGGGCCAGCCGGAGCTCAACGCCAAACTCGACTCCCCGGAACTTGTGCAGCTGGCGCAGCGCGTGCGTC
>CANGFJ010000116.1 GCA_947453065.1 Pseudomonadota bacterium
CAACCACCTGGCCAATCGCTACCTGGTGCTGCTCTGGTATCTCAACGACGTGGCCGAGGGCGGCGAGACGCGCTTTCCGACCCTGGACGTGGCCGTCGCACCGCGTGCGGGCCGGCTGCTGGTCTTTCCGCCGTACTGGATGTACGCACATGAGGGCGCGGCACCGGTTTCCGGCGACAAGTACATCCTGTCGACTTACCTGCTGTTCTCGTCCGGGCTGCCTGAGTAGCCCCAGCGGGCCAGGTGCGGGGCCAGCACGGGCAGGGCCGGCTCGAAATGCGGCGCATAGGCCTGCCAGCGACCGACAGAGCGGGCGTTTACCGGCTGCACCACCTGCGAGTAGCTGGGCGTGCTGATATAGGCCTTCTTGCGGGCACTGGCGGCCGGCAGCAGCACGCTGTCATCCCAGGGCAGGCCCAGGAACGCCAGCAGGCTGCGCGTCTGCGTCTCGAAATCCGCCACGAACGACTCGTAGCGCAGCTCGTACTGCGCCGGCTGCAAGATCGCGGACTGGGCATACCAGTAGTCGATGCAGCGCGAGTAGCCGGTGGCCAGGCGCTGCAGGTCGCCACACAGCAGCGCGAAGTCCGGCGCGCGGAAATGCTGCATGTGGCAGCTCAGCAGCACGTCGCAGGGGTGGCGCACGATGAACACGAAGCGGGCGTGGGGGAAGAGCCGCATCATCGCCGGCAGGCGCAGGATGTTCAGCGGGTTCTTGTCGACCAGGCGCTGGCCCGGGGCCAGCTGTACTTTGCGACGCACCCGCTGCCAGTAGTGCTCGCGCACTTCCGCCACCTGCGTGGCATCGATCGCGAGTCGGTCCGGGTACTGCGCGCCGCGCGCGGCCAGTTCATCCAGCGCGTTCTGCACGAACACCTGCTCGTCCATCGACACCAGCTGCGGGTGCGCATCCAGCGTGAGCTCCAGTAGCGTCGTGCCGGAGCGGGGGAAGCCGACGATGAAGATCGGGCTGTCGGCCTGCGAAGGCGCGGTACTGTGGTCCCAGCGCGCCACATCTGCCGGGTCGCAGCCATGCTGCGTGACCAGCAGGGCCGGCGCGCCGCGCAGGCTGGCGGTGGGGGCCGTCAGCTCGATGTAGGCCGCCTGGGAGGCGTGGGCCTCCTGTAGCGTCGCATAGGCCTCGTCCTGCCGTTCTAGCGACTCCAGCGAGCGGGCCAGCGGGAAGAGCTGGAAGTGGCGCAGCGCTGCGTCGGTGACGCCGCGCAGGGCCTGCTGGTAGCGCTCGACGGCCAGCGGGTGTTCGCCGCGACGCTGCGCCAGTTGGCCCTGCAAGGCCGTCAGCTCATCGCTGACGCCAGAGGCACCGCTGGCCGCGGCGGCCTGTTCCAGCAGGCGGCTGGCCTCGTCGATCTTGTTGATGCGCTCGAGCACGCGCGCATGGCTGAGCAAGGTGGCGGCATCCAGCTCTGGCTCCTGCGCGCTGCGCTGCAGGGCCTGAAGCGCCTGGGGCACCTCGCCCAGATTCAGCAGCAGTTGCGCGAGCCGTGCCCAGGTGTCGGCACTGCAGCCTTCCCAGGATTCCCAGCCTTCCAGCGCAGCCAGCGCGCGCTCGGCCTGCAGGCAGTCATGGCAGGCCTGGGCATGGTGCAGGCGGATCTCGCCGTCCTGCGGCGCCTGTTCGGCCGCGCGTTCCAGCACCGCACGTGCGGCCTCGAGGTCGTGCCGGTCGAGGTGGGTGAGGCCGACGTTGTAGTAGAAATCGGCCGTGTTGGCGCCCAGCTGGGCGGCATGCGCATAGGCCGCCAAGGCCTCATCGAAGTGACGTTGGCCACGTCGCGCGGTGCCAATGCTGCACCAGTATTCCGGCTCTTGCGGGAAGCGCGCGGCCAGATCGAGGAACACGGCTTCGGCTTCGGCATGCCGCTGCTGCTCGTGCAGGGCCAGGCCCAGTACGCCGGCTGCGCCTACGTGGGCCGCATCGGCCTGCAGCGCGGCGCGGCAGTGGCGTTCGGCAGCCGCGCTGTCGCCGGCGTTGAAGGATTCCACTGCGGCGCGCACCAGCGCGTCGGCATCGACGAATGAGGATGACATGCCGTCATTGTCGCTTGCCCTGCAAGGCGCAGGCAAAAAAAAGGGCCGCGCGGTTTGCACCGCACGGCCCTGTTCGCCATCAGGCGACCGGGATCAGAACTTCTGGCTGACGCTCAGGAAGAAGCGACGCCCGAGCGAGTCGTAGGTCGACACGTCGGTGTTCGCGTTGAGCACGTTGTTCTGGTACAGGATCGGCGGCGCCTTGTCCGTCAGGTTGATGCCGCCCAGCTGGACGCGCGTCTTTGTCGGGAAGGTGTAGCCCACCGTCAGGTCAACGTAGGTGAACGACGCGATCGGCAGGTCCGGGCCGGCATCGCCCAGCGCGCCGTCCGCGTGCAGCAGCGTGGCGCTGCTGACGTAGCGGGCCGACAGCAGGGCGTCGATGTCGTTGTAGGCCCAGCCCACGCTCGCCATGCCGCGCCACTTGGCGAAGTTGCCGAACTGCCGGTCATAGGTACCCGCGACTTCCACCGGCGTTGCGCCCGGTGCCGGCGTGCTCTTGTAGCTCTGGATGCGGGTCAGGTCGACCGAGAAGTTGAACTTGCCGATCGGCGTGCCGCCCAGCGCGTACTTGACGCCCAGGTCAATGCCGTTGGTTTCCAGCGTGCCCAGGTTCACGTTCGGCAGGCGGAACACGCGCACTTCACCGGCGCTGGGGCTGGTGAGGTCGTAGCGCGAGATCAGGCCGCAGAAGAACGGGTTGCCCGTCGAGACGCACTGGTCCATGGCGAAGTTCGGATCGATGCTGGTGATCAGGTTATCGATCTTGTAGCGCCACACGTCGAGGTTGGCCGACAGGCCGCGCACGAAGCTGGAGTCATACACCACGCCGTAGGTCAGTACCGTGCCCGTTTCCGGCTTCAGGTTCTGGTTGCCGACCAGCAGCGCGCTGATCTGGGAGTTTGGCTGGCTGAAACCCACGTTGCGCGGCACACCCACGCAGGCCAGGCCCAGGTTCGGGTTGGCCGCCACGGCCGCCGACGTGATGTCGGTGCAGGGGTCGGTGAAGGTCGGGTTCGTCTGCGACGGGGCCAGCGACAGGTCGTTGATCGTCGGCGCGCGGAACACCGTGGCATACGAGCCGCGGACCAGCACGTCGGCAATCGGGCGATACTCGATCTTGAACGTGGAGGTGGTCTTGCTGCCGATCGAGTCGGTGCTGTAGTTGGACGAGCGCACGCCCAGCGACGCATTCAGGCTGTGAACGCCCGGCAGGTCCTTGAGCAGCGGTGCGAACAGTTCGCCGTAGTATTCCTTGGTGGAGTACTTGGCGAACGAGTCACCTGTGCAGGCTTCCTGCGAGATCTGGCAGGTCAGGTAGTCCGGGCCGACGGCGCGCGTCAGGCCGTCCACCGTGAAGGTGCCTTCCTGGTAGCGGTACTCTGCACCCACGGCGGCCAGCAGGTCGCCGGCCGGCAGCGACAGCACCTTGCCGTTGAGGTTCAGCGAATAGTCGCGGCTCGCGTAGGTGTAGTTGGTGTGATAGCCGGTGGCGATCGAGGCAAAGCCTGCGATGGCCGAAGCCGTCTGCGCGTTGAAGAAGTTCAGCGGCGTGCAACCGGCGATCGGCGCGCTGGGCGTGCCGCAGGTCGGCACCCCACCGGCGCCCATGAATGACGGGCCGGCGCCCGGGGTGATCAGCGACTTCAGGTAATAGCCATCGACAACCTGGTCCTGGTCGAGGTGACCGGCACCCACGTTGAGGTCCCATTGCCAGCCGGTGTCGAGCACTTCGCCACGCAGGCCGGTGTTGAACACCGTGCTGTTGGAGACCACGCGGCTGTGACGCGGACCGACCGACTCCAGGCGCAGGCGCAGGTTCGGGTTGGCGCCCGAGATGCCGCCGAAGTCGATGCCGAACGGGTTGTACATGTTCTGCGCGGAGATGACGACGTCATCCGCCACGGCATCGAACGGCAACGCGGCAATCTGGTAGCCCGACTGCGTGCGGTTGTACATCGTCTCGAGGTAGGCCTCGAGGCTGTCATTGATCTGGTAGTTGGCCAGCGTGAACAGGCTGCCCCGCTCCTGCGGGGTCATCAGCAGGTTCAGCGGCTGGTAGTTGTACAGGTCGGCCGGTGCCGAGAAGCAGCGGTAGTCCGTGAGCGCGGAGCCGGCGGCGCCGGCCTTGCGGGTGACGCTTGAGCAACCGCCGTACTGCGCATTCTGCGCGGCCGGCAGGTTGACGCGGCCCGTCGGGATGCGACTGGAGCCGCCCTTCTGCACCGAGCCGCTGTACAGGTACAGCGCATAGCGCGAGAAGTCGCGGTTGTTGGCCGACACGGCGTCCTGGCGGTTGTAGTTTGCGCCGATCAGGACGCTGAGCTTGTCGGTGGTGGTGCCCATCGAGGCGCTGGCGGCCGTGCTGGCGCCGTCGCCGCGGCCCGTGCGGCCGTACTGCACGCTGACATCGGCGCCGTCCCACTTCTTCTTGGTGACGAAGTTGACCACGCCGGCGATGGCGTCAGAGCCGTAGATGGCGCCAGCGCCTTCCTTCAGCACATCGACGCGCTCGATCAGGTTGATCGGGATGATGTTGACGTCGACCGCGGAGGTCGTCGAGTTGCCGTAGATGCCGACGCGGCGGCCGTTCAGCAGCACCAGGGTGCGCTGCGCGCCCAGGCCGCGCAGTTCGATGTTCGACTCGCCGGTGCCGCCGCCGTTGTTGACCTGCGGGTTGCTGGCCGCGCCAGCGATGGCAGGAATCTTCTGCAGCAGGTCGCCGATGGTGGCGACGCCCGAGCGCTCGATCATCGCGGCATCCACCGTCAGCACCGGGCTGGCGGTCTCGGCATCGACGCGACGCACGCGCGTGCCGGTGACGACGATTTCGTTGAGGGCATCCGCAGCCTGGGCAGTGGCCTGGGCCTGGGCGACCTGGTGGGTGCCGGCGATGGCGCCGGTGAGCATGGCGTAGCGTGCCGCGCGCTGGGCGAGCGATTCGCCTCGCGTGGTGTCGATGTTCCCTGTCATGAACGGCTTCTCCCTAAGAGTAATGGGCGTACAGAGGCCAGTCAGGAAAACGGTGAAAACACCGTCTTTTGCGGCCCGTAGCAGGGAGGATAGTCAAAAGAAAGATCCAAACAAAACGAGAGTTGCGCATAAACAACATAAAAACCGCCATGGAAGGGCGGAATTTATCCTTGATTTACAAGGGCAACAGTTGGAAGACCCTGCATAAAAGGGTCTTGGGCCTCGCTAGCGTGGTCTCAGGGCGACGCCGGCATGCATCCAATTTGGTTCATTTTGCTAAACGCGTCACAGGGCCAAAGCTGGGGTGTAGCACCCGATCGCCCTCGCGGATGCCGCGGAGCCGGCTTTCGCCGCCTCGGATCTCCAGCACGGCGCTGACTGCCACCCCCGAAGAAATGATGTCGGTGGACTGGGGCGTGGCGTCATGGGCGATGCGCAGGATGCGCCCGTCGCTGCCGATGAAGAGCATGTCCAGCGGGATGAAGGTGTTCTTCATCCACATGGTCATGATGCGCGGTGGTGCCAGCGGGAACAGCATGCCGTAGCCGGGCGGCAGCTCCGTCAGGAACATCAGGCCCTGCTGCTGTTGCTCCGGCGTGTTGGCCAGCCAGATCTGGTAGGCGTCGGTGCGATCGCCGTGCTGGATGCTGAGCGCGTCACGCGGGAAGTCGCGCAGCTGGGCCGGCGCGAAGTCAGCGGCCGCGGCAACGCAGGACCACAGGGCACAGGCAACGAGGGCAAGCAGGCGGGCGGGGGACTTCATGGGGCGGGCTCCGTGCTGAGGCTGGCGGAAAAGTCGAACGTGGAAACGAGCAGACGCGCTGAGCCATCGAGGCTCGAGGCCGGGCTGGTGCAGAACCCGCGGGCCTCGACCTGCGCGGCGCCGCTGGCACCGGCGGGCAGTTCGCTGCGCTGCAGGCGATCGGTGGTGCACTTGTCATCACCGCGGGTGGCGAAGAGCTGCTGCTCGCCTTCCAGGATAACCGTGAGGTTGGTCGGCAGGGCCTGATCGCTGCCGCCCGGGCCGGGCGTGTCGATGCCGAAGACAAAGCGCAGGCGGCGGGGCGCAAGCCCCGGGGCGGCCGGCAGTGGCCCGGCCAGGGTGATGCGCAGCCCACGACCGTCGGGCCGGGCGCTGCCTTCGCAGCTGACCTGGGCCTCGTGCCAGTCGATGTCGGCGTTCACAGCGCCGCGCAGGGTGGCCCGCAGGAACGCGCCGCTGCCAGGCAGGCAGGCGTTGGCCTCCTGCGCGGAGGCCGGGGTGAGCAGCCACAGTGCTAATCCGGCGACTGTCAGGGCAGTAAAAAGAGTGCGCATGGCAGCAATTCTAGGTCATTCACCTCTCGTCAGCGTGCCTGCACTAGACTCCCCTGCATGCAACTGATCGAAATCTCTCCTGTCCTTCCCGCGGCCATCAGCCGTCTCCCTGAGCTGGCGGGCAACCTCTCGTTCAGCTGGCACCGCCCGACCCGTGCCTTGTTCGAGGACCTGGACCATGCGCTCTGGCAGCAGACCGGCGGCAACCCGCGGCTGATGCTCCGCTGTCTCGACCAGCAGGTGCTCGAACGCGCCTCGCGCGATGACACCTATCTGGCGCGCTACCACGAGGCCGTGGCCAATTTCGACAGCTACCAGCTGCAGGCGCAGCCGCGCACCGACGAGCCGCTGGTGGCCTACTTCTGCGCGGAGTACGGCTTCCACGAGAGCTTTCCGATTTACTCGGGCGGGCTGGGCATCCTGGCGGCCGACCATTGCAAGTCGGCCAGCGACGAATGCCTGAACTTCGTTGCCGTGGGCCTGTTGTACCGGCAGGGTTATTTCACGCAGGTGGTCGACAGCGATGGGGTGCAGAACCCTGCGTACCGCGATGCCGACCCGCGCGACCTGCCGGTGGAGCCGGTGCTCGATGCCGGCGGCGCCTGGCTGACCGTGTCGGTGCCGATTGGTCGGCGCGAGGTGTTTGCGCGCGTCTGGCGCGCACAGGTCGGACGCATCAGCGTCTACCTGCTCGACACCAATACGCTGCAGAACAGCGCGGCCGACCGGGACATTACCTTCCGGCTTTACGGCGGCGATGAAGGCGTGCGCATCCGCCAGGAGATGGTGCTGGGCATCGGTGGCCAGCGCGCGCTGTGTGCGATGGGCCTGGCGCCTGCGGTCTGGCACATCAACGAGGGCCATGCCGCCTTCCTGATCCTGGAGAAGCTGCGCGAGCAGTTGGCGCGCGGGCTGTCGTTCGAGGCGGGGCTGGAAGCCGTGGCGGTGCAGTGCATGTTCACCACGCACACGCCGGTGGCCGCGGGCCATGACGCCTTCCACGATGACCTCTTCATCGAACATTTCGAAGGGCTGGCTGCTGCCATGAATGTGTCGGTGGACCGGCTGCTGGCGCTCGGCCGCGCGCCCGGTGTGCAGGGTTTGTTCAACATGACGCGACTGGCACTCAACGGCGTGCGCCGGGTCAATGGCGTGAGCCGCATCCACGGCGCGGTGTCGGCCGAGCTCTGTGCCGATCATTGGCCCGAGCTGCCGCCGCAGGAAAACCCGATCGGTTATGTGACCAACGGCGTGCACGTGCCGACTTTCATCGCGCCGGTGTGGGCGCGTTTCCTCGACGAGGAACTGCCGGACTGGCGCGAACAGCTCTCGCAGGCCGATCACTGGACGGCGATCGAGCGCGTGGAGGACGAGCGCTTCTGGCGCGTGGCGCAGGATGCCAAGTCGCGCATGCTCCATGGCGTGAAAGAGCGCCTGGTGCGCGAGTACCGTCGCAAGGGGCTCAATGCCGTGCAGTTGCGGCATGTCACCCGGCTGCTGGATCCGGCCAACCCGAACGTGCTGACCATTGGGTTTGCGCGGCGCTTTGCGACCTACAAGCGCGCCGCGCTGATCCTGCGCGACCGCGAGCGTTTGCTGAAGCTGGTGTCCAACCCGGACCGGCCGATCCTGTTTCTCTTCGCCGGCAAGGCGCATCCGGCGGACTATCCGGGCCAGCAGGTGCTGCGCGAGATCAAGCAGCTGATGCTGACGCCGGAATTCGCCGGCCGCATCGTGTTCCTCGAGGACTACGACATCCAGCTGGCGCGCTGGCTGGTGACGGGCGTGGATGTCTGGCTCAACAACCCCATCGCGCCACTGGAGGCCAGTGGCACGTCGGGCATCAAGGCGGCGGTCAATGGCCGTCTGAACCTGTCGATCCTCGATGGCTGGTGGGCCGAGGCCTATGACGGCGGCAACGGCTGGGGCATTCCGGGTGCCGATGTGCAGGACGAGGCGCGCCGTGACCAGCTGGATTCGGCCACCATTATCGATGCGCTGGAAGAAGACGTGATGCCGCTGTATTACGCGCGGGATGCGCGCGGCCTGTCCCCGGGCTGGGTGCAGCGCTGCAAGCATGCGATGGCCAGCGTGGTGCCGCGCTTCAACATGCGCCGTGCGGTGCGCGACTACAGCGCCGGCATGTATCGTCCCGCTGCGCGCCAGGCGGCCCTGCTGCATGCCGACCACGCTGCGGGTGCCGTGCAACTGGCCGCGTGGAAGCAGCGCGTGCGCCAGGCCTGGAGCGGCGTGCGCTTCCTCAGCCTCACCGAGGCAGCCCGTGAGCCCGGCGTCGATGCGCCCGTGTGCCTGCGCGTGGCGGTGGACCTCAATGGTCTTTCACCGCAGGACCTGCGCGTGGAGTTCAAGGCACGGCGCAACCTGCCCGAAGCCAACCATGAGCCAGCGGCGCTGTGTTCGTTCGGGCAGGGGCTGCCGCAGGGGCAGTGGAGTGCGGCGTTCACGGCCACGGGCGAGGTGACCGGCGACGGCGCTGCGATCTACGCGCTGGAAACGCTAGCGCCGCGCGCGGGTCAGTACCAGGCGCAGGTGCGCCTGACGCCGTGGCATGAACTGCTGAGCCACCCGCTGGAAATGGGTCTGATGAAGTCGATGTAGCCGCAGCGTGCTGCGGCCTGCTCAGGCAGGCAGCAGCACCAGGCCGGCCAGCGGCGGCAGGTCCAGGTGCACGCTCCAGCCCTGCCTCTGGCAGGGCGTGGGCTGCGCCTCGACCACTTCTGTGCCCAGGTTGCTGCCCGCGTACTGCGCGGAGTCTGAATTCAGCACGACGCAATAGCGCCCAGGCTGTGGTACGCCCAGCTGATAGCCCGTGCGGGGCACGGGCGTGAAGTTGAGCACCA
>CANGFJ010000117.1 GCA_947453065.1 Pseudomonadota bacterium
TAACGCGTGCGGTCACTGCGCGCTACCCCAGCCTGGGCGTCGGCTTTGACGATCTCGCGCTGCCAGTAGCGCTGTCGCTCCGTATCGCGTGCCACCGCAGCCAGATCAGCCAGGCGCTGGCGAGTCTCGACGCGTTCGACTACCGGCCCGGGGAATTCACTGACCAGTCGCTCCAACAACGCGACGGTACGGCCCGTGTTGCCACTCTGCTGATGCAGGTCAGCAGCCGTGGCCAGCGCTTCCTGCCGGATGACCGACGTCTCGCCGGGGCGGGCGGCAATGCGCTCGTACTCGGCCGCCGCGGCTGCCGGCTGACCGGCCTGGGCATAGGCCACGGCCAGCTTCTGGGTCACGTCAGGCTGCAACTCGCTACGCGGATAATCGCGACGATAGGCTTCGAGCACTTCAATGGCCCGGGGCCACTGTTGCACGCTGATTAGCGCAGCCGCCGCGTCATATTCGGCTGTCGCGCGGATCGTCGAGGACGGTGAAACCGCAGCAACCCGCAGGAAATCGAGGGCCGCAGCAGCAGCGTCGCCGGCACTGCGCTTGCCTTCGGCCTGGCGGTACACCGCCGTGGCCAGCTGCTCATCCAGTGCCTTGCGTTCCGGGTCCCCCGCTGCAGTGAGCGTGCGTGCGCTGGACCAGGCAGATTCAGCGCGGTCGAAAGCACCCGTATCGAAACTCGACTGGCCGATCACGCTGTAGGCAATGCGCTGGCGCGCCGGCTCCGCAGGCGGGTCACGGGCCAGCAGCTGCTCGGCCACCTGGATCGCCCGCGGCAGGTCCTTGGCCGCATAGAGGTCCTGTGCACCACGGGTCAGCACGCCCGCGCCATCCGGATGCGCCGGGAAGGCCTGCGCGAACTTCACGCCCGACTCAATGGCGCGCCGGTGCCAGGCCGCCTTTTCATCTGGCGAAAGCTGTGCCTCGCGCTTCTGGTAAGCGCTCAGTGCGGCATAGGCCGCCTTGGCGGCATCCTCACCACGCGGATAGTCATAGGCGCTGCGCTCGTATTCGGTGACTGCATCGGCAAACGCGCCGCCCTCGAACAAAGCCTCTGCCAACAGGTAGTTGGTGTGCGCAGACTCGGGGTCTTCGGGGAAAGAGGCCAGTTGCACCCGGTACCAACGCGCGGCCTGCTGATAATCCTCGGCCAGATGGCTCTTCTGGGCCGTGGCATGGTGGTAGGCCGCCACATCCGTGAGGTTGGTCTTGAGTTCAGCGACCACGTTGGCATACCGGCTGCGGTCGCGCCCCTTCCAGAACGGCGCATCGAAATTGTAATGCTCGACGTAATCACGCTTGCCATCCAGCACCAGCTGGGCAAACCCGCCCTTCTTGTAGGCCTCGATCGCCTGCATGGCCAAGCCGGGCGAGAATTCGTTATTGGGATCGCGGCTCACGAATGCACGGTAGGTCGTCGCAGCGTCCTGGTAACGCTGCTTATCGACATACAGGTCGCCCAACCGGGCATACAGCAAGGCGGCATAGGGCGGAGTGCCCAAGCGCGTCACGAAGTCATCCAGGGGCCTCGTTCCTTCCAGATACGAGAGCGTCACGCTCATCACCCGCAACGTGTCCTCGACCATCTCGCGGTCTGCCCGCGGCAGTGACTCCAGACGCAGCAACGCCCCCTCGCGATTGCGATCGAGCAATTTCAGGTCGAGCAGTTTGGCGAACACCGGCAGGCATTCGTCATTGAGCGCCTGCTTGAAGAGCGACCAGCCGCGCTTGTAGAGGCCTTGCTGGTAGAAGGTGCCTGCGCCACCCTGCGTCACGATGGCATAGGCGGCTTCAGCTTCGCGGTAACGCTGGGCCGAAAACAGGATTTCACCGCGGCGAAACTGCACTTCTCCGAGGTCGGCCCTAGCCGGGTAGCGGCGCACGATCTCATCCAGCGTGGCCAGCGCTTTCTCGATCTGGCCCGTGGTCTCATAGGCACGGGCCAGCTGATAGAGCACCTGGTCGTTGCGTTCGTAGTCCGGATAGGCCTTGAGCAACAAACCATAGAGGCGGATGGCTTCGGCGCCCCCCAGATCAATGCGAGTGACCTCGCTCTCCAGCCGCTCCAGTTCCCCGCTTTCCAGCGACAGGTCGCCCAGGCGGCGTAGCGCCTCGGCCCGCCGGGCCGGATCGGTGTGCTGCAATTCAAGGAACGCGCGGTAGTTGTCCATGGCGCGCGAGACACTGCCGCGCGCGGGCCCATCGACCCGCACTTCCACCTTGCGCTGGGCCAGGTCCTGAATGGTGGGCGCTGCGCGGGGCTTTTCGGCGCCCGTGCCCACAGCGGTGCCCGCAAGCCAGAGGGCAAGACAGGCCAGCAGGGGACGATGCAAAGCGACCATCAGCGTGATCCCTCTGCGGCCCGGTCGTACATGGAGGCCAGCTCAAATCGCGCTTGCACCTCGTACTCCGCCATGCGGGACTTTTGTGATTCCAGTTCGGCAATCGCACGGCCGGCCAGAAACGCTTCCTGCGCCGCGCTGGTACTGACCAGCTTGGCGCGCAGCGCCGTCAAACGCTCCTGCATAGCCTTGATACGGGTCGCGAAGTCACCGGTCGTAGAAGGCGCAATCTCCCGCGCCCGCTGCACCCGCAGCCAGCGGCCATGCAGCTCGTCCAGTGCCTGATCCAGCTGACGCACTGTGCGCCGCTCGGCATAGACCCGCGAACGCCAGGACTGTTGCAGGTTCCATTGCAGCACGCCCTTGGCCAGCCGCAATTTGTCTTTGAGCGCCAGCGCGTCCGGATTGTTCGGGTCGGCGATGAGGGCCGCTTCGACTTGCTCGATGCGCTGCGACTGCGAGCGTTCGGCGTCCGTTCCCAACGCAGCGTGGTCCGTACGACCGATGATGTCGTTGAACCGAGCCTCGACGCCCTGTCGCCGGGCATCAAAGCTTGCCACCACGTTACTGGCCAGCATCGCGTCGACGCGCGGCATACGCTCGGCATAAGCCCGCTCACGTGCCTCCACCATATCGGTGTAGACACCCATGTTCTCGTCCCAGCGCGCCAGGGTGGTGCGCAGATAGGCCAGATCACGGACGTTCTTGAGCCCTTCCTGGAAATCATTGCTGGCAAGGATCGGATAGAGATAGCGCGACTCCGGCGCATCCGGCAGTTGTTTGAGCTGCCAGAACCAGCCCCGCTGACTGCCCACGGCGTCATCCTTGAGCAGTTCAGCCAGCAAGTCGCCGCCCCGGATCTTCTGGATCGAACGATCGATACGGGCAGACTCTTCAGCGAAAGATTTGAGTGCCTGCTCGTAGTATTCAGCGGCCTGGCCACTGGCACCCAGCTTGCCAAAGGCATAGGGCACGGCCAGGTTTGCCTCCTGAACGGCAGCGTCCAGCAAGTTGCGGTCGCGCAGTTCCATCCATGGGGTCAGCGCGTCCTGGAACTGCCCGAGCGCAGCGTCGGCCCAGCCCAGCCCCAGCAACGCCTTGTTGGACTGGGCACCCTGCAACCGAACGCGCATCAACGGCGTTCTGGCCTTCTCGGGTTGCTGTGCCTGCAGGTAGGCAAAGCCCAGCGCCAGGTTGGCCTTGTCTTTCAGCGCCAGGAGCTCCTCGCGAACAGTGACCAGGCTGCCAACGGCCGTCAGCTGAACATCCGCATCGGCAAGACGGCTGCTGCGAACCAGTGCCACACCCAGGTTGAAGCGTGCATAGGCGAGCCACTGGCTGTCGCCCGTGGCGACCTGCAGCAGACGAATGGCTTCGTCATAGCGGCCCAGGCGCATGAGCGCATTGGCGCGCAGTTGCTGGCGCTCCGGCTCCAGATCCGGTGGCAGCACCCCGTCGACCCGCGCCAGCGCCTCAGCAGCCTTGTCGAAATAACCCCGCGCGTACCAGACCTTGGCGAGATAGAACCATGCTTTGTTGCGTACAAGCGCCGGAATGCCGGGACCCAGCAAGGCCTCGAAACGTCGGCCCGCCTCGTTGTGCATGCCCAGCTGCAAGTACAGGCCACCAGCCAGCAGCCCTGCTTCCGCACTGTGATGCGTCAGCTGCTGCCAACGCGAGTAGGCCTCGAGGCGGGTCAGCGCCTCGAAGTCCTCACCCAGATACAGATTGAACAGGACATCACCGTAATGCAGGTCTTGCAACTGCGTAACCGGCAGCGCATCGGCACGCGCAGCCTCAACCGGCGCAGCCACGGCGTTCCCTGCCAGCCAGAGGCTGGCCGCAAGGCAAGGGATAACGTGACGCCAGGTCATCGCGACGGCTTATTCCCAGTCCTTGATTTCAAATTCCGGCTGCAGCTTGCGCTGGCGATCAGAGATCTTCAGCTCCAGGTACTTGGCACCGACCGTCTTGCTGAACTTCAGGCGTGCGCCACGGCTGTAGTCATCGCCGTGCGGCCCCTTGCCCGTGAACAGAGCCACCAGCTCATGCTGGCCGAGTTTGATGTTGCCCAGGTAGAGACGTTGCACGCCGCCCTTGAGCAACGATTCAGCCTCGCGCGGCGTATAGAGGTATTGGGTGACTTCCTTGTTGTCGATGCGCAGTTGCACCGTGTCGAGTGCGAAGAACTCACCCACATCCATCGACAGGAAGACGGCCACCTGCGTGTTGGCCGGGAACAGCAGCTCCTCCTCCAGCGTGAAGAGATCGCGATTCAGGTCGACCACGTCCTTCTTAAGGGCCTGGATCTCCTCGTCGAGACCCCGCGCATCAGTGACCTGGGCCGGCACGACTTCAGCGGCGCGCAGTACGTGGGCAACGCCCAGGGCCAGGATCAGGGCCACGAGGGTGAACATCTTGGGTACGCGGTTCATGCGGGCTTGCCTTTGCATCATTCGTCCAGCAGCGTTTTAAGTTGCACGAGATAACCGGCCTCATCGCCGGTGCGGTAGTCGCGGTGCACATGGCGAACCGCACCGGAGCGGTCGATCAGCAGCAGCAGGGGCAGGCTGTCCACCCGGTACAACCGCGCCACCGCCTTGGCGGGATCCATGAGGAGCGGGAAGCTGTTGGGCAGCGCTGCGAGGAAGTCGCGTGCCGCCGCCTGGTTGTCATCGACATCGACACCCAGCGTGACCAGGCCTGCCGAGCCGTAGGTGGCCTGCAGCGTCTGCAGCGCTGCGAACTGGTTGATGCAGACGCCGCAGCGACTGCTCCAGAAGCTCACCATCACCACATCGCCCCGGGACTCCGACAGCCGCAGGTTGGTGCCCCCGGACGAGCGCAGCGCAAAATCCGGCGCCTCTTTGCCCAGCAGCGCATACGGTGGCTCGGCAGCCCCACTGGGGGAGACCGACACCACAAGTGTCGCGAGCAGGGCAAGGGTCGGCAGGACGATTCGGGGCATAGGCTGACGTAGCAAGGTTGACTGGAGGATAACGCGAGCAGACGACTAGGCAATGACTCCGTTCACGATAGGCGCAAAGGCGGTGAGCCCATCGCGCTGCGTGGCCCCGCCGAGCCCCTGCCCCGGGAACCGCGTCGAGAAGGCACCCTCATCGCCATGCAGGGCCATGTAATTGAGCACCACCGTCTCAACCAGCAGGTTGACAGCGTTGGCTGCAGGGCTGGAGGAGGTCACGACGGAGCCGTCCCCGCTATACCAGCCAATCTGCTGGCGCTGCGGCGCGCGCAATACCGCACGCCCGCGCGGGTTGTAGACCAGGAAGAATCCCGCTGCGGTGGACTGGTTGTCACCCGTCCAAACGCCCTTGCCCCGGCCATTGATCGAATTATCGATCATGCCGCTGGAAGACAGCGAGCCATCGCTGAACACGTAGATCATCAACGGCTTGCCGGCGCGCGCGGCGTACTCCAGGCAGGCGCCCATGCACTGGCCGGCACGCAGGTCGCGCAGTTCGCCGGTGGCGCGGTCACCCGTGTGGTAATCAAAGCCGCCCATCTGGATGGTGCCGGCCCCGGCATTGCCGTCGATGACCATCTTCATCACGGCGGTGGTCTTGCGGAATTCCGCCTCGGCATCGAGTTCGGCCTGCGTAAAGATGCCAGACGGGCCGACGATGCGCGTGTCCTTGGTGGGGTCCAGCGCGGCCGGCGAACTGAAGGCCTCGGCCAGATAGGCGGACTTCACATAGCCGCACTGCGCGAACTTCTTGATGGCCGCATCGCGTGCCGCAATTTTCGTGCTCACCCTGCCCAGCTTTTTGTCGCTCAGCACGGCCATGGACTCCAGCACGGCGACCGCGTCGGCCGGGTTGCTGAACAGCGTACCCAGTTCTCCGGTGTCAACAAGACCCGTGACATCACTGGCCCGGTCGACCTTGGTGGGCCGTACGGAGAGGTCGAGCATCGATGCGGGCGACGTAGAGTTGCCACCCGAGTCTGAACTGACCGAGCCAATCAGCGTCAGCAGCTGCCCATCGGCGCCGGCTTTGTAGACGCCGTACATCGGGTTGTGCGGGTTGTTGCCCGTGTCGTTCTCGGAGCGGGCCGCGATGACGGTCCCATTGGTGTTGGCGAAGGTTGAGGCGGACGTGGCGCGCATCCGTATGCCACGCAGCAGGGCGCTGTCGCTGTGGAAAGCCAGGCCCAGGCTCGTATCCGTGAAACCAGGCAGATTAGGCGTCATGTTGCCCGGCAGGCCCAGCTTGGAATAGCCGGCCGTTGTCAGGAAATCCAGCTGCCCGCCCTGCCCGCCGATCAGCACGTTGGAGCCCGCGATATTGGCGCCGCCCGAGAGATCAAAACAGAGGAACGGAATCTTGCCGGCGCCGGCGGATATGCCGCACAGCGAAGCGTTAAGCCCGGCCGCATCCAGATCGGCCAGCACGTTGGCGCGTGCTGACGGGGTCAGCAGCCCGCCGAGCAGGCCCGGCAACAGCACGCTGCCGGTTCCCCCCAGCAATCCGGCGGAGAGGAATTCTCGGCGGGTGACCGGACGGCGGTGATCGGCATGCCGCAGCGGCTCATTAAGGCCGAGTCCGCGGGCCACTTTGCGCAGGATGTGCATGAGTCGTTCCTTTTATCGTGCCGCGCTACTGCACGGTCAGGGCGCCGCTGCCCAGCAGGGCGGCGCAGGCCGCCTTGGTGACGGTGGCTGTGCTCGCGCCACCGGTCATCAGCCGGGCCATCAGGGCAGACAGTTCCGTGCGGACCTCACCCGCCACGGGCTGGCTGGCCAGGCCGGTACCGATGACCCGGTCCAACAGTGGGTTGATGACAATATCCTTGCCGGCCTGATCGGAGAACAAGGTTGCCGCAGGCGTGGTCAGCACCAGCGCAGGGCCAAAGAAAGCGGTGCGCGCTGGCACGTCATCGACGAGTGCGGCACAGTACTTGATGGCCAGCTGTGCGATGCCCGTCTGGTGGGAGGCCAGAAACGCTTCAATGCTAGACACCGGGGGCAGTTGCTGCTTGATGGTCTGGAAGGTCAGTGCCACACCGGCCTGCGTGGTGGGAATGCCGGTGATCACCGCCATGCTGTGGTTCAGCTGGTCGAAGGTACGCACCCCGATGTCCGGCTGAGCCGGAAGGTCGGACGGTATCTGGCTGACCGGTGTCGGGTCGGTGGTGACATGCGTGTTCGTGCCGATCTGGTCGAAGGTCAGGAAGAACAGGTCCGACCCTGGCCCCTTCTGCACGGCGATCACGGTGCCGACCTCCGAAAGCAGCTGGCCGCCTGCCGCCGTGTAGTTACCGCTACTGATGGTGCGATCAACGTTGGCGTAAGCCTGTCCCGCAGCCACCACGGCCCCATTGATGCCGATGCGGATGCCCTTGATGGGAAGGGCATTGGGCGCCGCGTTCGGGTCCAGACTGATGAACGTGGGTTTGGTGAACAGGTAGCTGTAGCTGTCGTACTGGCTGCCCTCGAACAGGATGTAGCTCTGCGGCACCCCGGAGAGGGCCGACACATTGAAGAGCAGGAAATACCGTTCCCCGACACCAGCGGCGAAATTCTGCTGCACCTGAACGGCAGTGAGCGCCCGGTTGTGCACGGCGACCAGCTTGACCACGCCCTGCCACTGCCGGTTGTTCGACGTCTCGTTACCCAGGATCAGCGCAAACGTGTCGTCCCAGTCGGCCAGGGAGCCGCCGCCGCGTGCATCCACGTCGCCGGTGCTGTTGCCATTGACGTAAAGGCGGCGACCGTTGACCGGATCAAAGGTCAGCACAACGTGCTGCAGCGAGGCCTGCGCGTCGCGATCCGCGTCCCGCGTCAGCAGCGTCGGCGCGCCATTGGCGTTGGTCGTGCTGGCGCGGCCATAGGCCTCGTACTGGTAGCCGCGTTGTGCCAGCGTGACGTTGCGCGAGGTCGTGCTGCCGGAATAGCTCAGCAGGAAGGCGTCTTCCTGCACGACGTTGGCCGGGGCCGCCCACAACTCAATGCTGTACTCGCCGGTCGCCTTGATCTTGTCCGCCAGCTTCTTGCTGGCCGTCGTGGTGCCCTGGGCCTTGCCGCCGGACTTGATGTTGATGCCCCAGCCGCCCACCCAGCTCGCATCCCCCGTGAGGGTGAGGTTCAGGGCAGGCTCAACGCCACTGGTATCAAAGACCGTCGTCCCGGAACCGGTCTTGAATTCATACAGCGCGACGACGTTGGTGTCGAAGCGGTTGCCGCCAGCCGCCACCGTGCCATCGTAGAGCTTGAGGGCCTTGCTGATGACCAGCTGCGGGTCCACCTGTGTCAGGGGGATACCACTGGCAAAGGCCTGCACAGCCGCCAGCATCGTCGCTGCGTCGTTAGTGCAACTGGCTGTCCAGCAATTGTGGAACTCATCGCGCAGGCGCACCACGAACCGCGAGGCCGCCGGGTCATCGAGGTTGATCTTGGCGCGCGCGGCCGCGTAGGCCTCCACCACGTCGTTGCTGGCAAAGAACGGCGACTGCGGCGTGGCGGCGCCCGAGGAATGGCAGCGTACGCAGTTGCCGCGGTTGGCGGCATGCAGCACCGGGTAGATCGTGCTGGCAAACAGGGTGGCGCTATCCGGGAAACTCTTGCTGGACCCCACGCTCTGGTCCACCGGTGCCAGCAACTGGATTTTCTTGCCGCCCATGGCCACCGAGCCAGCCCAGTTGCGGATCCAGGTGGTGAGGATGTCCCCACAGGCCTGTGCGCTGGACAACCAGCAGTTATGCCCCCCGGCCACCTTAAGCACCATGCGCGACTGGTCCGGCTGCAGCA
>CANGFJ010000118.1 GCA_947453065.1 Pseudomonadota bacterium
AGCCGGGCGACTATGTGATCGAGCGGGCCTTCGTCGAGAAGTAGCCCGCCCGACCCGAGGGGCGGCGGCCTTAGCCCGCGGTCCCGAAGACCTCTTCGAAGAACGCCTTCATCGCCAGCCAGGAGCGGCGTGCGGCGGCCGGCTGGTAGGCCATGCCGTTCTCCGGCGAGTTGGCCCCTTCCACCGTGAAGGCATGCATCGCGTGCCCATAGGCATGCAGCTGCCAGTCGGCGCCGGCGGCGGTGAATTCCTGCGCGAAGGCCTCTACTGCAGCCGGGGGGGCCAGCGGGTCACTCCAGCCGTGCAGCACCAGGGTCTTGGCGGTGATCGGCGCCTGCGGCTCGATGCCCGGTGCCATCAGCAGCCCATGGAAGCTCGCCGCGCCCAGCAGGCCCGCAGGGGCCGCACGCGCCAGGTCCAGCGCGCAGAGCCCGCCGAAGCAGTACCCCAGGATGCCGATGCGCGCCGGATCGACCGAGGGCAGTTGCTGGGCGGCAGCCAGCCCCGCCAGCAGGCGGCGGCGCAGCAGCGGGCGGTTGCCCACAACCGGGCCCATGATCGCGGTGTTGTCGCCTGCGGGGTTGCCGCGGACGCCCTTGCCGTAGAGGTCCAGCGCCAGGCAGGTGTAGCCCAGCGCGGCCACGCGCTCGGCAATGCGCTTCATGCTGTCGTGCAGGCCGGCCCAGTCGTGGGCCACCAGGAGCGCCGGGCCGCGGCCGTTCGCGCCGGCCGGTACGGCCACGTAGCCTTCAAAGGTGTCTGTGCCGTCGGTGTAATCGAGGGCGCTGCCGCTCACGTTCATGGGGTACTCCTGCTGTCTGTCCGTGGAAGCCCTCAAGTGTAGGCCAGCGGCAATGCCGTAGGATGGCTGTGCAATGAGCATCTTCCGTACTTACCTGCGCGTGATTGCGCTGCTGCGTCCCGAGCGGGGGCTGGCCATCGCGCTGGCGCTGGGCAACCTGCTGCTGGCCGGCGTGTTCTTCCTGGAGCCCTGGCTCTATGGGCAGGTGGTGGATGCGCTGGCCACCGGCGGCCATGGCAACGCCTGGCGCTACATCGGCCTGTGGGCCGGCGTGGGTTTTGGCGGTGTCGCCGCCAGCGTGTGGGTGTCATTGCATGCGGACCGGCTGGCGCATCGGCGCCGTCTGGCGGTGATGGCGCAGTTCTTTGCACATTCCATCGCGTTGCCGTTGGGCTTTCATGGGGACCACCACACCGGTCGCCTCCTGCGCATCCTGCATGCCGGCAGCAGCAGCCTGTTCAGCGTGTGGCTGGGCTTCTTCCGCGAACACCTGGCCACGGTGCTGGCGGTGGTGGTGATGCTGCCGCTGGCCTGGCGCATGAACTGGAAGCTCGCCCTGTTGATGGTGGGCTTGATGGTGAGCTTTGCGGTGTTCAACACCATCGCAATACGCCGTACGCACCGCCAGCAGGGCGAGGTCGAACAGCTGCATCACGAGATTTCAGAGCGCGCGGGTGACGTGCTGGGCAACGTGCTGGTGGTGCAGAGCTTCGCGCGCGTGGCCGCTGAAGTGGCCGAGATCCAGGCGATGATGAAGCGCGTGCTGGCGGCGCAGTACCCGGTGCTGCGCGGCTGGGCCTGGCTGTCCGTGGCCAACCGTGCGGCCAGCACCATCACCATCGTTGCGATCTTTGCACTCGGCGCGACGCTCAACAGCCGCGGGGAAGTCAGCGTGGGTGCCATCGTCAGCTTCGTGGGCTTTGCCATGATGATGGTGGGCCGGCTGGAGCAGTTGGCCAACTTCATGTCGGGCCTGTTCTTCCAGACGCCGTCGCTGCGCAGCTTTTTCCAGATCCTGGATGCGCCGGCGGGCCCCGCCGGTAATGCAGACCTGCCGCAACTGCCGCCCCTGCGCGGCGAGGTGCGCTTTGAAAACGTGTCGTTCGGCTACGACGCCACACAGCCTGCCATCCGCAACCTGAGCTTCCACGCACCGGCCGGGGCGACGATTGCGCTTGTTGGCCCCACCGGTGCCGGCAAGACCACCGCGCTGTCCCTGCTGTACCGGGCCTATGACCCGACCGAGGGCCGCATCACCGTCGACGGCATCGACATCCGCACCGTGGATGTGAATTCACTGCGCCGGAACATTGCGGTGGTATTCCAGGATGCCGGGCTGTTCTACCGTTCCATCGCCGATAACCTGCGCATTGGCAAGCCCGAGGCGGCCCCGCAGGACATTGAAGAGGCTGCGCGCCTGGCCGAGGCCCATGATTTCATCGTCGTGAAGCCCGGGGGCTATGGCACGCTGGTCGCGGAGCGGGGTCGTTCGCTGTCGGGCGGTGAGCGGCAGCGGCTGGCCATTGCGCGCGCCATGCTCAAGGACGCGCCGATCCTGATCCTGGATGAGGCCACCAGCGCGCTCGACAACGCCACCGAGGCCCGCATCCAGACGGCGCTGCAGGCGCTCACCGAAGGTCGCACGACGTTTGTGATTGCGCACCGCCTGTCGACGGTGCGGGATGCGGACCTGATCCTGGTGCTGAAGGACGGCCAGCTGGTGGAGCAGGGCCGTTACGCCGAACTGGTGAAGCTGGGCGGATTGTTTGCGGAGCTGGACCGGCAGGGGCAGTTTGTCGCCGATGCGACGGACGCTCAGGGCGCCGAGGGCACTTCGAGCCAGGTGTGATCGCCCAGCCACCGGACCTGGGCGACATATTCATAGTCGGCAGGCGGCGCGGTGGTCCAGTCCTTGGGGCCCATCAGGCACAGCACGTTGACGTTGCGGGCGGTGTCGCGGGCCAGCCAGTACGTCTGGCCGTGATAGACCTGAAACTTGTACTCCGCCGCGTGGACCATGTCGGTGATCTCGAGCCGCCGCTTGAGGTCGGCGGCCTGCCGCTGCAGCACGCTGACCATTTCCATGATCCGGTCATACTCCTGCTGCGCGTACATGCGCGCCACATTGAGCATGATGTCCTTCTGCTTGGTCACTTCGACCAGCTCGAACTTCTGGCCGCCGATTTCCATCGGGTAGGGCAGGATGTTCTTGCGGGCCGGGTCGTTTTCCTCGAACTTCATGCCGCTACCTTACCCGTTGTCCCCGGATTGATGCCAGAATCCGCGCCTCTCCCCGGGGCCCTGACACCATGTCCGCACAGACCGTTCCCGCCGCCGCGCCGGCCAATTCGCCGCGCCGGGTGCTCTTCGCGAGCCTGATTGGCACGACCATCGAGTTTTTCGACTTCTACAGCTACGCGACCGCTGCGGTGCTGGTGTTCCCGAAGCTGTTTTTCCCGGCAGGCGACCCGACCACGGCGACCCTGCAGTCCCTGGCGACCTTTGCCCTGGCCTTCTTCGCGCGGCCCATTGGTTCGGCGCTGTTCGGCCACTTTGGCGACCGCGTGGGCCGCAAGGCCACTCTGGTGGCGGCGTTGCTGACGATGGGCATTTCCACGGTGGTCATCGGCCTGTTGCCCACCTACGCCTCAATCGGCGTGCTGGCACCGCTTCTGCTGGCCCTGTGCCGCTTCGGGCAGGGGCTGGGGCTGGGCGGGGAATGGGGCGGGGCGGTGCTGCTGGCCGTCGAGAACGCGCCGCCTGGCAAGAAGGCCTGGTTCGGCATGTTCCCCCAGTTGGGCTCGCCGATCGGATTCATCTTGTCGACGGCGGTGTTCCTGCTGCTGACCCAGTTCATCTCCGAGGCCCAGTTCCTGGCCTGGGGCTGGCGCATTCCCTTCCTGCTCAGCACGCTGCTGGTGTTCGTGGGCCTCTACATCCGGCTGAAGCTCACCGAGACCCCGGCCTTCCAGAACGTGGTGGCGAAGAACGAGCGCGTGAAGGTGCCGATGTTCACTGTGTTCCGCGACCACCCCCGGGCGCTGATCACGGGGACGTTCGCGGGCACGGCTACGTTCGTGCTGTTCTATCTCATGACGGTGTTCACGCTGAGCTGGGGCACGAGTGCGCTGCATTACTCGCGGGCCGAGTTCCTGCTGCTGCAGATGATCGCGATTGTGTTTTTCGGCCTGTGTACCCCCCTGTCGGCCCTGCTTGCCAGACGAGGTGGTAGCCGCGGGATGATGATCGGCGCCACGCTGGGCATCATCGCCTTCGGGTTTGTGTTCGCCCCCTTGTTCGGCGCGGGCAGTACGCTGGGTGTCGTCCTGGCGCTGTCGATCGGACTGGGGCTGATGGGCTTCACCTACGGTCCCATCGGCACGGTCATGTCGGAGCTGTTCCCGACGGCCGTGCGCTACACGGGCGCGTCGCTGGCTTTCAACCTCGCCGGCATTGTCGGGGCTTCGCTGGCCCCGTACATCGCCACCTGGCTGGCCACGCGCTATGGCCTGGCGTCGGTGGGGTATTACCTGGCGGCGGCCGGTGCGCTCACGTTATGTGCGCTGCTGTTGATGCCCCGCGCTGTCGCTGACCCGGAGTCCCACGCCTGATGAGTCTTGCCTCGCGCCCGTTCCCCGCTTTGCGGGAATTCATTGCCATCGTCGCCTTCATCATGGCGCTGATCTCGCTGTCCATCGACAACCTGCTGCCTGCCTTTGGGCCGATCCAGCGTGCCTTTGGCGTACCCAATGCCAACGACATGCAGCTCATCGTTACCGTCTACATGATCGGCTCGGGCCTCATGCAGATCGTGTACGGCACAGTGTCCGATGTGATCGGCCGTCGCCCGACGCTGCTCATCGGCATCGCCGTCTATTCGATCGGGGCGCTCATTGGCATGGTGGCGCCGAGCTATGAGGTCCTGCTGGTGGGTCGCGTCGTGCAGGGCATGGGTGCTGCAGCGGCGCAGGTGCTGACGGTGGCGCTGGTGCGCGACCGCTATGACGGCAAGGACATGTCGCGCGTGCTGTCGCTGGTGTTCATGGTCTTCATCATGGTGCCCGTAGTGGCCCCCGCGATCGGCAGCGTGCTGATCGCGCTGGCGGGCTGGCGCTCGGTCTTTGCCAGCATGCTGCTGATGGCGCTGGCCGTGGCCATGTGGTTTGCCCTGCGCATGCCCGAGACACTGGACCCGAAGCACCGGCGCGGCTTCTCGCTGAAGCGCATCGGTGCGGGCATTGGCCAGACGCTCGCGCACCGCAGTACGGTGGGCTATGGCGTGGGCATGGCGTTGATGATGGGTTGCCTCATGACCTATGTCAGTTCGTCGCAGCAGATCTTCGAGACCGAGGTCTATGGCCTGGGTCCGCTGTTCCCGGTGGCCTTCGGCTCTATTGCGCTGGCCATGGGCCTGGCGTTCTTCGCCAACTCACACCTGGTGCGCTCCTTCGGCATGCGGCGCCTGTCGCACGTCTGCCTGCTGCTGTTCCTGCTGTTGACGGGCGTGGGCTATGTCGTCGCGCTGGCCTATGGCGGCAAGCCGCCGCTACTGCTGTTTGCCGGCCTGCTGGCAGGCATCCAGTTCCTGATGTGCCTGACCATGCCTAACTTCAACGCGATTGCGATGGAGCCGCTGGGCGCGGTCGCCGGAACGGCGTCTGCCTTGCTGGGTCTGTTCTCAACGCTGGGCGGCACCGCCATCGGCATGGTGGTGGGACGTGCGTTCAATGGCACCGTGTTGCCGTTGGGCCTGACTTATGTGCTGTGTGCCGGCGTGGCGCTGGTAGCGGTGCTGTGGGCCGAGAAGGGCCGCCTGAACCTGTCAGGCCTGAGGTAAGCGATGCTGCCGCAACCCATTGCCTTTGACGGCCCCGCGCCCGAGCCGCAGCGCTACAGTCCGGCCCCGGAGCGTATTGTTTCGGGCAATCCGGCCCAGACCGCCTGGAATTACTACAGCAGTGCCGATGGCCGCTTCCACACGGGCATCTGGGAATGCGAGGTCGGCAAATGGCGCGTGGTCTTCAGCGAGAGCGAGTTCTGCCAGCTGCTGGCCGGCGTCATCGTGGTCACCGGGGATGACGGCACCGTGCGCACCTTCCGCCAGGGCGATGCCTTCGTGTCACCCGCTGGGTTCACAGGCTGGTGGGACGTGACAGAAGCTGCCCGCAAGTACTACGCGATCTACGAATAACGGCAGGCGCACATGGGCGTGACGATCTACGGCATCCCGAACTGCGACACGATGAGTAAGGCGCGTGCCTGGCTGCAGGCGCAGGGTGTTGCGCACGAGTTCCACAACTACAAGGCCAGCGGCATCGATGCGGGGCGCCTGCAGGCCTGGTGCCGCACGCTGGGTTGGGAGCAGGTGCTCAACCGAGCGGGTACCACGTTCCGCAAACTACCCCAGGCCGACCGCGATGGCTTGAACGAGGCACGGGCGATTGCGCTGATGCAGGCACAGCCCTCGCTGATCAAGCGCCCCGTGCTGGACGTTGACGGCCAGCTGACGCTGGGCTTCCGTCCCGAGACCTACGCAGCCGCCTGCGCAACGTTCCGCTGATGCCGCCCCGCACTGACGTCGACTACATGCGGCGTGCCATTGCACTGGCACAGGCCGCCGGCGATGCGGGCGAAGTGCCCGTGGGGTCGGTGCTGGTCCGTGGCGAGCACATCATCGCCGAAGGGGCCAACAACCCCATCGGCGCGCACGACCCGACTGGCCATGCCGAGATCGTGACGCTGCGGGCCGGTGGGCTGGCGCAGCAGAGTTACCGGCTTGCCGACACCGTGCTGTATGTCACGCTGGAACCTTGCGTGATGTGCGCGTCGGCGATCATCCATGCCCGCGTACGTCGTGTGGTGTTCGGGGCTTTCGACCCGAAGGCTGGCGCCGCTGGCAGCCTGACCAATGTCTTTACGCTGCCGGGCCTGAACCATCGTGTTGATGTCTTTGGCGGTGTGCTCGAAGCTGAATGTGCGGCCTTACTGACCCGGTTCTTCGCCGCGCGTCGCTCGCAGGGGTCGCCGTGAGCCTGCAGTTCCCGCCGCTGCTGCGTGCGCTGTGGCCTGCGCCCCTGCATGTCGGTGTTCGTGAGCGCGTTCGTGCGGCGGCAGGGGGTGCACTGGGCATCCTCTTCACGGGTCTGCTGTGCCGCTGGCTTGGGCTGCCGCTGCAGTTCAGTCCCTGGCTCATCGCACCCCTGGGGGCCAGCGCGGTGCTGGTGTTCACGGTGCCGTCCAGTCCGCTGGGCCAACCCTGGTCGGTGATCGGCGGCAACACCTTGTCTGCGCTGGTGGGCGTCACCTGTGTTTTGTTCATACCGGATCCGGCCTGGGCGGGGGCGGTGGCTGTGGGCATGGCGATTGTGGTCATGCTGCTGCTGCGCTGTCTGCATCCTTCCGGTGGAGCCACTGCGCTGCTGGTGGTGCTCTCGCAGGTGACGCACTACCGCTTTGCGCTGCTGCCGGTATTTCTGGATTCCCTGATCCTCGTGCTGGCTGCCGTGATCTATCACAGCCTGACGGGTCGGCGTTATCCACATGCGCAAGGGCCTGCCCAACCCGTTGTGGACCTGCCGGCGCCCCGTTTCACGCGCGCGGATTTTGATGCCGCCTTGGCCCACTACAACCAGGTGATTGATGTCAGTCGCGATGACCTGGAGTCGCTGCTGCATTACGCCGAAGCGTCGGCCTATGGTCGTCGGCTGGGTGAGCTGCGCTGTGCCGATGTCATGGCCAGAAAAGCTGGAAGCGATGGTGTTGCCATGCTCTGGGATCAGCAGCTGGGTGCGGAGGAACAGGTGGCCCGCCAGGAGCAGTACCTGATCGAGTTGTTGCCGATGTTTTTCGAGGGCGGCCACCCCTACCTGCGCATTGTGGATGCGGAGCGTCGTCTGGTCGGGATCATCACGCAGGCCGACCTGCTGCGCGCCCTGCATCAGGCCGACCAGTGAGCGCCGCCCCTCAGGTTTCGCGCTTGAGGTCCTGGAAGCCGGCGTAGAGGCGCTGCCACAGTGGGCCGGGCAGGCCATTGCCCACGGGCTTGCCATCCAGCTGCGTAACGGGCTGTACCTCGCGGGTCGCCGCAGCCAGCCAGATCTCGTCGGCCGCGCGCAGTTCAGATTCGGTAATGTCGGTCGTGCGATGCGTGATGCCCAGCGACTCGGCGATCTCGATGACAACACCGCGCGTCGTGCCGGGCAGGATGCGATGCGAGTTCGGCGGCGTGAGGATCTCCCCCTGCATCACGACATGCACGGTAGAGGCACTGCCTTCCATGAGCTTGCCATCGCGCAGCAGGATCGTCTCTGCAGCGTTCGCATCGACGGCCAGCTGGCGCAGCAGCACATTGGCCAGCAGCGCCACCGACTTGATGTCGCAGCGCGCCCAGCGCGTGTCCTGGGCGGTGATGCAGGAGAGGCCCGAGGCCAGCAGTTCTGCCGACACGGCAGGCCAGGGCGAGCAGTACACGAAGACGGTGGGCTCGATGTCGGGCAAGGGCGCGTGGTTGCGCCCGTACTCGGCGCCACGCGACACCTGCAGGTAGACGTACTGGTCGACGCCGCCGTTGGCGGCCACCAGCTCATCGACGATACGGCGCCACTGATCCCGGCTGTGCGGATCGCGCATGCGGATCGCGGCCAAGCTGCGCGCCAGGCGTTCGACATGCGCGGCAAACCGGAAAGCCCGGCCGCCGTACACCGGAATGACTTCGTAGACGCCATCGCCGAACAGGAAGCTGCGGTCCAGCGGCGAAATGCGCGCCTCGGCCAGCGGCAGCTGCTGGCCATTGAGGAAACACAGCGGCAGGGGCGTGGCCATGGCGGCGTGTCCTACTTGATGAACCAGAGGCGGATGGTGTCGAACAGGTTGTGGAAGAAGCCGCCCGGCTTGGCTGCAGTGAGCAGCACCAGTGGCACGCGGCCGATGACCACGCCGCCGGACTTTACCGACAGTTCGCCCACCGTGGTGCCTTCTGCGATCGGGGCGATCAGGGTGCCGCGCACGGTGGAGGTTTTCTCCAGCGCGCCGCTCTGGCCGCGGGCGACGGTGGCATACACGTCGCGCGCCGGACCTACGGGCAGGAAGTCTTCGTTGGCCTTATAGACGCGCGGCTTGAGCAGCATCTTGCCGCCGTCCTGCAGCTTGATGGTTTCGTAGAACGTGAAGCCATAGTTGAGCAGCGCGGCGCTGGCAT
>CANGFJ010000119.1 GCA_947453065.1 Pseudomonadota bacterium
GATTTTGCCCAGAAGGCCTCCCGGGACCAGATCACGACCAGTTTTTCAACCCCCTTTTTGACCAAGGAAGCCAGCGCAGCGCTGGTTGCGTTCTTTGCGCCGGATGGTATCTCGCTCGCTGATATGCGGCGGGTGTCTGTCGACAAGGAACTGGGCGTCGCCCATTGCGCAGCCAGCGCGACCTATGCGTACGCAATGGAAGGCCGTGTCGAAAAGGCCAAAAAAGTCCTCGAGCACGGGTCGGTTTCGAATCAGAACATGGCCTATATGCTGGACGGCCTGCCGTACTCCGCCGCGGTCGCCAAAATGGGCCCGGCGCTCAAGACCGACATTACCTATCTCGTGCAAAAGACTGACGACGGGCACCTGCATGCGGAATTGGCAGATTTCCAGTTCCCGCTATTCAGCAAGTAAGGGACTGCCCCGCGTATATTAGACGCATGCTTATGAATTGACACCGTGTCAACGTCCGCCCAAGCTGGCGTCCATGAACGATCTGGCCGAACGTCGTCGTGAGGAAAAAGGGCGCCGCCGCGAGGAAATCCTCGACGCGGCGGCCGAAGTGGCCGCCGAGAGCGGCTTCGATGCGGTGACCATGGACCAGGTCGCGCGCCGGGCCCGGCTCTCCCGGGCCCTGATCTACGTCTACTTTCATGACAAGCCGGACCTGCACCTGGCCCTGTGCGAGCGCGGCCTGGACGAACTGCTGCAGCGCTTCATCAGCGAGACGGGCGCCGCGCCTACCGGGGCCGAACAGCTCTCGGACATGGGCCGGGCCTACATCGCCTTTGCGCAGGAGCTGCCCGTGTATTTCGAGGCGGTCGCCCGGTTCGAAGCCCGCGATGGGCTGGCTCCGCCGCAAGGCAGCAATTTCGAGCGCTGTCTGGCAGGCGCCGACCGGATCCATACGCTGATGACTGACGCAATCCAGCAGGGTGTCGCCGACGGGTCGATCCGGGGCGACGTTGGCCAGGCCGATGCGGTCGCGGTGGTGCTGTGGGGCTTCATGCACGGGGTGATCCAGCTGGTGGCCACCAAGGCGGTCCTGCTGGCCCGCCGGGGGGTCACTGCAGAGCAGCTGCTCAACCAGGCGCAGGAGCTGGCGCTGCAATCCTTGGCGCCGGCGCCATGAGGGGCCTCCGCAACCGGGCCGGCTGGCTGGTGGCCATGCTGGCAGGCCTCGCCGGCGCTGCGCGGGCTGCAGACCCAGCGTCGCCGCTGCGCTTTGACGCCGTGGTGTCGGAGTACATCGGCCTCGCGCTGGGCTCCAACCTGGCCCTGCGCACGCAGGACATTGAGGTGGAGCGCAGCGTCGCGGCACTGGAGGCGGCCAGGGCACGCTATTTCCCGGAGCTGGCCGTCAACGCCCGCTATACCGTCGCCGACGGCGGCCGTGACATCGAATTTCCGGTGGGCCAACTGCTGAACCCGGCCTACCAGACGCTCAACCAGTTACTCGTCGCGCAAGGGCAGGCGCCCCGCTTTGGCAGCCTCACGGACCAACGCTTCCCCCTCCAGCGTCCTTATGAGCAGGACACGCGCATCACCCTGCGCCAGCCGCTGTACCAGCCGGCCATTCCGGCGGCGGTCAGCGCGCAGCGCGAGCTGCTGGGCAGCCAGCAGTACGCGCGTATCGCGCTGGCGCACCAGCTGCGTCGCGATGTCGTGCTGGCCTATGCCGGGTATCTCAAGGCGCTGCGTGCTGCCGAAATCGTGGCCTCGGGCAGCGCGCTGCTGCAGGAAAACCTGCGCGTCACCGAGTCGCTGTATCGCAATGGCCGCATCACCCAGGACCAGCTGCTGCGCGCCCAGGCCGAGCGCCTCGCCGCGACCCAGCAGCAGCGCGAGGCAGACGGCGCGATTTCGCAGGCGCGCAGCTATGTGAACTTCCTGCTCAACCGTCCGCTGGACACCGCGCTGCAGGATGCGTGGCCGACGCCAGCCGACGCCACGCACAGCGATACGCTCGATGCACTGCGCGCTGACGCCCTGGCACAGCGCAGCGAGCTCTCGCAGCTCGATGCCTTGGGCCGTGCTGCCGACGCACAAGTACGTGCCGCCCAGGCCAACCGCGGACCGCAACTGGCGCTGGGCGTCGATGCCGGCATCCAGGGCGAACACTACCGGGTCGGCAGCGGCGAGCAGTTCATCGCCGCGTCGCTGGTGCTGAGCTGGAAGTTCTTTGACGGCGGCGCCAACCGCGCGGCCGTGGCCGAATCGCGCAGCGCCGCACGCAGCCTGGCGTTGCGCCGACAGCAGGCGACTCAACAGGTGCAGCTGGAAGTGCAGCAGGCCCTCGATCGCCTCGAGACCACGCGCGAGTCACTGGCCACCGGCATGGCCCGCGAGCAGGCCGCCACGGCGGCCTTGCGGATCGCCCGCCGCAAGCGCGACGAGGGGGCCCTCACGCAGGTGGAATTCCTTGACGCACACAACGCGCAGGTGGCCGCCGCCCTGAACCTCAACCTGCTGCGCTTCAGCCTGCTGGAACGCCGCGCTGAACTGGACTACGCCACCGGCGCCGGCGACTTGCCGGCCTCACGCCACACCGCTCAAGGAAACACGCCATGACGTCGCTGGCCCTTCGCCCCAGGGTGCTGCTGGTCCTTGCGCTCGCCGGACTGGGAGCCTGCAGTCGCCCGGCGCCGCCCGCCAGCAAGGCGCCCACCTACGTGACGCTGGCAGCTGCCTTCGAGGGCCCGGCCCTTGCGCCGCTGTCTGCGACGGGCGTGGTGCTGGCCAAGGATGAGCTGCGTTTGTCGTTCAAGGTCGGCGGCGTCCTGCAGACGGTCGGCGTTGTGGCCGGCGAACGCGTTCGCAGCGGGCAGTTGCTGGCGCAGATCGAACCGACGGAGATCAACGCGCAGGTGGAGCAGCTGCGGCAACTGGCCGACAAGGCCACGCGCGACCTGGCTCGCGGTGAGCGGCTGCAGGCCGATGAAGTGATCTCCCTGGAGCAATTGCAGAACCTGCGCACGCAGGCCGAGGTGGCGCGTGCGCAGCTGGGCGCAGCGCAATTCAACCAGCGTTACGCCCGCATCCTCGCTCCGCGGGACGGCGTCGTGCTGCGGCGACTGGCAGAGCCCCGCGAGCTCGTGCCTGCCGGGCAACCCGTGCTGGTGCTGGGCGCCGACGACCACGGCTACATCGTGCGCGCGGGCCTGGCCGACCGCGATGTCGTCACGCTGCGGCGTGGCGACCGGGTCGATGTCCGGGTCGATGCGTTCCCGGAGGCAAGGTATACCGCTGCGATCACCGAGATCGCCGGCGCTGCAGACGAGCGCAGCGGACTCTTCCAGGTCGAGGCCCGCATCGAGCCGGGCGCGCAGCCACTGGTCACCGGCATGGTCGCGCGCCTGGTGTTGCACCCTGCCCAGGGCGAGGCCTCGCGCCTGGTCTATGCGCCCATCAGCGCCGTGCTCACAGGCGATGGCACGCGGGCCACGGTCTTCGTCGTGGAACAGGGGATCGCACATCGCCGCGAGGTCGAGGTGGCCTTCCTGTCACCCGAGGGCGTGGCGCTGCGCAGTGGACTGACAGCGGGCGAACAGCTGGTGACCGCCGGCGCGCCCTACCTGGATGACGGCGAAGCGATCCGCACACCGTGAAACTGCTCGAATTCCCGATCCGCAGGCACCAGTTCACGCTGGTCGCGTTCCTGTGCATCGCGGCCATTGGCGTGTTTGCCTTCCTGAACATGCCGCGGGAAGAAGACCCGCACATCAAGTTTCCGGCCCTGTTCATCACCGGCGTCTATCCCGGCGCCGACCCGGTGGACCTGGAACGCCTGTTCGTCAAACCCGTCGAGGACCGGATTGCGGAACTCGATGACGTGCGCAAGATGGAGACCTCGATCGCCGATGGCGTCGCGGCCATCGGCGTGGAGTTTGCGGCGTCGGTCGATGCCGACAAGAAATTCGACGAGGTCACGCGGGAACTCAACGCACTGCGCAGCCAGCTGCCGCCGGAAATTGCGCGCATTGAGCTGCGACGGATGGACCCGGCCCTGGTCAACATCGTGCAGATCGCGCTCGTTTCACGCGACGCACCGTACGCCGAGCTGGAAGACGCCGCGCGCGAACTCAAAGACCTGCTGAAGACCGTGCCGGGCGTGCGCACCACCGAGAGTTGGGCGTTTCCGTCGCGCGAACTGCGCGTACAACTGGACCTGCCACGCATGGCCTCAGCGGGCCTGTCGCCCGCGCAGGTCGTGCAGGCGTTGCAGAGCGAGAACGCGAACATCCCGGCCGGCATCCTCGATCTGGATAGCCGCAGCTTCAGCCTGCAGTCCTCGGGGGGCTATCGCTCGCTCGATGAAGTGCGCAACACCGTCGTCCATGCTGCCAGCGGTCACCTGCTGCGGGTGCGCGACGTGGCCAGCGTTGCCTGGGCCGATCAGCCGCTGAACTATGTGGGACGGTTCAACGGGAAGCGGGCCGTGTTCGTGACGGCCAACCAGAAGGACGGCTTCAACCTGCTGTCCGTGCAGACGGGCATCGAGGCGGCACTGGACCGCTATGCCGAAGGCCTGCCCCAGCGCATCACGCTTGAGCGGGGCTTCGCGCAGAGCCACAACGTCGAAACCCGCCTCAACCGCCTGTACACGGATTTCGGCATCGCCATCGCGCTGGTGCTGCTGACACTGCTGCCACTGGGCCTGCGCGCTGCGGGCATCGTGATGCTGTCGGTGCCGTTGTCGCTGGCCATCGGGCTGGCTGCGCTCTACTTCCTGGACTACTCGCTGAACCAGATCACCATCGCCGGCTTCGTGCTGTCGCTGGGCCTGCTGGTGGACGACTCCATCGTGGTCGTCGAGAACATCGCGCGCCACCTGCGCATGGGCTATTCGCGCGCCGAGGCAGCCGTGCGCGGTACGCGGCAGATCTTTGAAGCGATCGTGGGCTGCACCGCGACGCTGATCTTCGCCTTCCTGCCCCTGGCGGTGCTGCCCGGCTCGCCCGGCAAGTTCATCCGCGTGCTGCCCGTGACCATCATGACGACGATCATCGGCTCGCTGTTCGTGGCGCTGTTCTTCATTCCGTTCATGGCCAGCCGATTGCTGGGCACGCAGGGCGCTGCGACCCATGAGGGCAAATTGCTCAAGCGCTTGATGGGCGCGATCCATCGCTACTACCGACCGGCCCTGCACTATTGCCTGGCCCGACCGCGTGCCACGGTGGCCAGCGCGCTGGGCGGTGCGCTGCTGGTCTCGGCGGTGCTGTTTACCTTCATGGGCAGCAGCCTATTCCCGAAGGCCGATACGCCGCTGTTCCTGGTGACGGTCGAAACGCCCAACGGCAGCAGCTTTGCCGCCACCGAGCGGGCGCTGGATTTTGTCGAGCAGCGGCTGGCCACGCATCCGGAAGTCACCCGCTACTTCTCGAACCTGGGCCATGGCAACCCGAAGATCTACTACAACCACATCGTGCGCAACGATTCAGCCAACTACGCCGAGGTCTTCGTCCTGCTGCGCGAATACGACGTCCACCGCACGGGACGCTTGATCGAGACGCTGCGCGAGGAGCTGTTGCACTACGCAGGCGCCCACATCGGCGTGCGCGAGTTCGTGCAGGGCACGCCCATCTCGGCGCCCGTGTCGATCCGGGTGCTGGGTCCGGGCCTGGAGGAGCTGCGCACGCTCAGCGCACGCGTGCAGGCGCAGATCGAAAGCGTGCCGGGTACCCGCGACGTCACCAACCCGCTGCGCGTACCGCGCACCAACCTGCGGCTGGCACCGGATCCGCAGAAGGCCGCCTTGCTGGGCGTGCCGGCGATCGACTTTGATCGCGCGGTGCGGCTGTCGGTGTCGGGGCTGCCCGCCGGCAGTTTCAAAGACAGCGATGGCCAGCAGTATGCGATCACCGTGCGCACCGCCATCGGTGAGCGGGCCGACTTTGCCGCGATCGGCGAGATCCGCGTTCCCACGCTGACCGGCGCCTCCCTACCGCTGTCGCAACTGGCCACGCTGCAGTTCGAGAAGGCACCGATCCGCATCCAGCGCTTTAATCGCCAGCGCAGTGTCGTGGTCGATGCGCAGGTGCGGGACGGCTACAACACCGGGGCCGTCACGAAGGACGTGATCCGTCAGCTCAACGCCATGGACTGGCCGCGCGGTTACAGCTACGTCGTGGGCGGCGAGGCAGAATCCAGCGCCGAGGCCTTCGGTGGCATCGGCATCGCCATCCTGGTAGCCCTGTTCGGCATCTTCGCCATCCTGGTGCTGGAGTTCGGCAACTATCGCTCGACGCTGATCGTGCTCACTGTCGTGCCGCTGGGCGTGGTGGGCGGACTGCTCCTGCTGCTGCTCACCGGCAACGACATTTCCTTCACCGCCAGCGTGGGACTGGTCGCACTGATCGGCATCGAGATCAAGAACTCCATCCTGCTGGTGGACTTCACCAACCAGCTGCGCGCGCAGGGCATGGCGCTGGACGAGGCCATCGAACAAGCGGGCGAGATCCGCTTCCTGCCCATCCTGCTGACCTCGGCCACAGCCATTGGCGGGCTGCTGCCGCTGGCCCTGCAGGGCGTGGGGCTCTACTCACCCATGGCCTGGGCCATCATCGGCGGGCTGATCACCTCGACGTTACTGGCACGGCTGGTGACCCCCGTGGTGTACAAACTCATTCCCCCCCCCGTGGAACACACGGCCCTGCCCCCGGGAGACGCCATCCGTGGCTGACATCAAGCTCAAGGACCTGCGCTACCTGGTGGCTGTGGCCGACACGCGCCACTTCGGGCAGGCCGCCGCGCGCTGCTTCGTCAGCCAGCCGACGTTGTCGGCCCAGCTGAAGAAGCTGGAGGAATACCTCGGGGTACAGCTCATCGAGCGCCAGCCCCGACGCATTGCCCTCACCGAAGCGGGCATCAATGTCGTGAGCCGTGCGCGGCGCATCCTGGAAGCCAGTGACGAGATCGTCGCCGTCACCCAGCTGCAGCGCGACCCGCTGGCCGGCAAGCTGCGCCTGGCCATGTTGCCCACCATCGGGCCCTATCTGCTACCCCTGGTGGTCGCGCACATCCGCAAGGCCCTGCCGCGCCTGGACCTGCTGCTGTACGAGTACCAGACCGGGCCGCTGCTGGCCAAGCTGCAGGCCGGTGAGATCGACGCCGGCATCCTCGCGCTGCCTGCCGAGGCAGAAGGCCTGACAGAGCGGCCGCTGTATGACGAACCCTTCGTGCTGGCCGTGCCGGCCGGCCATGGGCTGTCGAAGCGCAAATCAGTGCGCGTGGCCGACCTGGATTCGGAAACCCTGCTGTTGCTGGAAGATGGGCATTGCCTGCGCGACCAGGCGTTGGCGGTCTGCAGCCTGAGTGGTGCGCACGAAAGCCAGGACTTTCGCGCCACCTCGCTGGAAACACTGCGACAGATGGTCGCCTCGGGTGCTGGCATCACGCTGCTGCCGGAGCTTGCCAGCCGCGGCGCCTACGGCACAGCGCGCGGCGTGGACATCGTCCCGTTTGCCAAGCCCGCACCCGTGCGGCAGATCGGGGCCGTCTGGCGCAAGACCAGTGCGCGCAGCGCGGCCCTCGAGGCCGTCTGCAAGGTGATCGCCGATACGTTGAATACGTCATTCACGCCCTGAACATGCAGCGCAACCACGGCATTACCGCCTATGACCGGCTCGTCTGGCTGCCCGGCGAACTCGAGCAGGCGCTGTGCAGTGTGACCCGACGCCGGGATGCCGAGGCCTACCTGGGCGAGCGGGAATTCGAGACGCTGCAGCCTCTGGCGGTACAGGCCGCCCGCTCAGCCCGCGATCCACAGCAGTGCGTGTATGTCATTCCCGGTGTCATGGGCTCGCAATTGGGCCTGCATCGAATGGCGCCCCAGCCGCCCGACTTGCTGTGGATCGACCCGATCGACGTGCAGCGCGGGCGCCTGGTCGAGCTGCAACGACCCGATGCCGGAGTCGTGTCGCTCGGCCCGGTCTACTACAGCTACCTGGCGCTCAAGCTGCGGCTGGAGATCGCCGGCTTCACGGTGCGCTGGTTCGATTACGACTGGCGGCGCGATGTGCGCGACGTCGGCGCGGAGCTGGCCGCGCGCGTGCGGGCGGACCGCTGCCACACCGCGCAGTGGATCGCGCACAGCCTGGGTGGACTGGTGGCCCGCGCCGCCCTGGCCACCCTGGGCGATGACATCCAGCGACTCATCACGCTGGGCACACCCCATGGCGGCAGCTACGCGCCGCTGCAGGCTCTGCGCGGCAGTTACGTCACCGTGCGTCGGATCGCGCAACTCGACCCGCAACGCAGCGCCGAGCAGCTGGCGACTGAAGTCTTTTCCACCTTTCCGAGCCTGCACCAGATGCTGCCCGAACAGACCCCTGCCCTGAACCTGCCAGCCCCTGCCGGCGCCCTGCTTTGCATTGCCGGCACGCAGCAAGACACCGTCACCGGCATCGAGCCCGAGGGCCACGCCTTGCGCTACCGGATTACCCGCGACGGCGACGGTACCGTGGCAACCGCGAGTGCCGCGCTCGACGGCCATCCGGCCTGGTACACACCCACCCTGCACGGCGAACTGCCGCGCGATGCCGGTGTTGCCGACACGCTGATCGACCTGCTGCACACCGGCCGCAGCAGCCGCTTGTCGCAACATGCGCCGGCCAGCATCCTGCCGGCGCGCAGCGTCACCGACGACACCCTGCGGGCCATCTATGCCGACAAGCTGGACTGGGCGGCATTGACGCCCGCCGAACGACGCGACTATTTCGAGACGCTCAATGCCCCTGTTGCGGCGGGCAGCCTGATAGGGCCTGCGTCATGAGTGCCGTGCGTCCGGTGATCGTGTGGTTCCGGCAGGATCTGCGCCTGGCCGACAACCCTGCCCTGCAGGCCGCCGTGGATAGCGGCGCACCCATCGTGCCGGTGTACCTCTGGAGTCCGGACGAAGAGGGCGGCTGGGCCCCCGGC
>CANGFJ010000120.1 GCA_947453065.1 Pseudomonadota bacterium
CCGATGCAGAAGCTTCCGAAGATTTCTCCCAACAGATCTTCGTTCGTAAACTCACCCGTTATTTCATTCAGCGCCTGCTGAGCCAGGCGCAGTTCCTCCGCCACCAGCTCGCCCTGACGGCGTGCCAACAGGGTCACGGCCTGGTCGAATGCAGCCCGCGCTCGCATCAGCGCGTCAAGGTGGCGGGCTCGTGCCGATACGGCACCCGCGCCGTCATCCACATAGCCCATGACGGCCTTCAGGTGGGTGCGCAACGCATCGATGCCCTCCCCTGATCCTGCAGAGATCCAAAGCTGATCGACAGCGCTGCCGGTTCGCGCCGGGGCCGCAGCCAGGTCCTGCTTGTTGAACAAGAGCGTCACGGGCACATCGACCGGCAGGCTCGCCCTCTCCTGCTCATAGGCGGTGCCATCCGGATCAACCGCACCGTCGATGACAAACAGCACACGATCGGCGCGCTGCATCTCCGCGCGGGCCCGGCGCATGCCTTCCTGTTCGATGGAATCGCCCGTGTCATCGCGCAGACCGGCCGTATCGACCAGGTGCAGCGGCATGCCATCGATCTGGATGCGTTCGCGCAGCACATCGCGCGTGGTGCCGGCGACCGGCGTGACGATGGCCGCGTCATAGCCGGCCAGACGATTGAGCAAGGTCGACTTGCCCGCATTGGGTGGCCCGGCAATGACCACGTGGATGCCCTGGGTCAGCAACCTGCCCTGCTTCGCGCAGCGCTCCACGCGCTCGAGCCTTTCGCGCACCAGCGCCAGTCGCGCAGCCAGTTCGCTGGTGGACAGGAAATCGATTTCCTCTTCCGGGAAATCGATGGCGGCCTCGACGTACACACGCAACTCAATCAGTGCCTGCGTGACGGCGTGCACGAGATCCGAGAATTCACCCTGCATTGACCGCAGCGCCGCGCGCGCTGCCGTGCGCGAGCCGGCATCAATGAGATCGGCAATGGCCTCGGCCTGGGCGAGATCCAGTTTGTCGTTGAGGTAGGCGCGTTCGCTGAACTCACCCGGTCGCGCACGTCGCGCACCCAGCTGCAGCGCGCGTTCGATCAAGGCTTCCTGCACCACCGGGCCGCCATGTCCCTGCAGCTCCAGCACGTGTTCACCGGTGAAGGACCGCGGCGCCTCGAAGTACAGCGCCAGGCCCATGTCGATGAGTGCGCCGTCAGCGTCGCTGAACCGTGCGTACTGCGCCACGCGCGGCGGCGGCAAGGCGCCCAACCAGGCCGCCGCAATCTGCGGCACCTGTGGGCCAGACAGACGCAGCACCCCTACCCCGCCACGCCCTGGTGGCGTGGCGCTGGCAACGATGGTGTCGCGTGGGGCGATGGCCCCGCCCTACTTCGCTTCCGCCGCGATGCGGCGGTTGATGTTCCACTGCTGCGCAATCGACAGGCAGGTGTTGGTCACCCAGTACAGCACGAGCCCCGCCGGGAAGAACGCGAAGGTCACCGACATCACCAGCGGCAGGATCATGAAGACCTTGGCCTGGATTTCGTCAGCCGGCTTCGGCTGCAGCTTGTACTGCAGGAACATGGCGCCGGCCATGATGATGGGCAGGATAAAGAACGGGTCCTTGGACGAGAGATCCTGGATCCAGCCCATGAACGGTGCCTGGCGCATCTCGACGCTCTCAAGCAGCACCCAGTAGAAAGCCAGGAACACAGGCAGCTGGATCAGGATCGGCAGACACCCTGCGGCCGGGTTGATCTTCTCGCGCTTGTAGAGCTCCATCATGGCCTTGCCAAGCTTTTCGCGATCGTCCTTGTAGGTGTCCTGCAGGTTCTTGATGCGCGGCCCAAGCGTCTTCATCTTGGCCATGGACTTGCCGCTGGCTTCCGACAGCGGATAGAACAGCAGCTTCAGCATCAGCGTCGTCAGGATGATGGTGACGCCCCAGTTGCCGAACAGGCCGTGCACCTGCTGCAGCAGCCAGAACAGCGGCCGCGACAGGATGGTCAACATGCCGTAATCGGCCACGCGCGAGAGTTCGGGGTGAATGGCATTGAGCTGCGCCTGCAGCTTGGGGCCAACGAACAGGGTTTCCTTGATCGTGGCGCTGGCACCGGGCTCGACCGTCTGGGTCGGGCCCATGGCCGTAGCGAGGTATTCCTGGCCACGCACCTTCATCGTGTAGTGGTACGACGCATCGGCCGGCGGAATCAGTGCACTGACGAAATGATGCTGCAGCGATGCGAGCCAGCCGTGCTGGATGTCGATCGACAGCTTCGCGTCATCGGCATTGTCGATCTTGAGCTTGCGGTACTTGGTGCCGTCATACACAGCCGGGCCTTCGAAGGCATAGCTCTCGACGCGGAAGTACGAACGCTCAACAGGCGGCGTGTCGTGCAGGATCTGTGCATAGGAGGCGGCGGTCCACGCTACGGCACTGCCGTTCTGCACCGTGTATTCGAGGTCAACGCGATACGACCCGCGGTGGAAGACAAACGTCTTGGTGACCGTGACGCCGTCTTCGGAGGTCCAGGTCAGCGGCACGCGCAGTTCGTTGACGCCATCCAGCATCGTGTACTGCGGGAAGTTGCTCTTGAACTCCGCCAGGTGCGTGGGGCGTGCACCGGCCGTTGCATCGCCGGCAAGGCCGGTCTGCAGCACATAGAGGGAGTCGCTGGCTTCACGGCGGAAGAGGCGGACCGGCACACCCGGCTCGTTCTTCACCTTTGGATATTGCAGCACGTCAGCACGATTGAGCTCGCCGCCGCGCAGGCCGATGCTGATGCCCAGCACGTCTGTGTTGACGGTGATGCTGCCGAGATCCGCAGCGGCAGGTGCCACGCCCGGTGAAGCGGCAGTCGCCGGCGCGGCTGCCGTGGCGGCAGGCGCAGCACCCTGTTCGTTGCGGGCCTGCGGAAGCGCTGCATCCAGGTTGGGCGCTTCGGCATCTGCTTTGGCCGCAGCCTGAATGGCAGCAGGCGAGGGCGCGTAGTCACGCTGCCAAGTTTCGTAATTGACGAAGAGGATCAGCGCGAGGGCGACCCACAGGAACAGTCTCGGGTTATTCATTTGTTTAGAGCTTTACCGACAGTGGGCACCGGATCGAATCCGCCGGCATTGAAAGGGTGGCAGCGACACACGCGTTTTGCAGTGAGGGCGCTCGCGCGCAGCAAGCCACGCTGCCCGAAGGCGTCATGGGCGTACTGCGAGCAGCTGGGATGAAAGCGGCAGCGCGTCCCAAGGTGCGGGCTGATCACCGTCTGGTAGAGACGGATTATTCCGCGGACGATGCGGCGCATTGTTGGGCGATCTTCTTCCAGAGTTCTTCGAGGCTCTCACGCAGGCGCGCATTATGCGCGGTACGGGCCATGCCGCGCGCGCCTACGACAAGGTCGACCTGGGGGAGCAGCGCACCGTGGAGGCGGAAGGACTCCCGGACCGTGCGCTTGACGCGATTGCGGGAAACAGAGTTGCCCACCATCTTGGCGCCCACGGACAAGCCCAGCCTGGGGAGGCCGGCTTCGCTGGGGGCGAAGTTCACGGAAAAATAGCTGTCTGAAACGCGTCTGCGCAGTGCGTAGACGCGTTCAAAGTCCTTGCCGGACAGAAGCCTGGAGCGGGGCGGAAAGCCGCCGGTGCGGCGGCCGGGCCCGGGAAGCACGAGCGCTACGCGCTCAGGCTGCTTCAGGGAATCAGGCGCTTGCGGCCCTTGGCGCGGCGGCGGGCAAGAACCTTGCGGCCGTCGGCAGTGGCCATGCGGGCGCGGAAGCCGTGCGTACGGACGCGTTTGACTTTGCTCGGCTGGTATGTGCGTTTCATGTGAGCAAGACCTGACTGACAAACTGGCTTCTAAAGCGGGCCGGCAGCGTACGCAGCGGCGCAGCGGGTGTCAAGGCACACTGGCTATGGAAAGCGAGGGCGGCAGGTATAGACTGCGAATCCTTTCACCCCCGTGAATCCCGAGCGCCTTCGCAAGCATGACGGCCCAGGCCACTCCTATGTCTTTCTGGACCGTGTGTACGGCTGCCTTGGAGCACGAGCTTCCCGAGCAGCAGTTCAACACCTGGGTTCGCCCGTTGCAGGTGGTCGAAAGTGACGGCATCTTGCGTCTATTGGCGCCGAACCGCTTTGTTGTGGACTGGATCTCGTCCAATCTCTCCGCACGCATAGCGTCAATCCTCGCTGAAATTGCCGGCTGTGAGGTGCCCTTTAGCGTCGAAGTCGGTGCTCGACCACCCAGCGTGGCGCCCACCCCGGCAGTGATGGCCCCGGAGCCTTCCGCGCGCTCACGGCGCCCGGAACCGATGATGCTGGGTGTGCGACTGAACCCCGAATCGACGTTCGAGGCCTTTGTTGAAGGCAAGAGCAATCATTTTGCCAAGGCAGCGGCCATCCAGGTGGCCGAGAACCCGGGCAAGGCCTACAACCCGTTGTTCATCTACGGCGGTGTGGGGCTGGGGAAGACCCACTTGATGCACGCGGTCGGCCATCAGATCAAGGCGCGCAACCCGGATGCCCGGATTGCCTATGTGCACTCCGAGCGCTTCGTCGGCGATATGGTGCGCGCCCTGCAGCACAACCAGATGAACGAGTTCAAAGCCTCGTATCGCACGCTCGATGCCTTGCTCATCGACGACATCCAGTTTTTCGCGAACAAGGACCGGTCACAGGAGGAGTTCTTCCACACGTTCAACGCGCTGCTGGAGAGCCAGAACCAGATCATCCTGACCTGTGATCGCTATCCGAAGGAAGTGGCCGGGTTGGAAGAGCGCCTGAAGTCGCGCTTTGGCTGGGGCCTCACGGTGGCGATCGAGCCTCCGGAACTGGAGACTTGCGTGGCGATCCTCATCAGCAAGGCGCAGGCCGCGCGTGTGGAGTTGCCCGATGAAGTGGCGTTTTTCATCGCCAAACGCATCCGTTCGAACGTTCGCGAGCTGGAAGGGGCGCTGCGTCGCGTGATCGCCAACGCCCACTTCACCGGCAAGCCCATCACGCTGGAGTTCGCGAAAGAGGCGCTTAAGGATCTGCTGACGTTGCAGGCCAAGCTGGTCACCATGGAGAACATCCAGAAGACGGTGGCGGACTATTTCAAGATTCGCGTGGCAGACCTGCTGTCCCAGCGCCGCAACCGCTCCATTGCCAGGCCGCGGCAGATGGCCATGATGCTCGCCAAAGAGCTCACCCAGCACAGCCTGCCGGAGATCGGCGATGCGTTCGGCGGCCGTGACCACACGACCGTGATGCATGCCTGCAAGCGCATCCGGGAGCTGCAGGACACGGAGCAGCGGGTGCGCGAGGATTACTCAAATTTGCTGCGAACCCTCACAGGTTGAGGGCCGCCAGAGAGGCTTGCGGCCTGTGGACAAGCCTGTGGGCCAGTCTGGGGGCAAGTCGGTGTGGATCCTGTGGATATCTCTGTGGACAAAGTTATGCACAGTGCACACACAGGATCGACGCAGGAACACAGCCGGGTGGTGCACAACGCCGACGAGTGCAAGTCTGTGATAATGCAGGGGGATCTGATTTATCCTCCTTGTGCACAGGCCCTGTAGTAACAGCTTTAGTTCTAAATAAGATTCAGATTAAGAATTCAGAAGGCGCCCTTCGCTCATGAAACTCACCGCTACCCGTGAACAGATTCTCCTCCCGCTCCAGGGCGTGATTGGCGTGGTCGAACGCAAGCAGACCATGCCCATCCTGGCCAACGTGTTGATCGCCGCCCAGGGGAGCGGGGCAGGACGCTTGTCGTTTACCGGCACCGACCTTGAGGTCGAGCTGGTCGCCAGTGGCGAAGCCACGGTTCAGCAGGCCGGTGAAATCACCGTTCCGGGTCGAAAACTGCTGGAGATCATCCGGGCGCTGCCAGACAAAACGCAGGTCACGCTGGCGGTGGAGGGTGACAAGGTCAAGGTCAGCGGGGGCCGTAGCCGGTTCGTGCTGTCCAGCCTGCCTGCGAGCGAGTTCCCGATGGTCGAGGAAATCAGTGCCCAGCAGGCCCTGATCGTGCCTCAGGCCGAGCTCAAGAAGTTGATCGAGAAGACCCACTTTTCGATGGCGCAGCAGGATGTGCGGTATTACCTGAACGGCACCCTGCTCGAGACGGACGTCAAAGTGCTGCGGGCTGTGGCCACGGACGGGCATCGTCTGGCGATTGCCGAAGCGACGCTGATCGAGCCGGCCACCACGCCCCAGCAGGTCATCGTGCCGCGTAAGGGCATTCTGGAGCTGCAGCGCATCCTCGGGAACGAGGGCGAGGTGCAGTTAAGCATCGGAACCAACCACGTTCGCGCCACGGTCGGCGACGTTCGGTTCACTTCCAAGCTTATTGACGGTAAGTTCCCGGAATACAGCCGCGTAATTCCGGCGAATCCGACCAAGATCGTCACGGCAGCGCGGGATACCTTGCGGCAGTCTTTGCATCGGACAGCCATTCTCTCTAACGAGAAATACCGTGGCGTGCGCTTGAATCTGTCGACGGGTGTACTGGCCGTGCAGGCCCACAACCCGGAACAGGAAGAGGCTGAGGACTCGGTGGAGGTCAGCTACCAGGGTGATGAGGTCGAGATCGGCTTCAACGTGACCTATTTGCTCGATGCGTTGTCTGCCGTTGAAGGCGAGACGGTAGAGATCGGTTTGACCGATGCCAACAGCAGTTGCCTGATCCGTTCGCCGGCCACCGCTAACGTCCGCTACGTCGTCATGCCGATGCGCCTGTGAGGGCGCGTCGGTCTTGATGTCGCGCTAGGCGCAGGTCATGGGGCTTGCGTCGATTCGTGTTGAGCAGTTGCGCTGCCTGGGTAGCGCGACGCTGGCTTTGGCGCCTCGCCTGACGCTGATCCAGGGCCCCAATGGGTCTGGCAAAACCTCCCTGCTTGAATCGATCTTCCTGGCTGGGCGAGGGCGTTCGTTCCGTACCCGACTGACCGAACGGTTGATTTCTCGCGATACGGATTACTTGCGGGTTTTTGCCGAGACCGTCGATCCGACGCATCGCATTGGGTTTGAGTATCGACGCGAGGGATCTTATGCCGCGCGGCTTGATGGCCGGGACGTGGAGTCCTTGGCTGAGCTGCCCACGGCCTTCTTCGTAGAGGTCATCGACCCGGACATCCATCGTTTGGTGGAGGGTGGGCCTGCTGAGCGTCGCCGCTGGCTCGACTGGGGCGTGTTCCACGTGGAACATAGTTTCCTGCCGCACTGGCTAAGGTTTAGCCGGGCTTTGAGACAGCGGAACGCGGCGTTGAAGGCCGGACAGGACCCGAGGGTCTGGGAAAGCGAGTTGGCTGTGCATGGCGCTGCGGTGGCGAGACTGCGGGCCGAGTGGCTTGAGTCGCTACGGCCCTACTGGGAGCAGGCGGTGATGCGCCTGTCCGACCTGAACGTCCAGATGGGGTATGCCCAGGGTTGGTCGCAGGAGCGCACGCTTGAAGAGGCCCTCGAGGAGGGTAGGTCGCGCGATCGGGAACGCGGGTCTACCTTGAGCGGGCCACACCGGGCAGATATCCAGTTACGCCTCAACGGAGCGGCGGCCAAGGACGTGCTGTCGCGCGGCCAGCAGAAATTGGTCTCCGCCGCACTGGTCCTGGCGCTGTTGTGTCGCCTGCGAACCCAGCAGGAACGCGCCCCAACCCTGTTGCTGGATGATCCCGCCGCTGAATTGGACCCGCAGCGCCTTTCTGGGCTGGTGGAGTTGGTGAAGGAGTTGGACTGCCAACTGGTGATCACCTCGCTGGCTCCGGACCTGAAACTGTTCGGTAACCCGGAACGCGTGTTCCACGTGGAACAGGGACAGCTTCAGGAGCTATAATACAAGGAGCTACAACGGGATCGACCATGGCGCAAAACGAAGTCTACGATTCCAGTAAAATCAAAGTCTTGAAGGGGCTAGATGCGGTGCGCAAGCGCCCGGGCATGTACATCGGCGATACCGATGACGGCACCGGCTTGCACCACATGGTCTTTGAAGTCGTCGACAACGCGATCGACGAGGCACTCGCAGGGCATTGCGACCGCGTGCAGGTGGTCATCCATGCCGATGAGTCCGTAACGGTCCGTGATAACGGCCGCGGCATCCCGGTCGACATCCACCCCGAAGAGGGGCGTTCAGCGGCAGAGGTCATCATGACCGTGCTGCATGCCGGCGGTAAGTTCGACGACACCTCCTACAAGGTCTCTGGCGGCCTCCATGGCGTCGGCGTGTCCGTCGTCAATGCCCTGTCGGACGTGCTGGACCTGACGATCCATCACACGGGCCACCTGTATACACAGCAGTACCGTCTGGGCGATCCGGTGGCACCGCTGGCCATCACGGGCACCTCCAGCGAGCACGGCACCACGATCCGGTTCCGTCCCTCGCCCACGATTTTCACGAACATCGTGTTCAACTACGAGACGCTGGCCAAGCGGCTGCGCGAACTTTCGTTCCTGAACTCCGGTGTGCGCATCGAGCTGACTGACGAGCGCGAAAACCGCAGCGATGTCTTTGAGTACGAAGGTGGGCTCAAGGCATTTGTCAGCTATATCAACCGCGCCAGGACCACGGTGCATCCGTCGGTGTTCTGGTTCACTACCCAGGTAGGTAGCACGACGGTTGAAGTGGCCCTGCAGTGGAACGACTCCTACGTGGAGAGCATGTTCTGCTACACGAACAACATTCCGCAGCGCGATGGGGGTACCCACCTGTCTGGCTTCCGCGCTGCGCTGACGCGCACGCTGAACGACTACATCGAAAAAGCCGCCAAGAAAGAGAAGATCCAGACCACGGGCGAAGATTCGCGCGAGGGCCTGACGGCCATCCTGTCGGTGAAACTGCCCGATCCGAAGTTCTCCTCGCAGACCAAGGACAAGCTGGTTTC
>CANGFJ010000121.1 GCA_947453065.1 Pseudomonadota bacterium
ACGAACGTGGGCGCAGTACCCACGCGTGTCAGCGATTTCACGCGCAAGGCGGGCTCGCCGCGTGCCGCCGTGCTGCCGTCGGCCTGCCGCGCCACGTAGTAGTGGCGCACGAGCAGATCGCGCAGTTCGGTCTGGCCTGCCGCCAGCACTACCCCCGATGGCAGTGCGCCGTTGCCCAGCAGCTGGCCTGTGTCGGCCGCAGCCAGGCTGGTCAGCAGCTGTAACCGACCGGGCTCCGGCTGCGCGGCCTGCGCCGAGGCCCGGCGGATCGTCAGCGCATCGGTACCGGCCATCACACCGCCGCCCTGGGGTGCGCAAGCCAGCGAATAGGCGTTGTCGCTGACCTCGATCGGGCGATCCAGCCGCGTGGCCAGCCCGCTGCCGCAGCCTTCAGCGGAGGCCGGCACCGCAGCCGTGCGGATCTGGGCGCTGCCTTGCAGCCCGTAATACCCCGCCAGCTGCAGATCGGCCTCTAACGCCGACAACACGTACTGCGCGCGCTCGCTGAGCCGGTTGAGGGTCTCCTGCGTGACAGAGCTGGCCCGGCCGCGAGCGTAGGCGGTGAGCGTGCCCGCCGTGGCGATGGCACCCAGCAGCAGCCCGATGAGCAGCTCGACCAGGGTGTAGCCACAGACGGCTTGATAACGGGCTGCTCTCATGGCGATTCGGGTGTTGCCAGCGCTATCTGCGAGACCAGGCCTGCCTTGGTTTTATCGGCCCGGTCGGCCCAGCGCAGCGTGATGCGGCAGGCGGTCGGGTTGCCGGCCTGGCAGTCCAGCTGCGGCGGGTCGGAGTGCGGCAGCTGCAGGGCCACCGCCTGCTGCCAGGCACTGAGGTCTACCGTGCCGCCGGGTGCCGCGGCCCGCCACTGCTCTGCCAGTTCAGCGCTGAGCTCCGCGGCGCGGATGCGCAGCAGCGCGCTGTGGCTGCTGCGCAGCGCGACCGTGAAGCCGGCCATCGTGCCCAGCGTGGCGATGGCCAGCACCATCAGCGCCACCAGCGCTTCCAGCAGGCTGCTGCCCCGGAAGCGATGCCCCGCGTGCGTGGCCGTCCCTGGCCTGGCTGCGTCCTTGCTGATCACACTGACTCCTTCCGCCGACAGTGCCGAGGAGGGTAGGGAAGGCATTAGACTGTCGCGATGCCTCAATCTGGCGTGAGCAAGCCCAAACAACCGATGCCCCTGCGCCGCCGTTCTCACCCTCCTGCTTGTCACGCGGCGGGCCTCACTCTGGTGGAGGTCTGCGTGGTGCTGGTCGTGCTGGTCGGTTTGGCCTGGCTGGCCATTCCGTCCTGGCTGCAGCACCGATTGCGGCTACACCGCGTGGATGCCCGCACCGAGCTGGTGAGCACGGCGCAGCGGCTGAGCGGATGTTTCGCGCGGCTGGGCGTGTACGACAATCCGGCCTGTACCGTCGCGCTGCCGGTTGCTACGGCCGCCAACACCTACCGCCTCACGGGTGAGATCACGGCAGCGCGCTTCCTGCTGCGCGCCGAGCCGCTCGGCGAGCAGGCCGAGGACCGTGAATGCAGCGCCTACCTGCTGGACCACCTCGGCCAGCGCAGCGTCAGCGGCACAGTGTCCCCGGCGCAGTGCTGGTGACCCGCGGACGCCCGGTCTGGCTGACGATCACCTGGCGCGCCGGCACCCGCTCGCCCGTGTCGCAGAGCGTAAAGGTCACCGTCGTGCCTGCCCGCGGCCACGGGTAGTACGTCACCGGGTTGCGCGTGGCCGTCAGGCGCAGGCCAGGTGGCAGGCGCTCACGCCGCAGCAGGGTCGGCTGGGGCGTCGCCACCTGCAGCGCATAGCCCACTGCCACGCCGCCGGCCGTTGGCAGGCAGCGGTCGCCTGCGTCGCTCAGGCAGAGGGTCGTTTGCTGCCCCCGCGTGATCGCCACGCTGCGGGCCAGGTTCAGCGACAGCAGCAGCTGGTTGCTGGCCGTGGTCAGGGCTGTCCTGGCCTGCAGGTCGCGCAGGCTGGGCAGGGCCAGCCCCAGCAGCACGGCCAGCAGACTGACTGTCAGGAGCAGTTCCCAGAGGCTGTAGCCCGGGGCAGGGTGGAAAGTCCGGGGGTGGATGCTCATGCCCCGGGAGCCTGCGCCGGGGCGGCCCCGGCTGGCGAGCGGGGGAAATTGCCCTCCTTCGGGCCATTGGCGCAACTTTTTTTGCCGAAACCTGCATTGCCTCTGGCCGTTCGGGGCCAGTTTCCCTAGAATTCGCGCCGCGCCGGAATAGCTCAGTTGGTAGAGCGCGTCATTCGTAATGATGAGGTCGTAGGTTCGATTCCTATTTCCGGCACCAGTTTTTAAGCACTTTAAGGCCTCCCTGACCGGAGGCTTTTTTTTATGGAAAGAGACAAACCATGACCCTGATTAAAATTGCTGTCGCTGCCCTTGTTGCCGCGAGCCTGGCTGCCTGTGGTGGCGCCAAGCCGACAGACACTGCCGCAGCGCCCTCGGCACCCACTGCCGCCCTGCCGACAGCCTTCACCACGGCCAGCGATGTGCAGTTCGTGCCGCTCGATCCGAAAGACACCGAGAAGAAAGGCGTGCTGGTCCATGTGCTGTTCGGTGATCTCAGTGGCAAGGGGGCGGTCGGTTTCCTGGCCCAGCTGCCGCCTGGATTCCAGGCCGGTCCGCATGCCCATGACTCGGATCAGTACCTGGTCAGCATCAAGGGGCTATACCACGAATTTCTCGATGGTCAGGACGTGGGCAAGCCCCTCGAGACGGGCGGCTATGTGTTCCTGCCTGCCAAGGTGAGCCACGACAACCTCTGCGAAGCAAGCGGCGGTCCTTGCCTGAACTACGCCTACTACCCGACCGGTTTCTCGAAGAACTGGTAGCCGACTTCGGAGTCAGAGACTCCAGCGGAGTTCCACGCCCATCCAGCGTGGATCTCCGTAGGCCTGCTCGGCACAGCCGCAGAGGCCGGACAGGTCTACGCCGGTGGTCTTGTTGCGGACGTTGCTCAGGTTATGGATGAACACGGCAATGTCCCAATTGCCGTGGGGCATAACGCGGCTCCAGGTCACCCGCAGGTTGCCGATCAGCGAGGCATCCGTCTGCATAGACTGGTAGTTCTGCAGGTTTTCGAAATAGCGCGACGTCCGGGTCGCGTCCAGGTGTACGGCAACGCGGCCACCCTCCACCTCCCCAGGCAGCACATAACGCACCAGGCCCGTGAATTTCGTCCGCGGCGTGAAGGCCGGCGTGACGTCGCGCAGGATGCCAGGGGCCAGCCGGTACCGGGGGATCACGGCGTCTGTGTAGGCGCCGGACACTGACAGCATCAGGTCATCCCGGGGTGAGGCGTTGGCTTCAAACTCCAGGCCCTTGTAGCGGGCGTTGACGTTCGAGATGGCGCCCGATACCTGTCGCAGGACGAACGCCTGATAATCCCGGTAATGGTAGTAATAGGCGCTGCCATTGAGCTGCACCCTTCCGTCCAGCAGGCTGCTTTTCAGGCCTGATTCCACTGACGTCAGGACCTCTGGCTTGTACGCGTACTCCTCAGGCGTCAGCACCGATGACAGCGGCGCATTGAAGCTGCCGGCCTTCACGCCCCGGTGAATGCCGGCATAGCCCAGCAACCCGGGCGTCGGGCGGTATTCCAGTTGCAGCTTCCCTGCCCAGAGCACGTCGCTTGTCCTGGCGGCATAGCCCGGCAGGAAAGGTCCGACCGGGGTTCCCTGGTTCAGGACGACGCTGTCGTTGCGGTTGACGTAGAAGCCGCTGGTGTAGCGGTAGTCCTTCTGCTCCTGGATCAGCCGCAGGCCAGTGACCAGGGACCAGTGGTCGGACAGTCTGAGGTCTCCCTGCCCGAAGGCAGAGAAGGACTGGGTGCGCAGGTTGGCGCGAAAGGCGCCTTCCAGAGAGGGCGCTCCGGGTGCTTCGCCAAAGATCCGCAGTTGGCCGGCGCCGTCACCGGCTTCATCCGCCAGGGCCTGGTTGTAAAGGGTCCACAGGCTCAGGTAGTACACCCCCGCCACCCAGTGCAGCGGCACGGTCTCGCCGCTGAGGCGCAGTTCCTGCGAGAAGGTGTCGTTGTGGGAGTTGGTCATGGCCACCAGTTGCGGCGCCGGACTTTCATCGACGTCCTGCGCCTGGCGCTTGGTGAAATGCATGTAATGCGTCACCGCGGTCAGTTCTGCTGTGCCGAGCGTCGTGGTCAGTTTCGCGGTGAGGCCCTGGGTGGCGTAGTGATTGGAATCGGGCCGTGCATAGTCCTCTGACACGCGCAGCGATTTGGGATCCGGCGCGAGGTAACCAAAATAGTCCCCGCCCACCACCGGGCGCCGACCACCGCTGCAGGCCCCTGTGGAGCCGATGAGGGCCACGCAGCCCAAGGGGTCGGTGCTGGCCAGTCGCGCGTCATAGGGCACGCCCGTATCGCTCAACACTGCGGTGGTGGCCACCTGTTGCCAGTTGGCTGACGAGATGAGCGTGTCGGAGGCATAGGCCGACACCGATAGTTGGGTGCTGTCGCCCAGCCTGAAGGCCAGCTGGCCCCGTATACCACCCTGGTTGCCGTTCCAGAGATCCGCCGCGCCGCTGCGGGAGCCGCGCTGGCCCGGCGCCAGTCCGGCCGGAAACTCGTTCCGCAGGATCGCGTCATGACGATCATGGAAGATCGAGAGCCGGCCGCTGACCGTGTCGGAAACCGGGCCACCCAGTGCCGCTTCCATCCGCACCTGCCTGAATGACCCCAAGGTCAGGTCGGCAAAGCCCTCGACGTCCTGGCTGGGCTTGCGCGTCACGAAATTCACCAGGCCGCCGGTGGCGTTCCGGCCGAACAAAGTGCCCTGCGGGCCTTTGAGGATTTCCACGCGATCCAGGTCGAATAGGCCAAACAGCTGGCCCTGGGAAAAACCGATGTATCCCTCATCGAGGTAGACCGCGTTCGGCGCCTCGACGTGATCGGAAAAATCGTTCTGGGTTACGCCGCGAATTGAAAACTGCGCGGACTGGTTGCCACTGCTGCCCGAGAGGGTCACGCCCGGCGTGAGGGCCGCAATCTGCACGCTGTCTGTCTTGCCCAGCGCCACGAGGCGTTCCTGGGAGAGCACCGTGATGGCGATGCCCACATCCTGGGCATTCTGTTCACGCTTTTGGGCGGTGACCAGGACCTCTTCCAGTTCACTGCCGTGGGTCTGGGCGGTGAGGGCAGCCAGCACGAGGAGGAGCAGAGGTCGCTTGCCGCGCACGATGTCTGTGGATCCTCCTGGCAGCAGGCGTTGAGACATCTGTTGCGGAGGTAAGCGGAATGCCATCGATCTCTCACTGCCAAGGCCGTCGGGGGCGTGAACAATACCCGAAGTGATCCTGTGCACGGCAGCCTGCGGTCCACAGGGCCCTGTGCTTGCTTCCCGGTGTTGATTCAGACAAGTATCGGGCAGTCTTTGCGATTGATGCCCAGCGTGCTGGGTCCCCAAGCATTCAAGGAAGAAGCAGACATGAACGCTCCGGTAACAACGCCCCCTGTCCAGCTGGTTCCTGGCAACACCCTGATCACGGCAACACCCGAGGAAGGTCGGCAGCTCGCCATCAAGCTGGCGCGGCTGGTCGTCAAGACCACGCAAAGCGACCCTGCCATCCGCGAGCAGTTGCGGGCGGTCTATTCAAAGGATGCGGGCATGTTGATTGCGCTTACTCAAACCGTGGCGCTGGAATTTGCCACCATCGCGGCCGCCAATAACTACTGGAAGTAACGGCAGCCCGTTCACTGCGAGGCAAGTGGGACGTGATGGATAGCAACGCACCCGCTGAAGCACGCAGAATCTGGGCTTCGTGTGAGCAGGGCCCACAAAGCAGAAACCCGCAGTGCTGCGGGTTTCCCGGCCCCCAAAGGGCCGTCAGGGTAACGGGGCTGCCATCAGCCCCGCATCCGTTGCTCAGTCTTCGATCTTGAGCTTCAGCAGTTCCCAACCGCCTTCGGGACGCGCGTCGTTCGTCAGCGTCTCGAGGTTCATCGGGTTGGCCGTGCCGATGTAGAGGGTGTCATCAGCGCTGATCATGGTGCGGAAGCCATAGTTGAGGTAGTTGCCCAGCCCATCGCGGCTGACAGCAACGGCCTTCTGGTCGAGGCTGTCAAAGCGCATCAGGTCTGCACCGCTGGCCAGTGCGCTGGCCAGGTTGGTGGGGTACACCGGACCCGGGTTGCTCACCATCTCGCCGATCGCATTCAGCAACTCAGGGTGGTCGGTCAGCCAGGCCTGCAGGGCCGGAATGGCCAGTACCTGCGCCTTCAGGGCCTGGAACGCTTCCGGCGTCGGCGGGACCAGTCCCGCAGGCAGGATGCCCTGGATCTGGGCGCGCAACAGGTAGCCCCAGTCCATGGTGCCGACGAACAGCGAATGTTCGGTCGTGGCCATGGTCCAGGTGTAGTTGTTGAACGGGCTGTTGAAGCCGGAGAGTCCATGCACCGGCACCAGGCCCGCTGCGTTGGGGACCACGCTCCAAGAGTAGGTGCCGGGGTTGAAGGCCGGCAGCAGCGCCTGTCCGTACAGCAGCTGGGTCTGGCCCGCGTCATAGCTGAAGATCGCCAGCGCACGGTAGGTGCCCAGCAGGCTCAGGAACTGGCGCACGGCCCGTTCCGGCGAGGAGAGCGAGTCGTAGTACGCCGCGTACTTCCTCAGGTGGATGCCCGGAGCCGCGCCCGGTACATGCATCGTGCCCCAGACGAGCTTGCCCTGGAACGAGGCGATCGCACCGCCACCGTAGGACAGCGCGACGACCGGATCCGGCTCGTAATTGCGCACGTCCCACAGCTTGGTCAGCGCGCCCACGGAGTTCGGCAGGCCGCCACGCGACGGCAGGACGTCCGTGTAGAACACGCCGGCCCAGGTTGGGTTGGCCGGGTCGATGTTGGGCCAGGTCGCCACATAGAGGCGGCCCTTGTGCTCGGTCAGCTCAGCGCCCTCGGAAGGCAGCGAGCCCACTTCGGTAAAGCTGAACGGCGCATCCAGCGTACCCGTCCACTTGATCAGTGCACCGGTGCCGTTCACGCGACCTGCAGTCGTGTACAGCTCGTTGCCGGCCACGATCCACTTGCGGATGTTCTTGTAACCCGGCAACACAAACGAGCCGACGAACTGTTTCGTCTTGGCATCGAAGGCGAACAGGTTGATCGCCTGCTGGCTCAGCGCCGGGCCGGCCAGGAACACCACATTGCGGTGCGTGCCGGCTGAGCGCAGGCCCAGGGTCTTGGCCAGAAGGGTCTTGCCCGCGACGTCCATGGTCGCGCCGGCATTGACCAGGCTGCCGCTGGAGAGGGGCTTGCGCAGGATCTGCGACGGGCGCCAGTCGCCAATCACGGCCGGCAGGCTGGGCGCAAAGGCGGCGCGGTAGCCGCTCTGACCAAATTCACAGGCCCAGGAAGCCGTTTCGTAGGCAGACGTCGAACCCAGGTAACCGCCCTCCACCAGGCAGTTCACGTTGGCTGCAGTACCGAGCCAGAGGTCGGTGCTGGTCTTGGCCAGGCCCCACACATAGGACTGATTGACCTTGGGCAGGCGGCCGAGGCTACAGCCGCTGTTATAGGCTTCGTAGCTGGCGCCAATGCCGCCATAGCACTCATCCGGCGTCGCCTTGGCGAGCTGGATCAGTTTGTACGCGTGGGTCTCGTCGCGGTCGGCATCACGGTCGTCGGCAAAGCTGGAGCCGGAGGCAAGCAGCAGGCTGGCGGCAGCAAGTGCCGATAGCCAGCGAGGGAGTAGGGTTGACATGAAATCCTTGTGGGTGGCATCCACGGTGCGGGTGTAAGCAAAATGCTTACAGCCAGCGTGAACGGGCGCGCACCTTAAGTGTTGCCAAAAGGAGACATCGGCCTATCTGACATAACGCCGTGGCCAATCAAATCCATTCTGGGCGGGACTCTCCGGGCTCCGGATCGCAGCAGTTCATGACGGCCGCTGTTGCAAAACTCTTGGGCTTGCGCGTCGGCGTGGCGTAATTCAGTCTTTAAAAAAGCAGCGCCTTGAAGTGAGCAACACAAGGACAAGAAACTGAATTTCGCCGTACTGGGTGGTGGCTGCACTGGTCCTGTGTGGCTTTTTCGGCACAACACTGGCCCAGTCGCCAGGCCGTGAGGCCGTTGTGTCGCGTGCGCTGTCCCTCGTCGACCCGGATGGCACAGAGCCTGTGCGCCTCGATCGCCAGTACCGCGGCCTGCGTGTCATCGGCGGCGATCTGGTGGTGCATTCCACGGTGATGGGCGTGCTGCTCGATATCTCGCGCGTTAACGACCGTCCGATCGCTGTGGGCACACAGCCGGTTATTGCCGAAGCCAGGGCGGTCGCTGCGGCCTTGTCGCCGCGCCCGGGCTTTACGTCTCTGACCCGCCCGCAGCGCGTTGTATACGCGCGTGGTCAGGCGCCAGAACTGGCCTACGACGTGCTGCTGGCCGGCACGCAGCCTGATGGCACGCCGAGCGAATTGCATGTGGTCGTCAGCGCCGTGAACGGCGCGGTGCTGGACAGCTGGGACGACGTGCACACGGCTGAAGCGGCTGGCACCGGCAAGGGCTTCTTCAACGGGGCG
>CANGFJ010000122.1 GCA_947453065.1 Pseudomonadota bacterium
AGCGCAGTGGGCAGGAAGCTGACCAGGCCGACCATGCCCAGCGCAAACGCACTGCCGGTCAGCGCATAGACCTGCCAGCCCACGGCCACCGCCACGATCTGGCGGGAAAAGTTGGAGAAGGCACGCCCGCCGAAATACAGCTGGAAGGGCTTGTGGCGCAGCAGGGCTGACGCCGAATCTGATGAAGAGGAACTCATGTGCCGACTATACCGAAGCGGACGGTGCCGCTGGAAAGTCGGCCAGGCGGCACTAGGCCTGTGGCTTGGGCTTGCGCACCTCAAAGAAAGACTCGTCCACCGGCTTGTTGGCCAGGATCTCTTCGCGCGTCAGGCCCTGGATCTCATGCGGGAACACCAGCCAGGTGTCTGTCGCGCAGACGTAATAGTCCGGCACCAGGTTCGTGCGGTTGCGGGCCGGCTTGTAGTACACAGTCGCCGTGCGGATTTCCTCGGGCAGGTTGCGCTTGCAGCGGCGCTTGAGCTCGTCGAGCACGGCCACCAGGCTGCGGCCAGAGTCGAACACATCGTCCACGAGCAGCAGGCGGTCTTCAGCCGTCAGACGCGAGACCAGGTAGTCAATGGCGTGGACCCGAACCGTCTTGGCTTGCTGGTCGATCCCGGTATAGGACGAAGTGCGGATGGAAATGTGGTCAGCATGGATCTCGTGATATTCGAGGACCTCCTGCACCATGATGCCGATCGGTGCCCCGCCTCGCCAGATCGCCACCAAGAAGGTGGGCTCAAAGCCGCTGTCGACAATGAGCTTGGCCAGCGACATGGAGTCGCGCAGCAGCGAATCTGCAGTGATGAACAGCTTTTCCATATCGTTCCGTTGAAGTGGTCGCGAAGAAGGCCGGCGAATCCGGCCATTATGCCCGTCAGGGCGCAGGGAGCGCCGTTTCGTAGCGGGCCCAGTGGCCGAGGATCTCGCGCACGACCGGCACGCCAACGCGGTAATTGGCCTCATAGGCCGCCACCTGGCCAGGCGCCTCGTCACCGATGCTCTCCAATGCGCTGACGCCCGGGGGTGGCATCGACGGGTTGCTGGCCGTGCGCAGCACCAGCACACGCTGCAGGTCCACGAACTTGAGCTTGCTGAAGGTCGTCATCGTGCGGGCTGCAGACTGGCTCTCCATGTTGGTCATCGCAAAGACGCCCTGGCCTTTGGTCCACAGCTTGACCCAGTCCCGCGCCCATTGAGTGCGCGCCGGCCCATGCCAATAGCGGACAGAACCCAGCGTTTCGCCCAGCAACACGAAGGGCGGCCGCTGGGCGTTCGGATAGCCCTTCCAGGCCGCACGCTGCGCGGCCAGGGCAGGAGAATCGGGAATGGCCACATTGCGCGTCAGCTCATAGGCCCAGCGCACCAGCTGCGGATTGAGCGGATAGGCCATGCTCAATTCTTCGACATCCTCGACGGAGCCGAAGCTGTTCGGGTCGGTAGGCAGGACGTTCGGCTTGAGGGCACCGATGGCGAACAGGCCATAGGGCCATCCCGCCGGGATTTCCCGATCATCGATTTCGCGCAGTTCATCCCCGTTGACGACCCAGCGCGCCCACGCGGCACTGCCCACCGAGGCCACCTGCGGGTCGGCACCGGAAATGCCGGTGAACAACCAATAGGTCTTGCTGAAGTCAAAACGTGGATCCAGCAGGAAGGCCGTCAGATCCTGCAGCAACAGTCCATAAAGGCCCGTGCTGTTGCGCCGGACCGGCCCCAGTGCGCCGCGAACCGGGACCTGCTCATCAAGCTGCTCGCGCTCCACCCAGAACTGATATTCGCCAGGCTTGTCGCCCGTGTCCTGGCCATTCTCGAAATTCGCGACAACCACCATGCGCACGGGCGTCGGTGCGGCGACGGGCGCCGCGGCCTGTGCGCGCACCGGTCCGGCCAACAGCGCGGCCGCAAGCAGGGCCATCCGCGTCACGCCACGCATGCGCTTGAGGGTCACTTGGGGATGTTTCCGTCGATGCCTTCGACATACCAGTTGATAGACCGCAGTTGGTCATGGGTCAAGGTGGTTCCGGCTGGCACCCGTACAACGCCCTGGTTGTCTTTCAGCGGGCCGGCAAACGGCTGCAGCTTTCCATCGATGATCGACTGCCGGCTCGTTTCAAACAGCTTCACCGCATCGGCAGCGATCAATTTGTTGGGCGCCGTGACGTTGACCATCTTTTCCTTCAGGCCCCAGGCGGCAGAGCGCCCACCGGTCCAGGTGCCTGCGATGACCTTGTTGACCTCGGCCACATAGTAGTCCGTCCAGTTGTTAACGTTGGCGGCGTACTGCGCCTTGGGGCCGTACTTGGACATGTCCGAGTCCCAGCCACAGGCCTGCACGCCCCGGGTCTCGGCAACCTGGACGATCGCCGGCGAATCGGTGTTCTGGCACAGGGCATCGGCGCCCTGCGCGATCAAGGCCTCGGCGGCCTGGCGCTCCTTGCCCGGGTCGTACCAGGTGTCCACCCAGATCACCTTGGTCTTGATCTTCGGGTTCACACTGCGCGCACCCAGCGTGAAAGCGTTGATGTTGCGAATCACCTCGGGGATGGGGAAGGACCCGACGAAACCCAGAGTGTTGGTCTTGGTGACCTTGCCTGCCAGGACGCCAAGCAGGTAGGCGCCCTCATAGAACCGGCTCTCATAGTTGACCATGTTGTCGGCGGTCTTGAAGCCGGTGGCATGGCCGAACTTGACCTTCGGGAAGAGCTTGGCCACGCGCAGCGTGGGCTCCATGTAACCGAAGGACGTCGTGAAAATCAGGTCATTGCCGGATGCCGCCAGCTGCCGGATCACGCGCTCGGCATCAGCGGTCGCCGGGATGTTCTCGACGAAGGTGGTCTTGACCCGGGGGCCCAGCGCTTTTTCCAGCTCCCGACGCGCCACGTCATGCTGGAAGGACCAACCGCTGTCCCCCACCGGATCGACATACAGGAAAGCGACCCGCACCGGCTTGTCTGCGGCGGATGCCGGTTGCACGGCGCCCAGCAGCGACAACAGGGCAGCGGGCATCCAGCGCGTCAGTCGGGTGGGGAACAGATGGGGCATGGTGGTCGGATCCTTTGCGGGTCTGGCTGGCTCACTGCACTTTGCACAAGCCGTGCCGCAACGGGCAGCACTGAAATGCAGCATGCACCGCTGCGGCGGCCCGGGAAAGCGCAGCGACAAAGCGCTGCGATGGCGCACAGACCACTCGCGCTGCACACCAACAGTGCATCGCGAGGGCCAGCCACAGCGTATTAGCCGCAGTGCCGCCGAACGCGTAACGTGATGTGAACCATTGCCACGCAGGATCCCGACATGGGCAAGCTGACCACGCATGTACTCAATCTTTCGGAGGGGATTCCCGCTGCGGGGATGAAGATCCAACTGCTCGCCGACGACGCGCACCGCACCGGGGTGCTGGCGGACACACACAGCACTGCAGATGGCCGCTGCGCAGCACCCCTGCTGGCCGGGGCTGCGCTGACGCCTGGACGGTACCGCCTGCGGTTTTATGTCGCCGATTATTTCATCGAACGCGGGGCCAAAGCCGAGGCACTGCCCTTCCTCGACGTCGTGGACATCCCGTTTGGCATCGCAGATGCAGAGCAGAACTACCACGTTCCCCTGCTCGTCTCGCCGTGGAGCTATTCCACTTACCGCGGAAGTTGATCTGACACTGCCATGACCGCTCCCGCGCCCCCGCCAAGCTCACGCACGCTCACCTTCCTCCTGGATGGTGACGTGGTCCGGCTGCCTGACCCCACCCCGACAATGACCGTGCTCGACTACCTGCGCGACACGGCAGGACGTTGTGGCACCAAGGAAGGCTGCGCCGAAGGCGACTGCGGCGCCTGCACCGTGGTGCTGGGCGAATTCGACGGCCCAGACCGGCCCATCCGGTATGAAGCCATCAACGCCTGCATCCGCTTCCTGCCCACCCTGGACGGCAAGGCCCTGCTCACCGTCGAGAGCCTGCAGGCGCCCGATGGCCCGCTGCATCCGGTGCAGCAAGCGCTGGTGGACTGCCACGGCTCCCAATGCGGGTTTTGCACGCCGGGCTTTGTGATGTCCCTGTTTGCGCTCTACCAGTCCTGCGAGGCCACGGATCGCGCCAGCGTGCTGAACGCCCTGTCAGGCAACCTCTGTCGCTGCACCGGCTATCGGCCCATCCTCGATGCGGCGCTTCGCATGTTCGACTACCCGACACCGCAACGCTGGAGCCGTGCCGATGCGCAGTCCAGCGCCAGGCACCAGCAGCTGGAGCAGATCCAGCGCACCGAGGCCTTGCGGGGTAACGGGTTCCATGCCCCGCTCAGCGTGGATGAGCTGGCCGAGCGCTACGCAGCCGAACCCAACGCACTGCTTCTGGCAGGGGGCACGGACATCGGCTTGTGGGTCACCAAGCAGTTGCGCGACTTGCCGCCACTTCTCTGGCTGGGCGAGGCCAAAGCGCTGCAGCAGATGGTGTGTCAGGATGACCAGCTGATCATCGGTGCGGGCGTGACCCTGAGCCGCGCCTGGCCGCAGATCGTGGCGCACTACCCGACCCTTGCGGAACAGGCTGAGCGTTTCGCGTCTCTGCCGATCAGAAACTCCGCCACGCTGTGCGGCAACCTGGCCAACGGCTCCCCCATCGGCGACGCACTGCCCGTGATGCTCGCGCTGGACGCGCTGCTGGAATTGCGGCACGACACCGCCACCCGCTACCTGCCGATTGACCAGTTCTACCTCGACTATCGACGCACCGCCCTGCAGCCCGGCGAGTTTATCGCCGCGGTGCACCTGCCCCTGCCTTCCGCGGGCGAACACCTTGCCAGCTACAAAGTGGCCAAGCGCTTCGACCAGGATATTTCCGCGGTCAGCGCCACGTTTCTCGTGTTGCTCGAACACCATCGCGTCCGGGAAGTGCGCCTGGCCTTCGGCGGCATGGCCGCGACGGCGCGCCGGGCGTCTGCGGCCGAAGCCGCCCTGCGGGATCAGCCCTGGACCTTGGCGTCCATCGAGGCGGCCCAGGCCGCCTTGCAACAGGACTTCACGCCGCTGAGTGACCTGCGGGCGAGCAACGCGTACCGCCTGCAGGTGGCCACCAACCTGCTGCTGCGCTTTTACCTGCAGACCCAGGGCGAGGACGTCAGCCTGCCGGCAGACCCTGCCTCGATCCAGGGGGCGTGAATCATGGCTGCAGGCAAGTCCTATCCACATGACAGCGCAGCCCTGCACGTGTCGGGTCGCGCCCTCTACTGCGATGACATCCCCCTGCCGGCACGCACCCTGCACGCTGCCTTTGGCGTGAGTCCGATCGCCCACGGCCTGCTGCACAGACTGGACCTGGCACCTGTGCTGGCCATGCCAGGCGTCATCGCGACGGCCGGCCCCGCAGACATCCCGGGCGAGAACAACTACGGCAGCGCCGTCCATGACGATCCGATCTTCGCAGCAGATCGTCTCGAATATGCCGGACAACCCCTGTATGCCGTCGCCGCAGAGACGATGGCCCAGGCACGCCGGGCAGCCCGGGCGGCCACGCTCGACCTGGAGACCCTGCCCGCCATACTCGATATCCGTGCCGCGCTGGCCGCACAGCACTTCGTGTTGCCGACAGAACGCATGCAGCGCGGCACACCCCAGCAGGCACTGGCCCAGGCGCCTCGCCGACTGCAGGGCAGCGTGGTCCTGGGCGGTCAGGATCACTTTTACCTGGAAGGCCAGATCGCGATCGCGATTCCCCAGGACGATGGCGGCATGCTGGTGCACAGCTCGACGCAGCACCCCAGCGAGGTGCAGGGCATCGTGGCCCAGGCGCTGGGACTTACCGCCAGCCAGGTCACCGTAATCTGCCGGCGCATGGGCGGCGGTTTCGGCGGCAAGGAAACGCAACCTGCACTGGTCGCGGCGGCGGCCGCCGTGCTCGCCCACAAGACCGGGCGACCGGTAAAGCTGCGCCTCGACCGCGACGACGACATGGTCATCACCGGCAAGCGGCATGACTTCCTGTCCGACTATGACGTGGGCTTTGATGACACCGGCCGCATCCTGGCGCTGGAGGTCATGCTCGCGTCCCGCTGCGGCTATTCCGCCGACCTCTCCGGGCCGATCAACGACCGCGCGGTCTTCCACCTCGACAACGCCTACTTCCTGGAACATGTCGCAGTGACCTCGCATCGCTGCAAGACGCACACGGTTTCCAATACAGCCTTCCGCGGCTTCGGTGGGCCGCAGGGCATGGTGGTCATCGAACACCTGATTGATGGTATCGCGCGCGATCTGGGCATGGACCCGCTGGATGTCAGGCGTCGCAATTTCTATGGCGTCACCGATCGCAACGTCACCCACTATGGGCAAACGGTAGAGGACAACGTCATCCATGGCCTGGTGGATCAGCTGGAGCACAGCAGCCAGTACCGGGCGCGACGGTGCGCTGTGCAGGCCTGGAACCAGTCCCATGCCGTGATCAAGCGCGGCATCGCGCTGACACCGGTCAAGTTCGGCATCTCCTTTACCTCGACGATGTTCAACCAGGCCGGCGCTTTGTTGCAGATCTACACCGATGGCAGCGTCCTGCTGAACCATGGCGGCACGGAGATGGGCCAGGGCCTGCAGGTCAAAGTGGCGCAGATCGTCGCCACCGAACTCGGCCTGCCGCTGACGGCAATCCGGGTCACGGCGACCGACACCAGCAAGGTTCCCAACACCTCGGCGACAGCGGCCTCGTCCGGGGCCGACCTCAACGGCATGGCGGCGCGCGCTGCGGCGCAGACCCTTCGGGAACGACTTACCGCGCATGCCTGCGTGCGCCATGGCGTATCGGCAGAGTCCGTGCACTTTCAGGCGGGCCTGGTGCGCATGGGTGCGCAGTCCTGTTCGTTCGCGGAACTGGTGCTCGACGCCTACAAGGCGCGCATCTCGCTTTCAGCCGCCGGTTTCTACCGCACGCCCAAGATCCACTGGGACAAGAGCAGCTGGACAGGCAGGCCCTTCTATTATTTTGCCTACGGTGCCGCGGTGGCCGAAGTGGCCATCGACACGTTGACCGGTGAGTCCACGCTGTTGCAGGTGGACATCCTGCACGACGTCGGCACGTCGCTGAACCCGGCCATCGACCTCGGCCAGATCGAAGGGGGGTTCCTGCAGGGCGTGGGCTGGCTCACCTCCGAAGAGCTCTGCTGGAACGAACAGGGATCGCTGCGCAGCCATTCCCCTTCAACCTACAAGATTCCGACGGCACGGGACTGGCCTGCCCGGTCGGTCGTGGCGCTCCTGGAACACTCGCCCAATCCCGAAGCAACGGTGTACCGCTCCAAGGCCGTCGGCGAGCCCCCGTTGATGCTCGGCATCGCGGTCCTGCATGCCCTGCGCGATGCCTGCGCAGCCTGCGGGCCTGCCGGTGCAGCCATTGCACTGGAAGCCCCCGCGACGCCGGAGTCGCTGCTGCGCACGATCACTGCCCTCGCACGGCGTCACGCGGTATGACGCAGTGGCTGCAACCCCTTCCTGGCGAGTGGCTGAGCAGTGCCTGCGACCTGCTGTCCGCGGGTACGCCGCTGGTCCGCGTCAGCGTCCTGGAACACCGCGGCTCCACACCGCGCGATGCCGGCGCCTGCCTGCTGGTGACGGCACAGCGCCAGCTGGGCAGCATCGGCGGCGGTGAACTGGAATGGCGAGCCACCCAGGCCGCCCGCGCACTGCTGGCCGACGCGCGGCAGCCTGCTGTCAGCGTGCACGATTTCAACCTGGGCCCGGACCTGAACCAGTGTTGCGGGGGTCGGGTGCAACTATGGCTCGAGCGATTGAGCGCCACAGACCTGAGCGCCTTGCAGGGGGCCAGGCAAAGGCTGAACCAAGACGGCGTGCTGTGTCTGGCCACGCACTTCGAGGGCGGCGTCCTGACTCGCGAGGTCCAGGGGCTCGCTGACGCGACGGCGTCTGCGGTGCGCCACGTCATGCACCGTGATGGCGGCCGCACGCTGCTGGAACGGTGGCAGCGCCAGCTCCCGGCGCTCTGGATCTTCGGGGCAGGCCATGTTGGGCAGGCCATCCTCAAGTTGCTGGCCGACCTGCCCTTCTTCGAGGTGACCTGCGTGGACGCCAGGCAGGGCTTGCTCCCCGATTTGACGGCCACCCACCTGCACGGTCTGCACGCCGAAGACCCCGTTGCGCGCGTCGCTGACGCGCCGCCGGGCACACGCTACCTCGTCATGACGCACGATCACGCACTCGACTACGCGCTGTGCCGGGCCGTACTGGCCCGAACAGACGCCACCTGGCTGGGCCTGATTGGCTCGGCCAGCAAAGGCGCACGATTCCGTTCACGCCTTGCGCGGGAGGGCGTGCCGCGCGCTGCGATAGAAAGACTTTGCAGCCCGATTGGCATCGGCACCCTGCACAGCAAGCTGCCCGCGGCCATCGCCCTCAGCGTGGTCGCA
>CANGFJ010000123.1 GCA_947453065.1 Pseudomonadota bacterium
AGGGCGTCATCCTCGGCGTGCGCCAGATCCGCGGCGAGATGGACATCAGCCCGGCGCGCAAGCTGCCGCTGCTGATCCGCAATGCCAGTGCCACCGACCAGCAGTGGCTGGCCCAGCACCGCGGCTTCCTCGAACGCCTGGCGGGCCTGGAATCCCCGCGCATACTGGCGGCGGACGAAACCGCGCCGGCTTCAGCCTCTGCGGTAGTCGGTGACATGACGCTGCTGGTGCCGATGGCCGGCCTGATTGATCCGGCTGCCGAACTGCTGCGCCTGACCAAGCGGCTGGAGAAGAACCGCCAGGAGATCACCAAGGCCAACGCCAAGCTGGGCAACGCCAACTTCGTGGCCAACGCGCCGCCGGAAGTGGTGGCCACCGAGCGCGAGCGCATCGCGCAGTTTGAAACGGTGTCAGAGAGCCTGGCGCGGCAGATCGAGGTCGTGAAGGGCCTGACGTGACCAGCCTTGCGCAGGTCCTTGCCGCCCTCGACCGCATCATCCTGGGCAAACAGGCCGAACTGCGCCTGTGCCTGGCCTGCCTGCTGGCGCGCGGCCACCTGCTGATCGAGGACGTGCCAGGGGTGGGCAAGACCACACTCGCCCATGCCCTGGCCCAGGTGCTGGGGCTGCACTGGCAACGCGTGCAGTTCACGAGCGACCTGTTGCCGGCGGACGTGCTGGGCGTGTCGGTCTTCGACCGCGCCACCCAGCAGTTCGAATTCCGCCGCGGCCCGGTGTTCACGCAACTGCTGGTGGCCGATGAGGTCAACCGCGCCAGCCCGCGCACGCAGAGTGCGCTGCTGGAGGTGATGGAAGAGCGCCAGGTGAGCATCGATGGCGTCACCCATGCCCTGCCCGAGCCGTTCTTTGTCGTGGCTACGCAGAACCCGCACGAACAACTGGGCACCTTCGCGTTGCCCGAATCGCAACTCGATCGTTTCCTGATGCGCGTGACGCTGGGCTATCCGGATGCCGCGCAGGAACGCACGCTACTGGTAGAGCCAGACCGGCGTACCCGCCTGGCCAGTGTGCAGCCCGTGCTCGGCGCAGCCGAGGTGGTTGCGCTGCAGGCACAGGTCGGTCTGGTGGCAGTGGCCCCCGCCCTGCTGGACTACGTGCAGGCCCTCATTGCCCACACGCGCGCCGACCCCGCCCTGCGCCGCGGACTCTCGCCGCGTGCCGGCCAGGGCCTGGTACGCGCCGCCCGGGCCTGGGCGCTGCTGCAGGGACGTCGCATCGTGCTGCCCGAGGATGTGCAGGCCGTGCTGCCGGCGATCGCCAACCACCGCCTGGCGCCGCGCACAGCGGGTTCGCAGCGTGACCTGGGCCGCGAGCTGCTGGCTGCGGTGCCAGTGCCCGCCTGACCGGTGGCCGCCCGCCGTCCTGTCGACAGACTGCGTCGGTTCCTGTCGGACCGCGCCACGGGCTGGGCCCGCCGCCGCCAGGGCCTCGACACCCTGCCGGTCACCCTGGTCGCACGCCGCATCTACATCGTCCCGACCCGAGCCGGTGCGGGGCTGGCGATCCTGCTGCTGGTGATGCTCGCAGCCGGCCTCAACTACAGCAACAGCCTCGCGCTGCTGCTGACCTTTACCCTGGCCAGCTTCGCCCTGGTGAGCCTGTACCAGTGCCACCAGCACTTGCTGGGCCTCACCGTCCAGACCCTGACTGCGGAACCGGGCTTCGCAGGGGACGCCCTGCCGGTCATCGTCACCCTGACGGCGCCCGATGGCCGCCCCCCCAACGCTACGGCAGCGCTGCAGGCTGTCCTGCGGCAGGACGGGGCCCTCGTGTCGCGGGCCTCCTTCACCGGCACCACCCGGCTGACGCTGTCCGCGCCGGCCGCCCGTCGGGGACGCTGGCAGCTGCAACAGCTGGGCCTGGAGACCCGCGCGCCGTTCGGCCTGTTCCGCGCCTGGGTCTGGCTGCATGCCGATGTCTCCGCGCTCGTCTACCCCCAGCCCCGGGGCGAGTTGCCGCTCCCGCAGGGGCCGGGCGAGGACGCCGGGAGCGCGCGCGAACACAGCGGCGTGGATGAATGGGTGGGTTTGCGGCCCTTTCGTGAAGGCGACTCGCCCCGTCAGGTCGCCTGGAAGGCCTATGCCCGCGGCGCGCCACTGCTGGTGCGCGAATACCGCGAACTGTCAGGCAAACAACTGGCCCTCGACCTGGACCGCCTGCCCGGGCTGGACACCGAAGCCCGGCTCTCGCAGCTGGCGCGCTGGATCCTCAGCGCCGAGCAGCGCGGCACGCCCTATGCCTTGACGCTGGGCAGCCAGCACTTCGCCGCGGCCATCGGCCACCCGCACCGCGACGACTGCCTCGCCGCGCTGGCCCTGTACGGCCTCGCCGACCTGCCGGGTGCGGCGTGAGCGCGGCGCTGCCCGACGCCGAGCGCAGGCTACTTCTGCCGGGGCTCGCCTATGCGGGCGCCATTCTGCTGCACCTCGACCGCCTCCCCCTGTGGTGCAGCCTGGCCGCGTTGCTGGCGCTGGCCTGGCGGACCGCGCTGGCCCTGCGGGGCCTTGCCCTGCCACCGCGGGCGCTGCGCCTGCTGCTGACGCTGGCGCTGGTGGCGCTGACCCTGGCCTCATTCCGCACGCTGAATGGACTGGCGGCCGGCAGTGCGCTGCTGGGCGCCATGGGCGCCGCCAAGCTACTGGAAACCCGCGGCCGGCGCGACGGACTCATCGTCACCGGCACCGCGCTGTTCCTGCTGCTGGCCGCCTGCCTGGATCGCCAGGCCCTCTGGCGCCTGCCGTTCTATGGGCTGGAGACCTGGCTGGCCTGCGCCGCGCTGGCTGCCCTGGCGGGCGATGGGCAAGCCCCCTTGCCGCGCCAGGCCCTGCGCAGCGCAGGCCGCACGCTGCTGCTGGCACTGCCACTGGCGCTGCTGGCTTTCATGTTCTTCCCCCGCCTGCCCGGGGCCCTGTGGACGGTCCCCGGCAGCGAGCGCGGCACCACCGGACTGGCCGACGAGATGAGTCCCGGCAGCATTTCCGAGCTCTCCGTGTCGGGCACCGTGGCCTTCCGCGTGCGCTTCCAGGGTGCTGCCCCGCCGCCAGCCGCGCGCTACTGGCGCGGGCCCGTGCTGCATGACTTCGACGGGTACACCTGGCGGCGCCTGGCCGGCCAGACCACGGTCGCCCCTGCCCTGCAGTACCTGGGCACGCCCCTGAGCTATCACGTCACCCTGGAGCCGACGGGCCAGCCCTGGTGGTTCGCCCTCGACACCGTCGCCGCCAGCCCCTCGCCCCGCGTGCAGTTGAGTTTTGACCAGCAGCTGCTGGCCGGGCGGCCGGTCACGCAAGCCGTGGGCTACGACGCCCAGTCCTACCTGCAGACCCGCAGCACGGGCCCCCTGTCGATCGTGGCCCGACGCCTGGACCTGCGCCTGCCAGCCAATCGCAACCCACGCAGCGCCGCGCTGGCCCTGCAGCTGCGCGCCCTGTCCAGCAGTGATGCGGACTACGCGCGCCGCGTGCTGGACTACTTCGCCCAGGGCGGCTTCCAGTACACGCTCACCCCGCCGCTGCTGGATTACGACTCGATCGATGACCTGCTCTTCAACACGCGGCTGGGCTTCTGTGGCCATTTCGCCTCCGCCTACGCCAGCCTGCTGCGCGCCGGCGGCGTACCGGCCCGCGTGGTCACCGGATACCTGGGCGCGGAATGGAACCCGATCGGCGGCTATTACCTGGTACGGCAATCCGACGCGCACGCCTGGACCGAAGTCTGGCTGGAGGGACAAGGCTGGACGCGCGTCGATCCCACGGCAGTGGTGGCGCCGGAACGTTTGAACCGCAGCCTGCGCGAGCTGTTGCCGGAGAGCCCCTGGGCCATGACGCGCCTGGCGCGCGGCAACTCCGTGCTCACACGCCTGCTGCAGGGCTGGGATGCCAGCAACCAGTGGTGGCAGGAGCGCGTCATCGACTTCAACCTGCGTGCCCAGCTCTCGCTGCTGGAGCGACTGGGCCTGCCCGATGCGGACTACCGCGAACTGGTGGTGTTGCTGCTGGGCGGCGCTAGCCTGTGGCTGGGCGCACTGCTGTGGCAGCTGCGGCACGCGCGCCGCACGATCCGGCCAGACCCGGTGGCCAGGGCCTGGCAGCAGCTGCGCACTACACTCGAGCAAGCCGGTGTCGAGGCACTGCAAACGGCCGGCCCCCTGACGCTGGCGCAACGGGGCGGCGATGCCTTCCCGCCGCTGCGGGAGCCCCTGCAAGCCATCGCCACGCGCTATATCGCCCTGCGGTATGGCCACCCGGTTGCCGACCCGGCACGCGAAACCGCCCTGCTGCGGGCCGACATTCATCAGCTGCTGCCGCGCCTGCGGCGCCAGCAGGCCCTGTGGAAGCTGCCGCCCCTGCCCGATGCCGCAATGGCGGAGCTGACAACCCTGTTGCCGCTGTGCCGGCGCCTGCCCGCCGGGCTGCGCCATCGCACCGGGGCCCTGGCGCATGAGTTCGTACGGCGCATCCGTTTTGAAGGCTGCGGCGGCCTGCAGCTCACCGACACGATGCGCCATGCCATCGCTTTCCAGGCCTGCCTGCTCGTGGCCAACCGGGGCCTTGCCCCCTATGGCCGCCTGTACAGCGTGCTCGTGTACCCGGATGAGTTCGTGGTCGCGCAGCGGCACGAGGACGAGGACGGCGTGGTGACCGAAGGCCAGGACGTACTGTCGGGGCAGACTGTGGACACCTCGCGCATCCTGATTTCCTGGGCGGATGTGCTGCATGGCATCCAGGCCAACGACGGTTACAACGTCGTGCTGCATGAGTTCGCCCACCTGCTGGACCACGAAGTGGGCGGCGAGCTCTCGCGCCGTGAAGGCCGCTCACGCGCCAGCTGGCACGATGTGCTCGAGGCGGAATACGAGACGCTGTGCGCCGCAGTGGATGCGGGCGAGGACACCCTCATCGACCCTTACGGCGCCGAAGACCCCGCCGAGTTCTTTGCGGTGTGCACCGAAACGTTCTTTGAGCTGCCCGGCGCGCTCCGCCTACGACATCCGCCGCTGTACGCCATCCTGGCAGACTTCTATGGCGTTGAACCCGCCCGTTGGACAGACGGATCCTTGACCCGGTAGAGCAGTACGCCGCCGACCAGGAACAACAGCGCCAGCGACAGGATCGAGCCCCGCGAGCTGCCAGTGGTCACGGCCACCACGCCCACCAGCAGCGGCCCCAGCACCGTGCCGAACTTGCCGACCATGTTGTAGATGCCGAAGAACTCCGCCGACTTGCCCTCGGGCACGAGCCGGCCAAAGAACGAGCGCGACAGGCTCTGCACGCCGCCCTGCACCAGGCCCACCACCACGGCCATCACGAAGAACTCGGCAATGGTCGAAACAAAATACGCCCAGACCGTCAGCCCCGTGTACACCACGAGCCCGGCCAGCACGCTTTCGCGGGCGCCATAGCGCTCGCCCAGCCGGCCAAACAGCAAAGCCGCCGGGAACGCCACGAACTGCGTCAGCAGCAGTGCCGCCAGCAGCGACTTGCTGTCCAGGCCCAGCGCCATGCCGTAATCGATGGCCATCTTGATGATGGTGTTCACCCCGTCGATGTACAGCCAGTAGGCCACCAGGAAAGCCAGCATGCCGCGGTACGAGAGCACATGGCGCAGCGTGCCGCGCAGTTCGGACAGGCCCGCACGCACTGCCGTGAGCGCCGGAATGCCGCGCTCGCCGCCCTGCTCGGGCACGAAGAACATCAGCGGCAGCATGAACACCAGCCACCACACTGCCACCGTCAGGAACGACACCTGCACCGCCGCCGCCGCGCTGGCCAGCCCGAACCACGCAGGCTTGACCACCATGAGCACGTTGACGGCAAACAGCAGCCCACCGCCCAGATAGCCCAACGCATACCCCAGCGCTGACACGCGGTCGTACTCTGCCGGCTGGGCCACATCCAGCAGCAACGCGTCGTAGAACACCACGCCGCCGTTGAAGCCCAGCGTGCCCAGCGTGAACAGCACCACGGCCGCGGCCCACTGTCCCTGACCAACGAAATACAGTCCTGCCGTGCAGGCAATGCCCAGCAGGCTCCACGCGACCAGAAAGCGTTTGCGGTGCCCGCCGCGGTCGGCGATGGCGCCCAGCACAGGCGCCAGCAGCGCCATCAGGAAGCCCGCCGCACCGTTGGCAATTCCGAGACGGAAGGTCGCCTCGGTGGGGTCTGCCCCCAGGCTCCAGTACTGGCGGAAGAAGGCCGGGAAGAACCCGGCCAGCACCGTGGTGGCAAAGGCGGAGTTCGCCCAGTCATACAGCGCCCAGCTCAGGGCAGGCCGCGCGGCAAGGTATCGCTTCACGGCCTCTTGCTCCTTTAGCTCTGGCTTTCCCGCGTCTCGCGGAACTCGATGTCGGGCCAGCGCTCCACCGTGAGCGCCAGGTTCACGCGCGAAGGCGCCAGGTACACCAGCGCGCCGGAATGATCGACGGCCAGGTTGTCGAAGGCTTTGCTGCGGAACTCTTCCATCTTGCGCTCGTCCTTGGCATAGACCCAGCGCGCCGTGTGCACGCCGATGGTCTCGAAGGCGCACTGCACGCTGTATTCATCCTGCAGACGAAAGGCCACGACTTCGAACTGCAGCTGCCCCACCGCGCCCAGGATCATGTCGTTGTTGCGCAGCGGCCGGAACAACTGCGTGGCGCCCTCCTCGCACAACTGGCCCAGGCCCTTGGAGAGCGCCTTGGCCTTGAGCGGATCCTTGAGCACCGCGCGGCGGAACATCTCGGGCGCGAAGTTGGGGATGCCCGTAAAGGTGAGCCGCTCGCCTTCGGTGAAGGTATCGCCGATGTTGATCGTGCCGTGGTTATGCAGGCCGATGATGTCGCCGGCAAAGGCCTCCTGCGCCGCAGAGCGGTCGCCGGCCATGAAGGTCAGTGCATCGGCGATGCGCACTTCCTTGTCCAGGCGCACATGGCGCAGCCGCAGGCCCGGCGTATAGCGCCCCGAGCAGATGCGGAAGAACGCGATACGGTCGCGATGGCTGGGGTCCATGTTCGCCTGGATCTTGAACACGAAGCCGGTGAACTTGTCTTCGGAGGCCAGCACCTCGCGCTCGCGCGTGGGCCGCGGCTGCGGCGGCGGCGCCTGTTCGGTGAAGGTGCGCAGGAGCTCCTCGACACCAAAGTTGCTGATGGCCGAACCAAAGAACGCCGGCGTCTGCTTGCCCGCCAGATACAGGTCTTTGTTGAACTCGGGCGACGCTCCGCGCACCAGGTCCACTTCGTCGTAGAACGACTTGGCGCGGTCACCCAGGAATTCGCGGGCTGCCTCGCTCTTGAGGCCATCGATGACGCGGTTCTCGCCCACGCGGCCGCGCTCACCGGCCTCGTACACATAGATGCGGTCTTCCAGCAGGTGGTAGGTGCCCTGCAGGTCGCGGCCCATGCCGATCGGCCAGGTCACCGGCGACACCGACAGCCCCAGCACCTTTTCAATCTCGTCGATCAGCTCGATGGGTGCGCGGCCCTCGCGGTCGAGCTTGTTGATGAAGGTCATGATCGGCGTGTCGCGCAGGCGGCAGACTTCCATCAGCTTGATGGTGCGCGCCTCCACGCCCTTGGCGCAGTCGATGACCATCAGCGCCGAGTCCACCGCCGACAGCGTGCGGTAGGTGTCTTCGGAGAAGTCCTCGTGGCCGGGCGTGTCGAGCAGGTTGACGATGCAGCCATTGAACGGGAACTGCATGACCGACGAGGTGACCGAGATGCCGCGCTGCTGCTCCAGTCGCATCCAGTCGGAGGTCGCATGGCGTGCGGCCTTGCGTCCCTTGACGGTGCCGGCAAGCTGGATCGCGCCGCCGAACAGCAGCAGCTTTTCGGTGAGCGTGGTCTTGCCCGCGTCGGGGTGGGAAATGATTGCGAAGGTGCGCCGGCGCGCCACTTCGTCTGCAAATAAACTCATGTGCGACGTTTTCCGAGCAGGCGGCGCAGGACGACAGCGTCCTCGCGACCGCCCACGGCCTGGTAGTACCCGCGGCGAATGCCGATCTGTGAAAAACCCAGCGACTGGTAAAGCCGTATCGCCGAGGTGTTGGAAGGACGGACTTCGAGAAAGACCTCGCCGACGCCCAGGCTGCCGGCGAACTCCATCAGCTGCTCCAGCAGCAGCCCGCCAATGCCCTGGCCCCGGTGGGCCTGCGCGACGCAGAGGTTCAGCACATGCGCCTCGCCGGCCCCGGTGCTCATGACGCCATGGCCGATCAGCTGGTCATCGTGTTCGACCACATAGCAGACATAGCCCGCGCGCAGGCAGTCGCGAAAAATGCCGTCGGTCCACGGAAAGTCATAGCACGCGCGCTCGTTCTCCATGACCTGCGGCACGTCCGGATGGACCATGTCGCGGATCAGCACCAGCGGCGGCTGGCGGTCAC
>CANGFJ010000124.1 GCA_947453065.1 Pseudomonadota bacterium
CTTCAGGGCTCGACTGTCCTGAACCGTGAGTGGAACAGCCGCCTGGTCACTGCGATTGCGCAAGACTGCGGTGAGCTGGCCGGTGCGCTGGGCCAGCACCACGCGGGCCGCGTCGTCTGGCGTGAGCTGCAGGGTCACGGTGGCGAACTCTGTGGCTGTACCACTGTGTTTGCCCGGTGCCCCTGCCACCTGCGCACCCGTGGCCAGCACCGGCACCGCCTCGAGCAACAACGTCAGCTGCGCACGGTTGCCATCCTCCTGCCGCAGGTAATAGAGATCGATGGCATCGCCGGCCCGCAGCATGCCCGACAGCGAGTTCACGTCATCCACAGGGATCGTCAGCGCGCGCAGGCCAGCCTTTAGCTCGGCGGACAACAGCGCGACACCCCGCGGCTCCAGGTCAGATTCGGCCACCGCGTCGCCACTGGAGAGATCGCGCGTGAGCCGGCGCCCCAGCAACAGGCTGACCGCATCCGGATCGAGGCTGTCACTGCGGACGAAACGGCGCGGCATCTGGCGCACGGCCAGGCTGTCGCCGCGCAGTGGCTCTCCGCGCGGCATATCGCGTGACACCACCAACACGGGCTGGGTCTCAAAGCGCTGCGACAACTGTTGCTCAAGGCTGGCCGTGCGCGCCTGCAGGTAGGCACGGGCGCCGAGAAACGCGGCGCCACCCGCTAGCACCGAGGCCACGGCAACCACCACGTTCAGGGAGGGACGCCAAGCCCGAATTCGGAACACATCCATATCGACTCCTTCACTCAAGACAGGGACAACAGGAAACTGATGCCGCGGACGTACTGGCCCACGGCCTGGGCCAGCTGTGTGACCACTGCGGATTCGCCGTCGTAAGGAAGCAGCAGCACCAGAACGAGCAGCGCGCAGCAACCCAGGTATTCGGCCAAGGACTGGCCTTTTTCGCGTGCGCCACTCACCGGGGCGCACCGTTGCGGTCTTCAATCGCCACAAGCACCGAAGCCGGCAGCGCCCCCGGTTCGGCCTCATCGACCACGGACAGCTGTACGCGAGTCTGGCCACGCTGAAGCAGCAGGGTTCGGGTGGCTGCTGTGTGCTGGACCTGCCATCCCGAAGTCACGGCTGCCTGATGTAGGCGACCAGACAGCGTGTCGGCGCGGACACCGCAGCGCGCCGTCAGGTGTCGTACTGGCGATTGCGCTTCACCGAGTTCCAGTTGGTTGGCGATCCGGCAACCCACTGGCAAGGGGAAGGACAAGGCGGTTGCAGACCGGGGTGACTGACGCAAATCAAGACGGGACCACAAGGCTTCGTGACCCATCACCGTGCTGCGCCACTGCAACACCTCCGACGTCGAGCCCCCTTGGCGTGACACCACCTGCCACGGCCCTTCGCGGCGTATGCCATCCAACACCTGCCAGCGGGACTGCAGCTCGTGGATGAAAGCCGGGACCCCCTGCCCCGTCAGACGCGTGACCTGTACCGCCACGCCATTGATGCGCAGCCCGCCCGGCAGGTTCTCGGCCAACACGCCAGGGGCCAAGGCAGTGCTGGCAGCGCACAGCGAGGGCAGAAGGACCAGCCCCAGAAGCACGAACGCAAACCGCAGTGGCGCACGGTTCATCGGCAGCCCCGCGTTCCTGGCTGGGACATTCCGCGCACACCGCCTTCAAGGCGATCGACGGGCACCCATTCAGGCTCGATCAAACCCAGGCACAACCGGGAGACAGCCGGTTCGATCAGCGTCAGCGGGAGCAACACCGGTTTGAGCCATACGGCTTGGCTGGCCAGCAGGCTGGTAGGAACAAGCCCGGCCGTCCGCCGTGCAACCTGCTCGGGGGAGCCCGACTGCCAGGGGTCACCCAGGACGGCGGACTGCTCTTGCAGTTGCAGAGCCAACTGGTCGAACGGCGCCGGCAGCGGTGGCAAGCCGGGCAACTCAACTGTGACGTTTGCCCGATGGAAGCGTTGCAACGACAGATCAAAGTCGGCGCCGAGGAAGCCGCCCACTGCCTGCAGGGGGCGAACCAGCAGCGACATCATCGACGGGACGGTGCCGGGCGGCGGGCCTTCCGTGAACGACAGGTGGATGGCCTCGTCATTCGCAGGCAAGACGACCTGGCCCGTCGGGTCGCGCCAGCCCTCGTTCCGGAAGTGCAGCTCACGACCCTGTTGCTCAAGGTCCACCGGCGTGACACGCCCCTGTAGCCAGCTGGCAGAGAACGCACCCTGCCGCGCAGCAAGAATCGCCTGTCGCTGGATGTCGTGATATCGCGCGATCAGTGACATGCCCAGCCCAAGCAGGATGAGCACGCTGACGGCGATCGCGAACTCCACCATGCTCTGCCCGTGCTGGCGACTCATGGCAGCACCGCATAGGGGTCTGCCGCCAGCCCTTTCAAGGGTGCAGCCAGGGCACGCGCCGTACCGGTTACCGGCACGAGTCTCGCCTGCCAATACGGGCTGAACAGGCTTGGGAACTCGCGCCGATGATCGGCCCGTTCTACCGGGCGACGGAAAAACACTTCTGCCGACGACAGGGCAAACAACGCCTCGTGGGCCAGCGACGGGGCTACGTCCAAGAGGCTGCCATCCGGCAACACCATCCCCGTCGAGGTAGCGACGCGGTCCGCTGTCAGCAGCTGATCCTGCGGCAGCGCGAGCTCCACCGTGTAGGCCAGCCGCAGGTCCTGCTGTTGCGCGGGGCGCACGATGTCGCGGATCTCCGGCAAGCCTGCATAGGTGCTGCGGGGCTGCAGCCCACGGTCCGCCAGCCGGCTGCTGCGCGGATTCTCGCGCCAACTGCCGCCGTGCTCGCCCCGTGTGCGCAGCGGCAACAGCCGATTCTCCGCAGCACCCCAGCCAACGGGAATCTCCGTGCTGCCAAGGAGATAATCGATGTGCACGGCCAGCGTATCCATGCCGCGCCAGAGGTATTCACCGACCAGATCGGTGCCACCGCGCTTGGTGACGGCGACAAACGGGTTGGAAGGCAGCAGGTCTGCGCGCCGCGAGGCCGAAAACCCGTCGCGTGCTGACATCAGCAGGTCGCGGAAGCGAGTGAGCTCGCCACCGCCACGCCGGTAGCGAGCCGTCAGCTGGTTCTGCCAGCCTGCGGCGTTCTGCGCCTGGAACAGCCGTGTACTGGCGGCGACCTGGGCCCGCGGTTCGGTTTCGCGGGCCACCTCGCCAACCAGCTCGGCCGCAGCAACGAGCGCCTGCTGATGGGCGAGCGCCTGGGCGGTGGCCAGCACCGTGACGTTCCAGCGGCTGATGGCCCCTTCGAGCACCGGCAAGCTGGTCTGCAGCGTCGTGTCGACCCCCTGCCAACTGCGCGAGAGCAGGGTCATGACCTGTGCCGCCGGTGGGATCCAGCTACTGAGCACGGAGGCATTCTTGAGGGTCTGCCCAACATAGCCGGACCAGGAACGCAGGCTGACGAACTGCGCGATCGCCACCTCGTTGGCGACGATCGCGCGGTTTGTGTAGGCCTGGAAATTAAGGCTGCGCGCTTCCCACACCGCGGCGCTGTAAGCCGCTGCGTCGGCTGCGTTGTGCAGCCGGATCTTGTCGTTGACCAGTTGGCCCACGTTGAAGACCAGCAGGAATGCGCCGACCAGGCAGGCGGCGAATGCCGCCACAACCACCAGTGCCTGGCCGGACTGCGCGCGCCGGACCATTACTGCGTCTGGTCGTAGTTATCGAGCTTGATTTGCCGGCCCGCCTGGCTTTCGGCTTCGGCACCGCCATCGTTGGCCTCGTTGCGCGCCTGGCTGGCGTTCTTGCCGGCCAGTGACTGTGCGGTGCTGGCCATCTGTCCGCGCAAGGTCTTGCCAAAGGCCGTGTACACCCCAATGGCCGCGATGGCGATCAAGGCCACCACGATGATGTATTCCGTCATGCCCTGGCCGCGACAGCGCTTTGCAGTGTTCATGGGTGTCTCCTCCGTGTTGATGACGGAGGGCATTCCAACGCTGTAAGGCAAGCCTCGCAGCCGCGCTAACTGCTGCGATCGGGGCGTTACATCGCCCTGCCGCTTAACCGTCCAAACACAGCTGAAATTCGCTAATGCCGCGGTCCACGGCATAATGATCCCATGCGCCACACGCGACCTGTCCTCTCTGCCTCACTGCTCATCGTCTCGCTGCTATGGATCGCAGGTTTGGCCAGCGCAGCGCGCGCCACGGAAGAACCGACCGACCGCATCATCGTGAAATGGCGGCCTGCGACGGCCGACGCCAGCGGTGAGCTGCCAGAATCGGCTATGCGCCGCCTCGAAGGCAGCGTGGGCACCAAACTCAACCGCCAGCGCAGCCTCGGCGGCGGCCTGCACCTGCTGCGTCTGGACAGCGTTCGCTCACCAGCCCAACTCGACGCGGTGCTGGTGGCCCTGCGCAGCAACCCCCAGGTCCTGCTCGCCGAAGCGGACCGGCGCGTGCACGCCCATGCCTATACGCCCAACGATCCGCTCTTCGCCGGCCAGTGGTACCTGCAGTCGCAGCAGGTGGCTGCGATCCGCGCCAACACCGCCTGGGACCTGAGCAAAGGCGGCCTCAGCGCCGCGAGCGCCACCGTCGTGGTGGCGGTCATTGATACCGGCGTGCGCTTCGAGCATCCGGACCTGCGCACCGTGGCCAGTGGCGGCAAGCTGCTGCCAGGCTATGACTTCGTCTCGGCCGACAAAGCGGGCGTCTACGCCACGGCCAACGATGGCGACGGCTGGGATGCCGATGCCTCGGATCCGGGGGATTTCCTCAGCGCGGCGGACCTGGCCAGCGCCACGTTCAGCGGCAAGCAATGCGGCAGCGGCACGAACAAAGACCAGCCCACCCGCAGCAGCTGGCACGGCACCCGTGTCGCGGGCCTGATCGCAGCAGACACCGACAACGCCACCGGCATTGCCGGCGCAGGCTTTCACCTGCGCATCCTGCCGGCCCGGGTGCTGGGAAAATGCGGGGGCTACGACTCCGACGTGCTGGCCGCGATGTATTGGTCCGCGGGCCTGTCGATCCCGACGCCGCTGCTGTCGGGGGCGCCCCCGGCCAACGCCAACCCCGCCCAGGTCATCAACCTGAGCCTGGGGGGCGTGGGCAGCTGCAGCGCCGCCTACACCGAAGCGGTGCGTGACATCACGGCCCATGGGGTGCTGATCGTGGCCTCTGCCGGCAATGATGGCGGTCCGGTTGATTCTCCTGCCAACTGCCCGGGCGTGCTGGCCGTTGGGGGCCTGCGTCACGCCGGCACCAAGGTCGGCTACAGCAACCTGGGCCCCGAAGTGGCCCTGGGCGCACCCGCCGGCAACTGCGTGCTGACCGGTGCCAATGACCCTTGCCTGTTCTCGCTGGACACCACGACCGACAGCGGCGCGCAGGGACCGGTCGGTTCCACCTATACCAACTCGATCAATTCGAACGTGGGGACGAGCTTTTCCGCCCCGCTGGCCGCCGCGACGGCAGGGCTCATGCGGGCGCTCAACCCACGGCTGACGCCCAGCCAGTTGATCGCCCGCCTCCGGTCCAGCGCCGCGACCTTTCCCACGGCCAGCGACACTACGCCCGCCCCGCCGGTCTGCCACGCGCCGGCCAGCAAGACCGACGTGCAGGATGCCGAATGCCTCTGCACCACGTCCGTCTGTGGGGCCGGCCTGCTCAACGCGGGTGCCGCGCTGGCCGAAGCACAGCGACCGGCAGCGGTAGCGGGCATCAGTGGCACCGTCGGCGTCGGCCGCGCGCTCACGCTGGACGGCAGCGGCAGTGGCGCGGCGCAGGGCCGCAGCATTGCCAGCTACGCCTGGAGCGTGGTGGGCACATCGGGCGGCGCGAGCACCCCAGCCTTTACCAACCCCAACGTGGCCACGACGACCGTACTGTCCCCCACCAGTGGCAGCTACACCCTGCGCCTGACCGTCACCGACTCAGCCGGTGGCAGCGACAGCGCCGAGCTCAGTGTCAGCGCGGCCACCTCGGGCGGCACCACAACCAGCACGGCGGCACCGCCTGCCAGTGGCTCCGGCGGTGGTGGCGTGCTGGGCCTGGAACTGTTGGCGCTGGCTGCCCTGGCTGCACAACGACGCCGTTGTCTGCACGGGCCCCACGACGGGCGCGCATAATCAGCGACGCGTTTTCCCCTTCAAGGAGCGAGTGATTCATGGATCTGCTGCAGGCGTTGTTGCTCGGCCTCATCGAAGGCATTACCGAATACCTGCCTGTCAGTTCCACCGGTCACTTGCTGATCGCCCAGCGCCTGATGGGCATCGACGAGAACGATGTCTCGCATGCCTACGCGATCGCCATCCAGGCGGGCGCGATCCTGGCGGTGCTGGGCCTGTACCGTCAGCGCGTGGGACAAATGCTGCGTGGTGTGGTCGGGCGTGACAGCGCCGGGCTCAAGCTCGCGCTCTGCGTCATCGTCGGCTTCCTGCCGGCCGCCGTCATTGGCGCGGCGTTCGACAAAGCCATCGAAGCGCGGCTGTTTGGTGTCACGCCCATCATTGCGGCCTGGACGGTGGGGGCCATCGTCATCCTCGCCCTGTCGCGCTGGACGACTGCGCACCGGGAAGGCAAACCGCTGGAACAGCTGGACTGGCGCGGTGCGCTGCTCATCGGCCTGGCCCAGTGCATTGCCATGTGGCCCGGCACCAGCCGCAGCCTCGTCACCATTCTGGGCGGCCTGCTGGTCGGGCTGTCGCTGCCAGCAGCCGTGGAATTTGCCTTTCTCCTGGGCCTCGTCACGCTGACCGCAGCCACGGGCTACAAGAGCCTGAAGCTGGGCAACGGCATGGTGACTGCGTATGGCTGGCCAGTGCTGCTCGCGGGCTTTGCCGCCGCCTGGCTTTCGGCCGCCATCGCCGTGAAGTGGATGGTGGCCTGGCTCAACCGCCACGGGCTGGCCGTGTTTGCGTGGTGGCGCCTGGCTGCTGCCGCCCTCGCCGCCGCCCTGCTCTGGCATGCCTGAGGCCCACGCCCGGAGCCCCAAGCGGCTCGTGATGCTGATCGTGGCCTGCGCGCTCTTCATGGAGAACCTGGACTCCACGATCCTGGCCACTGCCCTGCCGGCCATCGCCCGTTCCCTGCACGAGAACCCGCTGCGCCTGAGTCTGGCCATCTCGGGCTATCTGCTGAGCCTCGCGATATTCATCCCGCTGAGCGGCTGGGTGGCCGACCGCCACGGGGCCCGTCGGGTGTTCCGCGCGGCGATCATCCTGTTCACCTTGGGTTCGGTGCTCTGCGGGCTTGCGCAGACCACCCCGCAGCTGGTGGCCGCCCGCGTGCTGCAGGGCGTCGGTGGCGCCATGATGGTGCCGGTGGGACGCCTGGTGGCGCTGCGGCGCGTGCCCAAGTACGAGATGGTCTCGGCCATGGCCTGGATCACCATCCCTGCCCTCATCGCGCCCATCGTCGCGCCCTTGATCGGCGGCCTGATCGTCACCTACAGCTCCTGGCGCTGGATCTTCCTGATCAACGTGCCAATAGGGATCCTGGGGTTCTGGCTGGCCACGCGCTATATCACCGAGCAGGAGCCGGGCGAGATTCGGCCCATGGATTTTCGCGGCTGGGTGATCCTGAGCATCGGTTTGAGTTCACTGGTGTTTGGCGCCGAACTGCTGGGCAAGGACCTGCTCAGTGGTGGCGCGATCAGCGCGCTGATGGTCCTGGGCGTGGTCGCACTGGGCCTGTATGCGCGGCATGCCCGTCGTCAGGAACACCCCGTGCTACAGCTTTCGTTGCTGCGCCTGCCCACCTTCCACGGCGCCGTCGTCGGTGGCGCGCTGTTCCGTATCGGCGCCGGTGCGTCGAGCTTCCTGCTGCCGCTGATGCTGCAAGTGGGCTTCGGGCTGACCGCAGCGGCCTCGGGCGCATTGACGTTCACAGGGGCCATTGGCGCGGTGATGGTGCGCGCACGCGCTGCCCAGATCGTGCGCCACATCGGCTTCCGCCGGGTGCTGCTCATGGATGTGTTGTTTGGCTCGCTGCTGCTGGTGCTGTGCGGCCTGCTGACGGCCGGTACGCCGCGCCTGTTGATGCTGCTGCTGTTCACGTGCATCGGCATCTCGCGCTCGATCCTGTTCACCTCCGTGAACACCATGGCCTATGCGGATGTGGGCGAACGGGACATGAGCTATGCCACCAGCTTTGCGGGCACCGCCCAGCAACTGGCCATGACCCTGGGCGTGGCGGTGGCGGCGCAGGTGCTGCACCTGGCCGCGCTGGCCCACGGCAGCGACTTGCCCGGGGCCGGCGACTTCCCCATCGCCTTCTTCGTCATCGCCGGCATTTCGATGACCTCGCTGTGGGTGTACTGGCGACTGCCGCCCGATGCGGGCAGCAGCGTCAGCGGTTACACCAGCCGGCCCGCCGGCCCTTAGGACTCGGTGATGAACTTGGTGACCAGGCAGGCGTCGAGCC
>CANGFJ010000125.1 GCA_947453065.1 Pseudomonadota bacterium
ACGCGCTCGAAGCCACCCACGACCAGGCGCTTGAGATACAGCTCGGGCGCGATGCGCAGATACATCTGCATGTCGAGCGCGTTGTGGTGCGTGACGAAGGGGCGCGCCGAGGCACCACCCGGAATCGGCTGCATCATGGGCGTCTCGACTTCCATGAAGTCCTGCCCGTCCAGGTAGTCGCGCAGGTACTTGACCATCTTCGTGCGCGTGCGGAACACCTGCCGCGACTCGTCGTTGACGATGAGATCGACATAGCGCTGCCGGTAGCGCGTGTCGGTGTCGGTGAGCCCGTGCCACTTGTCCGGCAGCGGCCGCAGCGACTTGACCAGCAGCCGCAGCGTTTCAACCTTCACCGACAGCTCGCCGGTGCGCGTGCGGAACAGCGTGCCTACCGCACCCAGCGTGTCGCCGATGTCCCAACCCTTGAACGCGTCATAGGCCTCGCCCACGGCCGCGGACTGCAGGAACAGCTGGATGCGACCACTGCGGTCGGCAATGGTGGCAAAGCTCGCCTTGCCCATGACGCGCTTGGCCATCATGCGGCCGGCCACGGTCACGGGCACCGGGTTGGCCTCGAACCAGACCGCGTCCTTGTCGCCGTACTGGGCCTGCAGTTGCGCGGCCAGGTCATCGCGACGGAAGTCGTTCGGGAAGGCAATACCCTGCGCGCGCAACGCCGTGAGCTTGGCTCTGCGCTCTGCGATGAGCTTGTTCTCGTCCTGTGGCGCGGCGCCTTCGCCAGCCGGAGCCTGTGTTTCGTGTGTCATCGTCTTACAACCCTGCCTTGAGGCTCGCTTCCAGGAACTGATCCAGATCGCCATCCAGCACGGCGGTCGTGTTACCGACCTCCACGTTGGTGCGCAGATCCTTGATGCGGGACTGGTCGAGCACATAGGAGCGGATCTGGTTGCCCCAGCTCACGTCCGACTTGGAATCCTCGAGCACCTTGGAGGCCGCGTTGCGCTTGTTGACCTCCAGCTCGTAGAGCTTGGCCTTGAGCATCTTCATCGCGGTGGCGCGGTTCTTGTGCTGGCTGCGCTCGTTCTGGCAGGCCACCACGATGCCCGAGGGCAAGTGACGCAGGCGCACCGCAGACTCGGTCTTGTTGACGTGCTGGCCGCCGGCACCGCTGGAGCGGTAGACGTCCATTTCGATGTCGGCCGGATTCAGGTCGACGGTGATCTCATCGTCGATCTCGGGCGACACGAACACCGACGCAAACGAAGTGTGGCGGCGGTTGCCCGAATCAAACGGGCTCTTGCGCACCAAACGATGCACACCGATCTCGGTGCGCAGCCAGCCATAGGCGTACTCGCCGGCAAAGTGCAGCGTCGCGCTCTTGATGCCGGCGACTTCGCCGCCGTTGGCGTCCATGACTTCCACCGTGAAGCCGCGGGCAGCGCCCCAGCGCAGGTACATGCGCATGAGCATGTTGGCCCAGTCCTGGGCTTCGGTGCCGCCGGCACCGGCCTGGATGTCGAGGTAGGCGCTGTGCGCGTCCATCTCGCCGCTGAACATGCGTTTGAATTCGAGCTTGTGGACCTCGGCCTCGAAGGTCGGGATCTCGCGCTCGATCTCGGCCACGGTGGCGACGTCGTCCTCGTCGCTGGCCATTTCCAGCAGTTCAAGGGCGTCGGTCAAACTCGCCCTGGAGCGATCCAGTGCCTCGAGTTCCTGCGCGAGGTGCGCGCGCTCACGGCCCAGTTCCTGCGCCTTCTCGGGCTGGTTCCAGATGCCGGGCGCTTCGAGTTCGAGCGTGACTTCTTCTAGACGTTCTTTCTTGCTGTCGTATTCAAAGGAACCCCCTGAGCGACTCGGTGCGCTCCTGCAGGTCCTTGAGGGTCCGCTTTAACTGACTGATTTCCAATGGCATGTCGGGACAGATACCTGACGGTGGAGGCCGCGTAGCTTACCAGCATCGCCTCACGGCAGCCGCTGCAGATGGTCCACCATCAGCTGCAGCGTGCGCTCGCCGCGGTACTCGTTGATGTCCAGCCGGTAGACCAGGCGCACGCGCCCGGCGGGCGGCTCGCGCACCTCGTCATCGAGGAAATTGAAGGCGATGGCATCGAAGCTCGCCTTGGAGCGGGCCGGCTGCACCCAGAGCTTGACGTGCCGCTCGCCCACGATGCGCGTGCGCAGGATCTCGAATTCGCCATCAAAACTGGGCTCCGGAAACGCCTGGCCCCAGGGACCGCCGTCGCGCAGCAGCTGGGCCGTCGACAGCGCGAATTCCGCCTCCTCCAGGCTGCCATCGGTCTGGATGGCATCATCCGGCGCGCCCCGCGCCAGCCACCGCCCCACTTCCGCGTCAAAGGCGCCGGAAAACCGGTCGAGCCCCGCCTCATCGATGGTGAGCCCCGCGGCCATCGCATGGCCGCCGAACTTGGCGATGAGGTCCGGCTCCTGCGTCGCCACGGCATCCAGCACATCGCGGATGTGCACGCCCGGCACGGAGCGGGCCGAGCCGCGCAGCGTCTGGCCATCGCCCGAACGGGCAAAAGCGATGACTGGACGTCGTACGCGGTCTTTCACCCGGCTGGCAACGAGTCCCACGACCCCCTGGTGCCAGCTCGCATCGAAGATGCACAGCCCATGGCGACGCGGGCCACGGCGCGGCAGGTCGATGCCTTTGACGGCCACCAGCGCCAACGCCTGCATGTCTGCCTCGATGCGGCGGCGTTCCTGGTTGAGTTCATCCAGTTTCGCCGCGCCCAGGCGCGCCTCGTCCAGCGTCGCGGCCAGCAGGCAGGCGATGCCGATGCTCATGTCATCCAGCCGACCGGCCGCATTGAGCCGCGGCGCCACCGCAAAGCCCAGGTCGGTCGCAGTGATCTCGGCCGGCGCGCGCTTGGCGATTTCCAGCAGCGCACTGATGCCCGGGACGCAGCGCCCTTCGCGGATGCGGCGCAGCCCCTGCGCGACCAGCACGCGGTTATTCGCATCCAGCGGCACCAGGTCGGCCACCGTGCCCAGCGCGACGAGGTCCAGGAACTCGCTGACGGGCGCCGCATCCGTGGGCAACAGGCCCTGTTGTTCCAGGCAGCGCCGCAGGGCGGCCATCACATAAAACGCCACGCCCACGCCGGCCAGTGCCCGGCTGCCAAAGCCGCTGCCCGTCAGGTTCGGGTTGACGATGACCTCGGCCGCCGGCAACTGCGCACCCGGCAAATGGTGGTCGGTCACCAGGACCGCGATGCCCAGGGCCCGCGCGCGGGCCACACCGGCGACGCTGGAGATGCCGTTGTCCACGGTCACGATCAAGGCCGGCGCCTGCTCCGCCGCCAGGTCCACGATCTCCGGCGTCAGGCCATAGCCGAAGCGGAAACGGTCGGGCACCAGGAAGCCGGTGTCACTGAATCCCCAGGCACGCAGCGCCCGCAGCATCAGCGCCGTGCTGGTTGCACCGTCAGCATCAAAGTCGCCGATCACCAGAATGCGCCCGGCGCGATGCTGGACCAGCAACTGTGCCGCCGCCTCCACGCTGGGCAGACTGCTGACCGGCAGCAAGCGGTCCAGGGTCAGGCGCAGCTCGGCGGCCTCGGTAATGCCGCGCGCGGCATACACCCGCTGCAACACCGGGTGCAGGGCCGCCAGCGCCGCGGGCAGCCCTGCCGGCGCCCGGCGCACGATCGCGCGGGGCGCCAGGGCGGCAACCGGCTCCGGGGTCGGTACGGGCGCAGGCTGGCGGGCCTGCAACAGTTCGGCAAAACTTTTCGTCACGCGTAGGCCGCCCACCAGGGCCGCGCACGCCGCCAGAACCGCCAGCGGCTCAGCCCTGTCACCGACACCTGCAGCCCGCCGCACTGCACCGACAGGCGGGACAACTGGCCGCTGCGCAGCGCCTGCATCGCCGGCAACAGCCAGCTCGCATCCAGCCGCTGCAGCGGCGCATCCCGCGCACTTCGGGCCGCCGCACTGAGCACCACGAGCGCCTGGCTGCCCTGCCATTCCGGGTCGGCCAGCAAGGCCGCCAGGTCCGCCGGCACGCTCTGGGTCTCGCCGCCGCTGGCATGCCACAGCCCCGCAACGTAAGCGTCGTCGGCATAGACCCGCGGCAGGCAGGCCGACAGCTGCCGCAAGTCGCCGGCCGCAGGCCTCTCGGGGCCACCGCCCCAGAGCCACAGGGCGTTGACGCTTAACTGCCCCCGTTTCTCGCGGACCGTGTTGAACGCCTGCCCATGCAGCCACATCTCGATCTCGGCCCCCACCCGCCGCAGTTCTGCGGACTGCGGACCAGAGGCGGGCGCACCGCCCATGTCGGCACCGAGGAACAGGGCCGGATCGCGGGTGACCGCGTCGCGCGCCGCCAGGCCCGTCAACAACAGCCCCCCGAACAAGGGCCGCAGCGCCAGTCCAGTGCCCTGGAAAGCGGTCGAAAACCCGCTGACCAGCCCATCCAGCTCCTCTGGCGACAACGACAGCAGGCCGCTGCGGTGCAAGCGCAGGTGATCCATGCCGGCCGCCAGGTGCACCGGCTGGGCGAACCAGGGGTTAGCGTCCGCAGGCAGATTCAGCGCCGCCGCAGCCACCTGCGCCGGTGGCAGGCCCAGCAGCTCGGGCCGGCCCGCCCGCTGGGCCAGAAACGCCCGCCAGTCCGCAGACCGATGCGCCAGGCGGCCACACTGAAGCGCCGCCTCGAACCCCGGCAACCGGGGCAGGCCGGCCGTGGTGGTGGCCACCGCCAGTTCGGCCGGGTCGAGGTGGAAGTCGCCCACTACTAGTTCAAGCTGCATGTCGCGTATCGTACCGATGATGAAACTCAACGAGGATGCCAATCTCGGCATCAACCTCATCCGGGCCTATTCACCCGACGCCGTCACGGTCGGTGCGCAGCGCCTGACCCGCCCCTGCCTCATCGCGGCACAGGCCCTGGTCACTGACTGGACCAACGGCGGACTCGATGATCTGGAAGTCGACGCCCTGGAGGCCATCTGGCCGCTGGCCCCACAGGTCGTGCTGCTGGGCACCGGTGCCCGGCAACGCTTTCCGACAGCCGCGATCCGCGCCGCCTTCGCCCGCCGCAACATTGCGCTGGAGCCCATGGACATCGGCGCAGCCTGCCGCACCTACAACGTGCTGGCGCAGGAAGACCGCGCCGTGGTCGCCGCGCTCTTTCCCGACCCGGCCGACCCGTCATGACCCCCGAACAGCGCATCGAAGAACTGGAAATCAAGCTCGCGCACCTGGAGCGCGGCATGCTGGAAGTCAGCGACGAAGTCGCCCGTCAGCAACAACTGATCGAACGCCTGACAGAACGCGGCCACCAACTCATGCAGCGGGTCGAAGCGATGCAGTCAGAGGGCGGTGAAGACGCGGCCACCCGCATCGAGTTACCGCCGCATTATTGAGCCGCTCCGTCTTTATTTTGGGTGCCGTTCCCGGTAGCGTGTGCGCCAAATCGGGGAGTCACACCACCATGTCCAGTTCGCGCATCCTTGCAGGCGCCGTCGCCTTGTCTCTTGCCCTTGCCCTGGTCGGCTGCCAGCGCAGTCCAGAACCGGCTGCCGCGCCGAAGCCGGCCGCCCAGGTCGATGCCGCGCGCCTGACGAATGCCGCAACAGACGGCGCGAACTGGATGTCCACCGGCCGCACCTACGACGAGCAGCGCCACAGCCCGCTCACGCAGGTCAATGACGGCAACGTCGCCCAGCTCGGCCTGGCCTGGCACCACGACCTGGAGGCCGTCAACCGCGGCCAGGCATCGACGCCCATCGTGGTCGATGGGGTGATGTATGTGTCCACGACCTGGAGCAAGGTCTTTGCGCTCGATGCGAAGACCGGCAAGCTCCTGTGGGGCTACGATCCGCAGGTCCCGGGTGAGTGGGGCGTCAACGCCTGCTGCGACGTCGTCAACCGCGGTGTCGCCGTCTGGAACGGCAAGGTCTACCTGGGCACGCTCGACGGCCGGCTGGTCGCCATCGACGCCGCCAGCGGCAAGCCGGTCTGGGACGTTTCCACCATCGACAAAGCCCAGCGCTATGCCAGCACCGGCGCACCGCGCGTCATCAACGGCAAGGTCATCATCGGCAACGCCGGCGCTGAAATGGGCGTGCGCGGCTATATCGGCGCCTACGACGCCGAAACCGGCGAGCAGCTGTGGCGCTTCTATACCGTCCCGGGCAACCCGAAAGACGGCTTCGAGAACAAAGCCATGGAAATGGCCGCCAAGACCTGGAAGGGCGAGTGGTGGAAGCTCGGCGGCGGTGGCACCGTCTGGGACGCCATGGCCTACGACCCGGAAACCGACCTGCTGTACTTCGGCACCGGCAACGGCACGCCGTGGAACCGCAAACTGCGTTCCCCCGGTGGCGGCGACAACCTGTTCCTGAGCTCGGTCATCGCGGTAAAGGCCGCGACCGGTGAATACGTCTGGCACTACCAGCACACGCCCGGCGATGAGTGGGACTACGACTCGACCAACCACATCATCCTGGCGAACCTCGCCATCAACGGCACCGAGCGCAAGGTGCTGCTGCAGGCCCCGAAGAACGGCGTGTTCTACGTGCTCGACCGCGTGACGGGCGAACACCTCTCCTCGAAGCCTTTCGTGGACATCAACTGGGCCACCGGCTTCGACCCGAAGACCGGCCGGCCCGTCGAGAACCCGGCCGCACGCTATAGCCAGACCGGCAAGCTGTTCATGGCCTCGCCAGGTCCGGCTGGCGGGCATGCCTGGCATGCCATGTCCTTCAGCCCGAAGACCGGCCTGGTCTACATCCCGGCGCAGGACCTCTCGCAGGGCTACCTCGCAGAGGAAGGCCGCAAGGTCAGCAAATACACCTTCAACATCGGCTATGACTTCCAGAAGGGGTCGCTGCCCCAGGTCACTGCCATCAAGGATGCCGTGAAGAAGACCTTCGTCGGCCACCTTGCCGCTTGGGACCCGGTCGCCCAGAAGGAAGTCTGGCGCGTGCAGTTCAGCGGCCCCTGGGAAGGCGGCGTCGTCTCCACCGGTGGCAACCTGGTTTTCCAGGGCACGCCCCTGGGCGAATTCGTCGCCTACAGCGCGGACAAGGGCCAGAAGCTGTGGTCGGCACAGACCCAGACCGGCGTCATGGCGGCGCCCATCACCTATGAAGTCGATGGCCAGCAGTATGTCGCGGTCGTCACCGGTTATGGCGGCGCACTGGCCATCGCCGCCGGCGAACTGGCGCGCGACACGCACACCCGCACAAACACCCCGCGCGTGCTGGTTTACGCGCTCGGCGGCAAGGACACACTGCCCCAGGACCCCTACGTCGCCCTACCGCTGAACCCACCTGCCGACACGGCGAGCGCCGCGGTCATCGACAAGGGCTTCAAGGTCTTCCACCCTTACTGCAGCAACTGCCACGGCGACGCTGCGGTCAGTGGCAGCTTCATTCCCGATCTGCAGCATTCGCCCACCCTGCTGGATGCCGCAGCGTGGGAGAAAATCGTGCTGGGTGGGGAACGCAAGGCCCGCGGCATGGTCAGCTTTGCCGAGGAACTGAGCAAAGAGGATGTCGAGGCAACCCGTGCCTATGTCATCCACCGCGCCCACCAAACCTTGGCTGAACAGAAGGCCGCCAAACCCGCGGGCTGACACACAGCAACCCCTCACTGATGCGGCAGCACATCACTGCCGCAGCAGCTAGACTATCTTTCATCCTTTTCCAGCGGAGTCCGCATGCGTCGCAATGTTTTGATTCTCGTGGCGTCCTGCCTGGCCCTGGCCAGCTGCGCCGAGGCCGCCCAGCAGGCCCCCAAGACCGAAGAAGACAAGGCCCTCTACAACCTCGGCGTCATGCTCAGCCGGGGTATCCAGTCGTTCAACTTCAGCGCCAAAGAGCTGGAAATGGTGAAGGCCGGCCTGGCCGACGGCGCCCAGGACAAGGCCTCGGCCGACGAGCTGGAAAAGTACGTGCCCAAGCTGCAGGAACTGCAGCAGCAGCGCATGGCCGCTGCCACCGAGAAAGAGAAAGCCTCGGGTGAGGCCTACCTGACCAAGGCAGCCACCGACAAGGACGCCACCAAGACCGCCAGCGGCCTGGTCATCAAGACCATCAAGGCCGGCACCGGTGCCAGCCCCACGGCCGAAGACCAGGTCAAGGTGCACTACGAAGGCCGATTCGTCGATGGCAAGGTGTTCGACAGCTCGATCAAGCGCAACGAGCCGGCGACCTTCCCGCTCAATGGCGTGATCCCCTGCTGGACCGAAGCCGTGCAGCTGCTCAAGGTCGGCGGCAAGGCGCAGCTGGTCTGCCCGCCAAACCTGGCCTACGGCGACGAAGGCCGTCCGCCGCAGATGCGGGGTGGCGCCACACTGGTGTTCGACATAGAGCTGCTGGAAATCAGCAAGCCCGAGGCCGCGCCGACCGCCGCT
>CANGFJ010000126.1 GCA_947453065.1 Pseudomonadota bacterium
CGTCCGCTGCGTGTCAACGAGGCCCAGGACAAGCCCCGCACGGGCGGTGGCGGCGGTGGCGGCGGTGGCTTCCGTGGCGGTAGCGGCGGCGGTGGCGGTGGCTTCCGCGGCGGCAGCGGCGGTGGCGGTGGCGGCGGCGGCGGCGGCGGTCGCTGGTAACTGCATTGACTGGCCGGCGGGTCCGCTCCGGATCCGCAGTGTCCAGCCAATCCCCACAAAGGCCCGGGCTTCCCGGGCCTTTGTCGTTTTAGCGGAGCGCAAGCCATGACTGTCAGGACCGTACTCAAGATGGGCCATCCGCTGCTGCTGCAACGGGCTGCCGAGGTCGACGCGTTCGATACGCCGTTGCTGCATGCCTTGCTCCAGGACATGCGCGACACCATGACGCAGCTCAATGGCGCCGGCCTGGCTGCGCCCCAAATCGGTGTGTCACTGCGTGTCGTGATCTTCGGGTTCGACGCCAACGAACGTTATCCGGACGCACCGCCCGTGCCGCTGACGGTGTTGATCAACCCCGAACTCAGTCCCCTCGACGAGCAGATGGAGGAGGGCTGGGAGGGCTGCCTGTCGGTGCCGGGGATGCGCGGACTGGTGCCCCGCCACGCCCGCCTGCGCTACCGCGGATTCGATGCGCAGGGGCAACTGATCGACCGCAGCGTCGAAGGCTTCCACGCCCGGGTTGTCCAGCACGAGGTGGACCACCTCGATGGCATCCTTTATCCCTTCCGCATTCCCGACCTGCGACAGTTCGGATTCAGCGAAACGCTGTTCCCCGGGCAGCTGCTGGTCGATGACTGATGCGGGTCAAGTCACCCGATAACCGCTAGCATAGGAATATGGAGCATTACGACGTCGTTGTGATTGGTACGGGCCCCGCCGGCGAGGGCGCGGCGATGATGGCTGCGAAGAACCACCGCAAGGTGGCCGTGGTCGAGCGCTATGCCGAAGTCGGCGGGGGATGCACCCACTGGGGCACCATTCCCAGCAAGGCACTGCGTCATGCGGTGAAGACCCTCAGCGATGTCCGCGCCAACCCCCTGCTGCGGGATGTGGCCAGCCAGCTGAAGGTGACCTTCCCGCAGCTGCTCTCAACGGCGGACAAGGTCATCGAAGGCCAGGTGCAGATGCGCCGTCGCTTCTACGATCGCAACCGCGTCCCCGTGCTGGTCGGTGAGGCGGCCTTCATCGACGCCCATACGCTGGAAATCACGCCGCGCGTCGAGCCGGCATTCCGCATCACGGCCGATCACATCGTCATTGCCACGGGCTCGCGTCCCTATCATCCGCCTGGGCTGGATTTCTCCCACCCGCGCGTCTGCGACAGCGACAGCGTGCTGCGCTACAAGGATTCGCCCTTCGCGGTGACGATCTATGGCGCTGGTGTCATCGGCTGCGAGTACGCGTCCATCTTCCTGAACATGGGCGCGAAGGTGAACCTCGTGAACACGCAGGACCGGCTCCTGTCGTTCATGGACGAGGAGATCGCCGAGGCGCTCTCCTATCACCTGCGCGACCAGGGCTGCATCATCCGGCACAACGAGCAGTTCGATTCACTCGAGGCGCGCGAGCACGACGTGCTCTTCAAGCTCAAATCCGGGCGCAAGCTCAAGAGCGACCTGGTGCTGTGGGCCAACGGGCGCACCGGCAATACCGACACCCTGAACCTGGAAGCGATCGGTCTCACCGCGAACCAGCGCGGCCAGATCGCCGTGAACGAGCATTACCAGACCGCCCTGCCACACGTGTTTGCGGTGGGTGACGTCATCGGGTCGCCGGCGCTGGCCAGCGCGGCCTATCAGCAAGGGGGTTACGTGGGCCAGTTCATCGTCGACCCGACGACGCCGTCGCGCCGGCTTGACCTCATCCCCAGTGGCATCTACACGATTCCCGAGATTTCTGCCGTGGGCCGCAATGAGCAGGAACTGCAGGCCGCGAAGGTGCCCTATGAAATCGGCCACATTCATTTCAAGTCGCTGGCCCGCGCGCAGATGACCAACCAGCGCGTTGGCATGCTGAAGATCCTCTTCCATGCCGAGACGCTGCAGATCCTGGGCGTGCACTGCTTCGGCGACAACGCCTGCGAGATCGTCCACATCGGGCAGACGGTGATGGCCAGCCAGGACATCAACAGCCTGCGCTATTTCATCAACACGACCTTCAACTACCCGACCATGGCCGAGGCCTACCGCATTGCGGCCTATAACGGCCTGAACAGGCTCGCCTGATGAGCAAGACGGCTGCCGAGCGTCCCCGCTCACGCTCGCTCAAACCCCTGCGGGCGCTGGCGCCTTTCCTCACGCCGTATCGCGGCACGCTGGTGCTGGCGCTGGGCGCGCTGCTGGTGGCTTCCGGTGCCCTGCTGGCCCTGCCTTTTGCCGTGCGGCAGCTGATCGACCAGGGCATGGCGGCCAATGACGCGGCCACCATCAACCGGTATTTCCTCGGGTTTCTCGGCGCGGCCATCGTCTTTGGCCTGTTCGCAGCGTTGCGCTTCTATCTGGTCACGTGGCTGGGCGAGCGGGTCGTGGCCGATGTGCGTGCAGCGGTCTACCGCCGCATCATCCACATGGACATGACCTTCTTCGAGGTCACGCGCACGGGCGAGGTGCTCTCGCGCCTGACCACCGACACCACGCTGGTGCAATCGATCTCCGGCGTCGGCCTGTCGATCACCCTGCGCTCGGCGCTGAACCTGGTGGGCGGGCTCGTGCTCATGGGCGCCACCAGCGCCAAGCTCATGGGCCTCATCGTGCTGCTGATTCCCGTGATCATGCTGCCGCTGTTCGCCGTGGGCCGCCGCGTGCGTAAGCTCTCGCGCGAATCCCAGGACCGGGTTGCCGACTCCAGCAGCCTGGCCGGCGAGACCCTCAACGCCATGCAGACGGTGCAGGCCTTTACGCTGGAGGCTTTGCAGAGCCAGCGCTTCAGCCAGTCTGTCGAGGATGGCTTTGCCACGGCCGTGCGCCGCAACCGCATCCGCGCGCTGCTCACCGCCATCGGCACCATGCTGGTCATGGGCGCGATCACGCTGGTGCTGTGGCTGGGTGCCCACGCCGTGCTGTCGGGCGAGATGACCGGCGGCCAGCTGGGTCAGTTCTTGTTGTATGCGGGCTTCGTGATGTCGGCCGCCGCGGCGCTGATCGAGCAGTGGGGCGAAGTGCAGCGCGCTGCCGGTGCCATGGAGCGCCTGGCCGAATTGCTGGAGGCCCGTTCGGCGATCGCCGCGCCGGCCAGTCCGGCGGCGTTCCCGGTACCCAGCCGTGGCGCGATCCGCTTCCAGGACCTGCGTTTCCATTATCCGTCGCGGCCGGACACGGCGGCGCTGGACGCCTTCACGCTGGATATCCAGCCCGGGGAGACCGTGGCCTTCGTGGGGCCCTCGGGCGCCGGCAAGAGCACGACCTTCCAGCTGGCCCTGCGGTTCTATGACCCGCAGGCCGGGCACATCCTGCTCGATGGCGTCGACATCGCGACGGCAGATCCCGTGGCCCTGCGCTCGCGCATCGGGCTGGTGCCCCAGGACACGGTGCTGTTTGGCACCTCGGCACGCGAGAACATCCGCTACGGTCGTCCCGATGCCAGTGATGCGGAAATCGAGGCGGCGGCACGGGCTGCGGCCGCGGACGAGTTCATCCGCGCCTTGCCCCAGGGCTATGACACCTTCCTGGGGGAGCGGGGGACCCGCCTGTCCGGCGGCCAGCGCCAACGCATCGCCATCGCCCGGGCCATTCTCAAAGACCCGCCGCTGCTGCTGCTGGACGAGGCCACGAGCGCGCTGGATGCCGAGAGCGAGCGCCTCGTGCAGGAGGCCCTGGAGCGCCTGATGGCCACCCGCACGACCCTGATCATTGCGCACCGCCTCTCGACCGTGCTCAAGGCCAACCGCATCGTGGTCATGGACCAGGGGCGCATCGTGGCCACGGGGACCCACGCCGAGCTGCTGCGCAGCAGCCCACTGTATGCGCGGCTGGCGCAGCTGCAGTTCGCCGACCTGGCAGCCCCGGAGGGCGGTCTGCCCGGATAAAGATTCCAGCGGCAAACGGTTTTTTTGACGTGATCGGTGGTTCTGGATGGGCGGCGGCGCGATGATGAACCAATCCTTCATCCGGCCAACCGCAGTCACCGACATCGCAACCGTGTACGACAAAGCCGATTCCGAACACTGGCGCCGCAAGTATTTCGACGCCCTGAAGTCACTGGAACAGGAAGAGCGCACGTTCCGCAGCATGGAGAGTGTGCTGCGCCGGCTGGTGGTCCGCCTGTGTGTCGCCGCTACCGGCCAGTCGCCACCGCTGGATGCAGCAGCCACGCGGCTCTCCGTCGCCGTCCGCGACAAGCTCGTCGAGGCTGAACTGGAGGCGCAATTCCAGACCCTGTCCGATGCCATTGCTGGCCTGGACCAATACCGTGTGGCAACGAGCGGAGCCGTGACCGTGGCACCGCCTGTCGCTGTCGCTCAGTCGGAGACTGCCGAGTCCCCGCTGTGTGACAACACCATCCGCGCCACCCTGTCGCGCCTGCTGGGCGTGGTTCGCCAGGACGCTGAACTTGCCGCCCTCGTCGGCGAGGTCGAGCAGCAGATTGCCATGCCGCTGCCGCTGCCACAGCTGCCGATGGTGCTGTCGGATGTCGCCGACCTGATGACCCGCCGGGTCAGCAGCGTGGAGCGCGAAAAGCGCGAGATCGAAGGCCTGCTGGCGCAGATCACCAGTCGCCTGGATGAGCTCACCGAGTACCTGCTCGGTGAGGATGCCGAGCGCAAGAGTTCGTTTCAGACATCGCAGGAATTCAACACCCGGCTTGTCAGTGACATTCATGAACTGGGCAACAGCGTAGAGGCCAGCGTCGACCTGCTGCAGGTCAAGCAGAAGGTGCGCACCCGCCTGGACGCGCTCAGTGGCCAGGTCCATGAGTACCGCGAGCGCGAGGAAGTCCGCGCCAAGTCCAACTGGGAACGCAGCGAGAAGATGCGCGAGCGCGTGGAGTCGCTGGAAAGCGAAACGCGCAACCTGCAGGAGCGTCTGCAGAACGAACAGCGTCTGGCCATGATTGATGCGCTGACGCAGATACCCAATCGCCAGTGCTATGACCGGCGTCTGGAAGAGGAATTCAAGCGTTGGCAGCGCTTCGGCCAGCCGACCTGCATCGCCACCTGGGACATCGACCTGTTCAAGAAGATCAACGACGCCTATGGGCATCGCGCCGGCGACAAGGTGCTGCGGGTCGTGGCCGAGACGCTCGCCGGGCGTATCCGCAAGACCGACTTCCTGGCCCGCTATGGCGGCGAGGAATTTGTGATGATCCTGGCTGGCACGAGCACCCAGGATGCCTATCGCGTGGCGGAACAGATGCGCGAGTCGGTGGCCCGACTGGGCTTCCACTTCCGCGGCGTGCCGGTGTCGGTGTCGGTGTCCTGTGGCATCACCGCCTTCTGCGAAGGCGATTCGGCCGATGACGCCTTTGACCGCGCCGACAAGGCCCTCTACGTGGCCAAGGCCGAAGGGCGCAATCGCTGCGTCGTGGGTTGAGGCCGCCTAGCGGCGTGCGCTGAGCCGCCGCCAGTACGCAATCAGCAGAAAGCCGGCGGCCATGCCGCCCAGGTGGGCGAAGTGCGCCACGCCGGTGTTGCTGCCGGTCGCCCCCAGGATCAGCTCCAGCGCCCCATAGAGCGTCACAAACAGCCAGGCGGGCATGGGAATCGGCGGTAACAGCAGCATGAGGCGTCTATTCGGGAACGCCAGCCCGAAGGCCAGCAGCAGGCCGAAGATCCCGCCCGAAGCGCCCACCGTAGGACGTGGGTCACTGTGCGAGAGGTGGGCCACCAGCAGTTGTGCCGCAGCGGCACCCAGTACGCACACCCCGTAATAGGTCAGATAGCGACGCCCGCCCAGCAGGCGTTCGATCTCCGAGCCGAACATGTACAGGGCGTACAGGTTGAAGGCCAGGTGCATCAGGCTGCCATGCAGGAACGCATAGGTCAGCAGCTGCCAGGAACGGAAAGGCGGTGCGTAGAGCCCGTTTTCCAAGGGCCATAGCGCAAAGTGCAGCAGTACCCCGTCGCCCAGGACTGCCTGCAACAGGTAGCCCGCGATGCACGCGACCAGCAGGGCGCGGGTCACCGGCATCATCGAGCTACCCATCGGATCAGACGACCAGCGGGCCGTCCGACTTGCCCGAGCGCTTGCGCTCGTTTTCGGTGAGGTAACGCTTGCGGATGCGGATCGACTCCGGCGTCACTTCCACGAGCTCGTCGTCGGAGATGAACTCCACCGCGTATTCCAGCGTCAGCTGGATCGGCGGGGTCAGCACCACGGCCTCGTCCTTGCCGGACGCGCGCATGTTGGTGAGCTTCTTGGTCTTGATGGGGTTCACGACCAGGTCATTCTCACGGCTGTGGATGCCGATGATCATGCCCTCGTAGACCTGCACGCCGGCGCCCATGAACAGCTTGCCGCGTTCCTGGATGCTCCACAGCGCATAGGCGACCGTGTTGCCGCTCTCCATGCTGATCAGCACGCCGTTGCGACGGTCCGACATGTCGCCCTGCATCGGCGCGTAGCCGTCGAACACATGGCTCATCAGGCCGCTGCCGCGGGTGAGGTTCATGAACTCGCCCTGGAAGCCGATCAGGCCGCGGGCAGGCACGCGATAGTCGATGCGGACGCGGCCACGGCCGTCCATCTGCATGTCCTTCATCTGCGCCTTGCGCTGGCCCAGGGCCTCCATCACGCCGCCCTGGTGGGCTTCTTCGACGTCGACGGTCAGCGCCTCGAAGGGCTCGCTGAGCACGCCATCGATCTGGCGCATGAGCACCTGCGGACGCGACACGGCGAGCTCGAAGCCCTCGCGGCGCATGTTCTCGATGAGGATGGTCAGGTGCAGCTCGCCGCGACCGGAGACGCGGAAGATGTCCGCGTCCTGCGTGTCTTCGACGCGCAGGGCCACGTTGTGCTCGAGTTCGCGATGCAGGCGCTCGCGGATCTGGCGGCTGGTGACGAACTTGCCTTCACGGCCGACCAGCGGCGAGGTGTTGACCTGGAAGTTCATGGCCAGCGTCGGCTCGTCGACCGCGATGGGCTTGAGGCCCTCGGGGGCGGTCGGGTCGCAGACGGTGATGCCGATGTTCACATCGGGCAGGCCGGTGATGGCCACGATGTCGCCGGCGCTGGCGCTGTCGACGGTGTGGCGCTCAAGGCCGGTGAAGGTCAGCACCTGGGCGATCTTGCCCGGGCCCTTGTCTTCGTCGCCGTAGCGCATGACGACCTGCTGGCCGACCTTGACCGTGCCGCGGCGGATGCGGCCGATGCCGATGCGACCGACGTAGGAGTTGTAGTCCAGCTGCGAGACCTGCAACTGCAGCGGGCCGTTGGCATCGGTCTGCGGGGCCGGCGTGTGCTTGAGGATGGCTTCGAACAGCGGACCCATGTCCGGCTGCGGGGCCAGGTGGTCGGTGCTGGCCCAGCCCTGCAGGGCCGAGGCGTAGACGACCGGGAAGTCCAGCTGCTCGTCGGTGGCGCCGAGCTTGTCGAACAGGTCGAAGGTCTGGTCGACGACCCAGCCCGGACGCGCGCCCGGACGGTCGATCTTGTTCACCACCACGATGGCCTTGAGGCCCAGGCCCAGGGCCTTGCGGGTGACGAAGCGCGTCTGCGGCATCGGGCCTTCGACCGCGTCCACCAGCAGCAGCACGCCGTCGACCATCGACAGCACGCGCTCGACTTCACCGCCGAAGTCGGCGTGTCCCGGGGTGTCGACGACGTTGATGCGGAAGCCGCCATATTCAATGGCGCAGTTCTTCGCCAGGATCGTGATGCCACGTTCCTTTTCAATGGCGTTGGAGTCCATGATCCGCTCGCCCATCTTTTCGTGGGCGGCGAAGGTTCCGGACTGCTTGAGCAGGCAATCGACGAGGGTCGTCTTGCCGTGGTCAACGTGGGCGATAATGGCGATGTTGCGGATCGGTCGATTCATGGTGGGAACAGGTCCGGAAGGGGCCGCGGGGCAGGCTAAAAAGGCCGCCGAGAGTACCAGTTTCCCGGTTGGATTGCGCGCCAGTATTGCTGCGGGGGCTGCTAGACTCTGCGGCCGTGAACGAACCCCACGCCGCAACTGACGGCAACCCTGCCGATGCCCTGCTGCCGCATGCCCTGCGCATCCGCGCCAGTGGCGTGCTGGGCCGCAGTGATCACCTGCGCCGTTTGTTCGATTATCTGGTCGAATGCGCCGCACAAGGCCGCGTACCCAAGGAAATCGAGGTCGCGATCGATGGCTTCGGCCGCGACGCGGGCTTTGATGCCTCGCAGGACGCGCTGGTGCGGGTCTACATCCAC
>CANGFJ010000127.1 GCA_947453065.1 Pseudomonadota bacterium
CCAGATCGTGGGCGGCGGCCAGGAGCGCGGCCTGCGCTCTGGCACGTTGGCGACCCACCAGATCGCGGGCTTCGGGCTGGCCTGCGCGCTGGCCGCTGCAGATCGCGATGCGGTCGCCAGGCGCGTGGCCCGCCTGCGCGACCGCCTGTATCAGGGGTTGGCAGCCCTGCCCGGCATCTTGCTCAACGGCGATCCGTTGCGCCGCGCACCGGGCATCCTCAACCTGTCTTTCGAGGGCGTGGAGGGCGAAAGCCTCTACACGGGCCTGGCAGAACTGGCGCTGTCTACCGGCTCGGCCTGCAACTCCAGCAGCGGCGAGCCGTCCTACGTGCTGCGGGCACTGGGGCGCGATACGCAGCTGGCGCAAAGTTCACTGCGGTTCAGTCTCGGTCGCGACAGCACGCAGGCGGACGTCGATGTGGCTATTGCTGCGGTGCGGCGAGAGCTGGCGCGCCTGCGGGCCCTGTCGCCGGATCTGCCGCCGCCGGTGCAGGACTGGTTGGCCCAGGGCGACCGGGTCGTGTCGGGGGAGGGCGGCGCCCGCCGTCTGGGTACCCAGCTGCGGTTTGTGCTGTGCGTCGACGGCGCGTTCGTGAAAGCGGCACGCTTCCAGGCCTACGGTTGCCCTCATACTCTGGCGGCCTGCCAGGCGATTGCGGCCCAACTGCCGGGCCGCAGCCGCACTGCACTACTGCCCGGGACGCCCGAACAGTGGCGCCAGGCGGTGGGCGCACCCGTTGAAAAACTCGGGCGCATGCTCATTATCGAAGATGCCCTGCGCGCCGCGCAGGGTGACTGGCTGAACTGAACCTCCCTGCCGGGAGTCCGAGAACCGACATGGCAATTTCCCTGACGCCTTCTGCTGCCGAACGAGTCAAAACCTTCCTGGTCACCCGCGGCCACGGCGTGGGCCTGAAACTGGGCGTGCGCAAGACCGGCTGCTCGGGCTTTGCCTACGTCATCAACTACGCCGACGAGGTCCTGCCGCAGGACCTGGTGTTCGAGGACCATGGCGTCAAGGTCTATGTCGACCCCGACAGCCTCAAGCTGATCGACGGCACGACGGTGGATTTCGTCAAACAGGGCCTGAACGAGGCCTTCCGGTTCCAGAACCCCAATGTGCGCGGTGAGTGCGGCTGCGGCGAGAGCTTCAACGTCTGACCGCCGGGTGTCCGGAACAGGTAGACTTCCGAACTTTTCACTATTCGGAGACCTGTCTCATGGCGCTCGAGCGTACCTTTTCGATTGTTAAACCCGATGGCGTGGCCCGTAACCTGATCGGCGAGGTCTACCGTCGCTTCGAACAGGCTGGCTTGAAGATCGTCGCCTCCAAGCTCACGCAGCTGTCCAAGGCCCAGGCCGAGGGCTTCTATGCCGTGCACGCGGCCCGTCCGTTCTTCAACGACCTCGTTGCCTACATGATCTCGGGTCCCGTGGTGCTGCAGGTTCTGGAAGGCGAGAACGCCGTGCTCAAGAACCGCGAGATCATGGGTGCCACCGACCCCAAGAAGGCCGACAAGGGCACGATCCGCGCCGACCTGGCCGAAAGCATCGAAGCCAACACCGTGCACGGTTCGGATTCGGCCGAGAACGCGGCGATCGAGATCTCCTACTTCTTCGCCCAGACCGAAATCCACTCGCGCTAACCGATAGCCCGTGACCGAAGAACGCATCAATCTGCTTGGCCTGACCCGCCCCCAGCTCGAGGCCTGGATCCTCGAGCGTGGCGGCAAGGCTTTCCGCGCGCGCCAGGTGTTTCACTGGCTCTACAAACGCGGTGAATCGCAGTTTGATGCGATGACGGATCTGGCAAAGGACTTCCGCGCCCAGCTCAAGGCTGAGGCGGAAGTCCGCTTGCCCGAAATCGTCACGCGCCAGGACGCCACAGACGGCACGATCAAGTGGATGCTCCGGGCCGACCAGACCCAGGGCTTCGAGATGGTCTACATCCCCGAGTCTGATCGCGGCACGCTGTGCATCTCCTCGCAGGTCGGCTGCGCGATGGACTGCAGCTTCTGCTCCACGGCGCAGCAGGGCTTCAACCGCAACCTCACTGCCGCCGAGATCGTGGGCCAGGTCTTCCTCGCCCAGCAGGAGCTCGGCTTCAAGGCCGGTGACAACCGCATCGTCAGCAACATCGTGATGATGGGCATGGGCGAGCCGCTCGCCAATTTCCGCAACATTCTCCCGGCCATCCGCATTTTGCTGGATGACCTGGGCTACGATTTTTCGCGTCGCCGGCTCACGCTGTCGACCAGCGGCCTCGTGCCGCAGATGTACAAGCTGGCCGAAGAGACCAACGTCGCGCTGGCCGTCTCGCTGCACGCGCCCGATGACGAGCTGCGCAACCAGCTGGTGCCGGTCAACCGCCGCCATCCGATTGCCGAGCTGCTCGAGGCCTGCTGGCACTACATCGACGAGCAGAACGGCCGCACGGTGACCTTCGAGTACGTCATGCTCGACGGCGTCAACGATTCGCCTGCGCAGGCCCGCGCCTTGGCGCGCCTGCTCAAGGGCCACCCGGCCAAGGTCAACCTCATCCCGTTCAATCCGTTTCCTGGCTCCGGCTACCGTCGTTCCAGCGCGCAGGTCATCGAGACCTTCCGTGACCAGATCCTCAAGGGCGGCGTCATGGCCACCATCCGGCGGACCCGCGGTGATGACATCGACGCGGCCTGTGGCCAGCTGGTGGGCAAGGTCATCGACCGCACCACCGTGCGGCTGGGTGCCAAGCGCATCAGCCTGGTCACCGAAGCCGTGTCCGGGGCGCAGTCGTGACGGGCTTGCGCCTGGCCGCACTGGGTCTCGTGCTCGCCGTGGCGCTGGCCGGTTGCGCCGCATCCGGTGGGAATGCCAAACCCTCGGCCGACAAGGACGCCGCGCACGCCAACGTGCAGCTGGGCGTGGCCTACATGCAGCAGGGGCAGCTGTCCCTGGCCAAAGAGAAACTAGAGCGTGCCGAAAAGCAGGCACCGCGCAGCGTCGAGGTGCACACCGCGCTGGCCTACCTGAACGAACGGCTCGACCGCGTGCAGAAGGCCGACGAGGAATACCAGTTGGCCTTGCGTCTCTCGCCCGGCAACTCCGACGTGGCCAACAACTATGCGGTGTACCTGTGCCGCAATGGCAAGGTCGACAAGGCGCTGCAGTACTTCGAGCTGGCCGCCCGCGATCGCCTCTACGCCACGCCCTGGGCGGCCCTGGCCAATGCCGGTGTGTGCCTGCGCTCGGCCAAGCGCAGTGCCGATGCCGTGAAATACCTCGAGCAGGCGACGACCCAGCGCCCGAACTATTCGCCGGCCGTGTTCGAACTGGCCGACCTGCAGCTGGAGCTGGGTGCGCCCGGCGTGGCCGGCCAGGTGGTAGACCGCTACCTGGCACTGGGCGTGTCTGCTCCTGACGTGTTGCTCGTCGGGGTCCGTGCTGCGCTGGCGCGGGATGACCGCTCGGCCGCCAATTCTTACGCACGGCGCTTGCGCCGCGATTATGCCGAGTCGCCGCAGGCCAAGACCCTGCCGCAGCTGCTCGGCGACCGGAGCTGACCGCGTGCCTCAATCCCTAGTTGATCCGGTTGAACAGACCGCCACCCCGGTCGTCGAAATCGGCGCCTGCCTGAAGGCCGCGCGCGATCGCCTTGGCGTCACCGTCGTACAGGCCGCCGAACGGCTGCGTCTGGATGCCTCCGTGATCGAGGCGCTCGAAAACGAGCGCTTCGAGCTGCTGGGTGCGCCGGTCTATGTGCGGGGCCACCTGCGTCGCTACGCCGATTTTCTCGGTGAGCCGGGTGCACCGCTGCAGGAGCGCTATGCCGGCATGCAGGAGTCGGCCGTGCAGCCCGACCTCACGCAGGCGCCGCGCCAGATGGGGCGGCAGCAGCCGCGCAGCCTGCTTTGGCCGGTGGTGCTGGTCAGTGGCCTGGTCGTGTTGGTGGGCATCGTCTGGTGGGCGCTGGGCGCCCAGCCGGCTCCGTAGAATCGTCGAGTGAAGGCAGACAGCGTGGACAAGAACTTTATCGTGCAGGCCGTGCGCGGCATGAACGACGTGCTGCCGGCGCAGATCGCCGGTTGGCAGCAGCTGGAGCGTGTGACGCGTGAGCTGTTCGCGGCCTATGGCTTTGAGGAAATGCGCGTGCCGCTGGTCGAGCACACCGCGCTCTTCAAGCGCGCCATCGGTGAGTACACCGACATCGTCGAAAAAGAGATGTACACCTTCACCGACTCCGGTGGCGACAGCCTCACGCTGCGTCCGGAAGGCACGGCCGGCGTGGTGCGGGCCGCGATCACCAACGGGCTGCTGCGCGGCGCGCGCCTGAAGCTGTGGACCTCTGGCCCGATGTTCCGCCATGAACGGCCGCAGAAAGGTCGCTATCGCCAGTTCCACCAGATCGACGTCGAGGCCATCGGCTTCGCCGGTCCGGACATCGACGCCGAACTCATCGCACTGACCGCCCGCCTCTGGCGCACGCTGGGCATCACGCGCGTGAAGCTCAAGATCAATTCGCTGGGTACCATCGAGTCGCGGCGCGTGTATCGCGAGAAACTGGTGACCTACTTCCGCCAGCACGAAGCCGCGCTCGATGCCGACAGCCTGCGCCGGCTGGAAGGCAACCCGCTGCGCATCCTCGACAGCAAGAACCCGGACATGCAGGCCGTGGTGTCGGGCGCGCCGCTGCTCACCGACCACCTGGATGCCGAGTCGCGCGAACATTTTGATTCGCTCTGCGCCATGCTGACCGGCATGGGCATCGAGTACGTCATCGATCCGCGCCTGGTGCGCGGCCTCGACTACTACTCGCGCACCGTGTTCGAGTGGGTCACCGACGCGCTCGGCGCGCAGGATGCGATCTGCTCCGGGGGCCGTTATGACGGCCTTATTCCGCAGCTGGGCGGCGACCCCACGCCGGCCATCGGCTTTGCGATGGGCGTCGAGCGCGTGGTCGAGCTGTTGTCGCAGACCGGCGCACCGCTGGCGCCCGCTGCACCCGACGTCTATGTCATGGCCAGTGGCGAACGCGCCCAGCGTACGGCGCTGGCGCTGGTCGAACGGCTGCGCGATGACCTGCCGCAGGTCACGCTGCACGTGAACCTGGGCAGTGGCAATTTCAAGGCGCAGTTCCGTCGCGCCGACAAGAGTGGTGCGGCGCTTGCGCTCATCCTCGGCGATGCCGAGCTGGAGCGGGGCGTGGCCGCCTTGAAACCTTTACGGCACGAAGCGGGTCAGACCGAATGCCCGCTGGAAGAGCTGGCCGTACGCATCCCGGCGATCCTTGCGGATCTGGCCGAACCAAACAACGCAGTCTGACGAGGGCGAAGCAAAGTGGATCTGCTTGAAGAAGGCGAACAGTGGGAGGCCATCAAGGCCTGGTTGCGACAGAACGGCCTCGCGATCCTTGCGGGCGCGTTGATTGGCATCATCGGTCTGCTGGGCTGGCGCTGGTGGCAGGGGCGGCAGGACACGCAGCGGCTCGCCGCCAATGCGGCCTACGAGAACCTGCTCACCACGTTCGACAATGGTGACATCGACTCGGCGACCAAGCAGCTCGAGCAGTTCCGCAAGGACCATGCCGATTCGGCCTATGTGGCCCCGGCCGGGCTGGCTGCCGCGCGCGTCTATGTCCTGCGCAACGAGCTCGACAAGGCCGCCGCACAACTGCATATCGTGGCCGACACGGCGCGGGACGAGCAGCTGCGTATCGTTGCGCGCCTGCGTCTGGCCCGCGTGCAGGTTGCCCAAGGCAAGCCCGACGACGCGCTGGCGACGCTGGGCACTGCCGATGCAGGGGCCTTCGAGTCTGCGGTGGCCGAAGTGCGGGGCGATGCGCGCCTGGCCAAGGGCGATCGCGCCGGTGCCCTGAAGGACTACGAGGCCTCACGCGCAACGCGCACCGACGGCAGCGAAGAGGGTGGCCCCGAAGGGACCGACCTGCTCGACCTGAAGATCAACGACCTGCGCGCCGAGGGCACTGCCTCGGCACCTGCTCCCAAGGGCTGAAGAGGCCAATACCATGACATTCCGCCCGCGCGACGCACGTCGTAATCCGGTCATTCTCGGCCTGCTGTTCGCGCTGGCGCTTGTCGCTGGCTGCTCCAAGAAGGACAAGGTCGATCCCCCGGCTGAGCTCACCAAGCTCCGCGAGACGATCAAGGTCCAGAAGGCCTGGAGCGCGAGCGTTGGCGGGTCGGCGCCGAAGCTGCGGCTGGGCCTTGGCGTTGCCGTAGAAGGCGATCGCGCCTTTGCGGCGGGCCACGATGGCGATGTCTTTGCCTATGACCTGAAGACCGGCAAGCAGCTGTGGCGCGCCCAGACGCGCGTACGCGTTGCGGGTGGTCCTGGCGCCGGGCAGGGCATCGTGGTGGTGGGTGCGACCTACGGCGACGTCATCGCCCTCGACAGCGCCACCGGCGCGGTCAAGTGGAAGACCCGGGTCAACAGCGAGATCCTGTCGGCACCCGCGATCGGCCATGATTTCGTCGTGCTGCGCTCCGGCGACGGTCGCGTGCATGCGCTGGCCGTTGGCGATGGCAAGCTCGCCTGGTCGGCCGAACAGCCCGTGCCCAAGCTGTCGCTGCGTGGCGTGGCGATCCCGGCGATCGCCGGTGACCTCGCCGTCTCCGGCTTCGACAATGGCCGCGTCATGGCGCTGTCGCTGCGCGATGGGGCCACCGCCTGGGAGGCCGTTGTCGCGCCGCCCAGCGGCCGTACGGAACTCGAGCGTCTGGTCGATATCGACTCGGCCGTGCAGGTGGTCGAGGACGACCTCTATGCGGTGACCTTCCAGGGCCGCGTTGCCCGCATTGCACGTGACACGGGGCAGATCTGGTGGGCCCGTGACCTGTCGAGCTACCGCGGTCTGGCTGTCGACGAGGACGGCGTCTATGTGTCGACCGCCGATGGCCAGGTCGTGAAGATCGGCCGTCGCACCGGCGTTGAGATGTGGCGTCAGGACGTGCTGAAAAACCGCCGTCTGTCGGCCCCCGCCGTGATCGGCGGCCAGGTGGCCGTGGCCGATCTCAAGGGCTATGTGCATTTCCTGGATGCCGCCACCGGCACCGTCACGGCGCGCGTCAGCAGTGGCAGCAAGCCCGTGTCGAACCCGCCGGTCGTCGCGCAGGATCTCGTGCTTTTCATGAATGACGCAGGGCAGCTTTCCGCCTTCCGCATTGTTTCACCGCGGAGTTAAGCCTTCATGCTGCCGATCGTAGCCATCGTAGGACGGCCGAACGTCGGCAAGTCGACCCTGTTCAATGCGCTCACCGGAACGCGCGACGCCATCGTGGCCGACGTACCCGGCGTCACCCGTGACCGCCAGTATGGCTATGGCATCGTGGGGCCCGTGCCCTACATCGTCGTGGACACCGGTGGCGTGGTCGAGTCGCCCGAGTCGGGCGTCGAAGCGCTCATGCGCGAGCAGACCGAGCGGGCCATCGTCGAGGCGGACCTGCTGGTCCTGGTGGTCGATGGCCGCGTGGGCCTGACCAACGCAGACCTGTTCGTGGCGCGCCTGATGCGCCGCACTGAAAAGCCGGTCTTCCTGGCGATCAACAAGGCCGAGGGCAAGGACCCGGGTGTCATCGGGTCGGAGTTCCATCGTCTGGGCTGCGGTGATCCGCATGCCATCGCGGCCCTGCATGGCATTGGCTGCGAAGCGCTGCTGGACACCGTCCTCGCGGGCCTTGAGCCCGACACCGACGCTGCGCCGCCAGATGACGATTCGATTCGCATCGCGATCATCGGCCGGCCCAACGTGGGCAAGTCCACCCTGGTCAATCGCCTCATCGGCGAAGAGCGCGTCATCGCCACCGACATGCCCGGCACCACGCGCGACAGCATCTTCGTGCCCTTCGAGCGCAATGGCCGTAAGTTCACGCTCATCGACACGGCCGGCGTGCGTCGCCGCGCACGCGTCGAGGACGCCGTCGAGCGCGCCAGCGTTGCCAAGACCCTGCAGGCCATTGCGGCCGCGCACCTGGTGGTGATGGTGCTGGATGCGCACGGCGAAGTGGCCGAGCAGGATGCCAGCGTGCTGGGCATCGCGCTGGAGCGCGGTCGTGCATTGCTGATTGCCGTCAATAAGTGGGACGGCATCCAGACCGACCAGCGCGAGACGATTCATAACGACCTCAAGCTGCGCCTGAGCTTCGTGCCATTTGCCCCGGTGCACTTCATCTCCGCGCGTCACGGCACGGGCGTGGGTGAGTTGGCCGCTGCTGCCGTGCGGGCCTATGACGCCGCCATGCGGCAGATGCCGACGCCGCAGCTCTCACGCGTCATGGAA
>CANGFJ010000128.1 GCA_947453065.1 Pseudomonadota bacterium
CCCGTGGTCCTGCGGCAGGGCAGAGGCGACCGCGCCCCCTTCGCTTAATTCGTATAATGGCCCTCTCATGAATTCCACCACACAGGCACGGCGCGTGCTTTCGGGCATGCGACCCACCGGCCAGCTGCACCTGGGCAATTACCATGGCGCGCTGCGCAACTGGGTCGACCTGCAGCACCGCTACGAAGGCTATTTCTTCGTGGCGGACTGGCACGCGCTGACGACCGGCTATGAAGACACTTCGAAGCTGCAGGATCACATCCACGAAATGGTGATCGACTGGCTGGCCGCGGGTATCGATCCGGCCGTCTCGACGGTGTTCATCCAGTCGCAGGTGCCCGAGCACGCCGAGCTGCACCTGTTGCTGTCGATGATCACGCCATTAGGCTGGCTGGAACGCGTGCCCACCTACAAAGACCAGCAAGCCCAGCTCAAGGACAAGGACCTGGCCACCTATGGCTTCCTGGGCTACCCGCTGCTGCAGAGCGCGGACATCCTGCTGTACCGGCCTGAGTTCGTGCCGGTGGGCGAGGACCAGGTCGCGCATGTGGAAATCACTCGCGAGGTCGCGCGGCGGTTCAACCACCTGTATGGCGGTGGGCCGGAGTTCGACACCCGGGTCAAGGTGGCCCTGAAGCTGCTTAGCGGCCCTGACCGCGCCCAGTACCAGGACTTGCGCCGCCGCTGCCAGGAGTCAGGCGATGCCGCGGCACCCGGGGACCTGCAGGGCTTGCTGGAGCGCCAGCCGCCGCGCGTCGATGCAGCGGCCCAGGCCGTGCTGCGCGATTACCTGCATGGGGCGCACTTCACCATCCTGCCCGAGCCGCAGGTGCTGCTGACGCCAACGCCAAAGGTGCCGGGCCTGGACGGTCGCAAGATGTCCAAGTCGTATGGCAATACGCTGGGCCTGCGCGAGGCACCCGACTCGATCGCGCAGAAAATGCGCACCATGCAGACCGATCCGGCGCGCGTGCGTCGCACCGATGCCGGCGACCCGGCCAAGTGCCCGGTGTGGGACCTGCACAAGATCTATTCTGACGAGGCGACGCAGGCCTGGGCGGCCCAGGGCTGCCGGTCTGCCGGCATTGGTTGCCTCGACTGCAAGCAACCCGTGATCGAACGTGTGGTGGCCGAAGCCTCAGCGATGCGCGAGCGGGCGCAGGCCTATCAGCAGGATCCGGCCCGCATTCCGGCGATCCTGGAAGAGGGCGCGGAGCGTGCCCGGGCCGCTGCGCGTGCCACGTTGGATGAAGTGCGTGGTGTCATGAACCTCAAGGCCCGGGCCTGAAGGTGGCATTGTGACCGTCGAAACACAGACTGCCGGCACGTCCGAGTCACTCTCCCCCGAACAGGTGGAAATGCCCTTTGCCATGGTGCTCGGCGAGCCCATGACGGAGATGCCGCGCGATCTCTACATCCCGCCGCAGGCCCTCGAAGTGTTCCTCGACGCGTTCGAGGGGCCGCTCGACCTGCTGCTGTATCTCATCCGCCGCCAGAACCTGGACATCCTCGATATCCCCATTGCCGAGATCACCCGGCAGTACATGAAGTACATCGAGCTGATGACCGACATGCAGCTGGAGCTGGCGGGTGAATACCTGGTCATGGCCGCCACGCTGGCGGAGATCAAGTCGCGCATGCTGCTGCCGCGCGCGTCCCAGCCGGGCGATGGGCTGGAAGAAGATCCGCGTGCCGAACTGGTGCGGCGCCTGCAGGAATACGAGCGTTTCAAGCGTGCGGCCGAAGAAATCGACCGCGTGCCGCGCCTGGACCGCGATCACTGGGTGGCCAATGCCGAGTTCAGCGATCGCCGAGTCACGCGGCTGCTGCCGGAAGTCACGCTCAAGGAAATGCTGCTGGCTTTCAAGGACGTGGCGATCCGCTCGGAGATGTTCGCGCACCACAAAGTGCAGCGCGAACGGCTGTCGGTACGGGCGCGCATGAGCGAGATCCTGTCTACGCTGAGCAACGACCAGTTTGTGACCTTCACGTCCCTGTTCAAGCCGGAGGAAGGGCGCATGGGTGTCGCGGTGACCTTCATCGCGATTCTGGAGCTGGTGCGCGAGGGACTGATCGATATCGTGCAGAACGAGGCCTATGCGCCGCTGCATGTGCGCGGTGGCAATCCGGCCCGTTCAGGCCGCAAGGGCGATGTGGAACAGGTGTCGGCCCAGGCCCAGGCCGAGGCGGCCGCGGCGCTGGCCGGCATCGACACCGAAGAAGAACCCGAAGAGGCTGATGACGCTGAGGATGCGTCGGAGATCGAAGAATGACCGACGTGTTTTCGCGAAATGTCGTGGAAGCGGCGATGCTCGCCGCAGGCCGCAGCCTCACGCTCAACGAGCTGACGCTGTTGTTTGACGCCCTTGCGCGGCCCAATCCGGACGAACTGCGTGCCACGCTCGCTGCGCTGGCTGCTGAATATGAAGGCCGCGGCATCGAGCTCAAGGAAACCGCCGCCGGGTTCCGCATCCAGGTGCGACGTGACCTGGCCGCTGAAGTCTCGCGCCTGTGGCCCGAGCGGCCCCAGAAGTACTCGCGGGCCCTGCTCGAGACACTCGCGCTGATTGCCTATCGGCAGCCCCTGACGCGCGCGGAGATCGAAGCCGTGCGTGGCGTCGCCGTGAATCCGAACATCATCAAGACGCTGCTGGAGCGCAGCTGGATCCGCGTCGTGGGTCACCGCGACCTGCCGGGGCACCCTGAGCTGCTCGGCACGACGAAGGAGTTCCTGGACTATTTCGGGCTCAAGAGCCTGGATCAGTTGCCGCCGCTGGCTGAGCTCAAGGCCCTGAGCGAGCTGGACCCGCAACTGGTGCTGCCGGAGATGCTGAATGCGGCTGTCGAGGCCGGTTTGCCTGTCGCTGCCATTGAGTCCTCGGATGCGGCGGATGTCGCTGCGGCAGCGCTTGCTGCTGCTGTGGCCGATGAGGCCAATGAGGCTGCTGCGCAGGCGGACGCCGAAGCCCTCGTTGAAGCCGCAGCCGCAGTGGACGCCGAAGCCCTCATTGAACTTGAAGCCCCCGTTTCCCCTGCACCGGAAGAACACACCTGAAGAAGCCCACGCCTGCCCGCAATCGTCCTGCGGCGCCTGAACCCGAGCGCGTACAGAAAATCATCGCGCGCGCCGGGCTGGCCTCGCGCCGCGAAGCCGAAGAGTGGATCCGCCAGGGGCGGGTCACCATCAACGGCGAGGTGGCGACGCTGGGCACGCGGGCCGCGGGTAATGACCAGGTAAAGCTCGATGGCCGCCTGATTCGTCAGGCGTCGACGGTGCGCATGGCCACGTACCTGTGCCATCGCTCGCCGGGTGAGGGCCTGCGGGAGCCGCGCGAAGGCGAGGAGCACACCGCGATGGTGGACCGGCTGCCGACTCGTTCGGGCAAGCGCTATATCTCCATTAGCCCGATGCCGCGCATCGATGGGGGGCTGGAGCTGCTGACCGCCGATGGCGCGCTGGCTGTGCAGTTGCAGCGGCTGGTGCGTCGCCTGCAGCTGGGATTCAGCGTCCGCGTGCGCGGTGAACTGGTGTCAGAGCAGGTAGAAGGCCTGCTCGCTGGCGAACTGGACAGCGGTGATCGGCTGACCATCCTTTCCTGCGAGCCGGGCGGCGGCGAGGGGGCCAATCGCTGGTACCACGTGCTGACGTTGGGGGCTAACGGCCGCGACCTGCGTGCCCTGCTCGAGCGGCAGGGTGCCGTGGTCAGCCGCATCCTGCGCGTGAAGTTCGGGCCGCTCGAGCTGGATCGCGAACTGCCGCGTGGCAGCGTGCGCGCCCTGGATGCCGACCAGCTGGCCATGCTGCTGGGCGCCGCTGTTCAGCCTGGCACGCCGGATGACGCGACGTATGACGACGTCGCACCGATCGACGAAGACTGATTACTGACAGTCGAGCGATTGCCCGTTGAGGCCCTGGCCAGTGGGGCCCAGCAGGGCGATGTAGGGGCCGGTCACGGTGGCCGGCTCGGGCAGGGTCTCGACATTCTCTGACGGAAACGCCTGACGCCGCATCAACGTGCGTGTCGGGCCCGGATTGAGCACGTTGACGCGAACGGACGTGGCGCCGTCCATCTCACCGGCCAGGACCTGGGTCAGGCCCTCTATCGCGAATTTCGAGACGGCATAGGCGCCCCAGTACGCACGGCCCTTGCGGCCCACGCTGCTGGTACTGAAGACCACCGAGGCATCGGGCGAGAGCCGCAGTGCCGGCAGCAACACCTGGGTCAGCACGAACGCCGCGGTCACGTTGACATGCAGGACCTTGCACCAGGTTGGCACGTCGTAGTGCTCGATCGGGGTGAGGGTGCCCAGGATGCCGGCGCAATGCACCAGTCCGTCGAGGCGGCCATAGCGCTCCAGGATGGCGGCCGCCAGTCGGTCATAGTCGCCAGCCAGCGCTTTTTCCAGATCCAGTGGGGCGATCGTCGAGACGTCCCCGTGCGCCGCCTGAATGTCCCGGTGCACGGCCTCCAGCTTCCTGACCGTGCGGCCGATGAGGATGACCTGGGCGCCATGGGCGGCTGCGGCCAGGGCGACGGCCTTGCCGATGCCATCGCCGGCGCCGGTCACCGCGATAACGCGGCCCTTGAGTTCATTCGCGGCAGGAGAGGCGAGTCTGGGGTCTTGCATGGGTCGCTATGGGAAAGTCAGGCGTGGGCGGGAAGCGGGCCCGGCAGGGCCAGCCAGTCGAGCAGGTCCAGGGGCGTCGCAATTTCGCCGTCGGCTGCCCAGGAGTCAGGGTCATCAGTCGGACCCAGGTAGCCATAGCGGGCGACGAGCACGGTCATGCCGGCGGCGCGCGCGGACTGGATGTCGCGCTGTGCGTCACCCACATACAGGCAACGAGGCGGGTCGATACCAATCAGGCTGGCAGCGTGCAGCAAAGGTGCCGGATGCGGCTTGCGCTGGGGCAGGGTGTCGCCCGAGACCACGCAGCCCGCGCGGTTGGCCAGTGCCAGGGTCTCTACCAGTGGGGTGGTCAGGAAGGCCGGCTTGTTGGTGACGATGCCCCAGGGCTTGCCCTGCGCCTCAAGGGCCAGCAGCACGGCCTCGCAGCCCTCGAACAACTGGGTGTCGACGGCAAGCCGGTCGTAATAGAGCGCAAGAAAGCGTTCGCGCAGGCGCTCGAAGGCCTCGCCGGCAACGGCAGGAAAGGCGAGGGCGACCAGACCGCTGGAGCCATGCGAAACCTGGCTGCGCGCCGTGGCATAGGGTAGGGCATCGAGGCCTTCCTGGCCGCGCAGCAGGTTGAGCGCTGCGATCATGTCGGGCGCAGTGTCGAGGAGCGTGCCATCGAGGTCGAACAGCACGGCGTCAAAGCGGCTGGCGGGGCTCACTGCGGCGTTTCCGCCCGCAGGTGCGCCATGTAATTGACCGACACGTCCGTGCTCTGGCGGCAGCGGCCCGTGAAGGGGTCGTAGTCCAGGCCAGCCAGATCGGTCACATCGAACCCGCAGCCCCGCGCCCAGCGCGCCAGTTCCGCCGGCCGGATGAAGCGTGCGTACTCGTGCGTGCCGCGCGGCAGCAGCCGCAGCAGGTATTCGGCGCCGACAATGGCCAGTGCGAAGGACTTGGCGTTGCGGTTGATCGTGGACACAAACAGATCGCCGCCCGGTTTAACCAGCCCTGCCAGCATCGCCAGCACGGCAGCCGGGTCGGGGACGTGCTCGAGCATTTCCATGCAGCAGACCACGTCAAAGCGCTCGGCCGGATTGGCCAGCAGCTGGCCGGCGTCCTGCACGCGATAGTCGATGGCGAGGCCCGCCTCCGCGGCGTGCAGTTGCGCAACCTCGATCATGGAGGGCGCCATGTCGACGGCGGTGACCGTGGCGCCCTGGCGGCACAGGGCCTCGGCCAGCAGTCCGCCACCGCAGCCCACGTCCAGAACGCGGCGTCCGGCCAGGGGGCTGCGCGCGGCGACATAGGCCGCACGAAGCGGGTTCAGGCGGTGCAGCGGTTTGAATTCGCCGGCCTCGTCCCAGAAACGGTGGGCCAGGGCGTCGAATTTGGCGACCTCGGCCGGGTCGACTGCGGTTTGGGCGGTGGAATTCACGGAAGTAAGTATAGCCTGTGGCGCGCACTCCGGCGCATACCTGCAAGAGGGGTAAATGCCGTCTGCTGTGTTAGAATTCGGCACCTTTTTGACTGGCAGCGCAATGACGGAAATCGCACGCGAAATCCTGCCCGTAAATCTCGAAGACGAGATGCGGCAGTCGTACCTCGATTACGCAATGAGCGTCATCGTGGGTCGGGCCCTTCCCGATGTGCGCGATGGCCTCAAGCCCGTGCATCGTCGCGTGCTGTTCGCCATGCGCGAACTGGGCAATGAGTACAACAAGCCCTACAAGAAGTCGGCGCGAGTCGTCGGCGACGTCATCGGCAAGTACCACCCGCACGGCGACCAGTCCGTGTATGACGCCATCGTCCGCATGGCGCAGCCCTTTTCCATGCGCTACCTGCTGGTCGATGGCCAGGGCAACTTTGGCTCGGTCGACGGCGACATGCCTGCCGCCATGCGCTACACCGAGGTGCGCATGTCGCGCCTGGCGCATGAACTGCTGGCCGATATCGACAAGGAAACGGTCGATTTCGTCGCTAACTACGACGAATCCGAACGGGAGCCGGCGGTGCTGCCGGCGCGCATCCCGAACCTGCTGCTCAATGGCGCCTCCGGCATTGCCGTGGGCATGGCCACCAACATTCCGCCGCACAATCTCACCGAGATCGTCAACGCCTTGCTGGCGGTCATGGAAGACCCCGACATCACCCTGGCAGGCCTCATGCAGCATGTGCCGGGCCCGGACTTTCCGACGGCGGGCATCATCAACGGTGCCCAGGAAATCGTCACCGCCTATCGCACGGGCCGTGGCCGCCTGTCGATCCGGGGCCGCACCCATTTCGAGGACATGGAAAAGGGCGGGCGCCAGGCCATCGTCATCACCGAATTGCCCTACCAGGTGAACAAGGCGCGCCTCATCGAGCGCATTGCCGACCTGGTGCGCGAGAAGCTGCTCGAGGGCATCGCCTCCGACGGCCTGCGGGATGAGTCCGACAAGGACGGCATGCGCATCGTCATCGAGCTCAAGCGCGGTGAGTTGGCCGACGTCGTGCTGAACAACCTCTACGCCCAGACGCCGCTGGAGACCGTGTTCGGTATCAACATGGTGGCCCTGCAGGATGGCCAGCCGAAGCTCATGTCCCTCAAGGACATGCTCGAGGCGTTCATCCGCCACCGCCGTGAAGTGGTCACGCGGCGCACGATTTTCGACCTGCGCAAGGCACGCGAGCGCGCGCATGTGCTGGAAGGCCTGGCCGTCGCGCTGGCCAACATCGACGAAGTCATTGCGCTCATCAAGGCCTCGCCCAACTCGGCCGAGGCGCGTGCTGCCCTGGCCTCGCGGGTGTGGCCGTCCGGTGCAGTGCCGGCCATGCTCGAGCGCGCTGGCGCGATCAGCTCCCGCCCCGATGGCTTGTCGGCGGACTTCGGTCTGCAGCCGGAGGGCTACCGCCTGAGCGAGGCCCAGGCCCAGGCCATCCTCGACATGCGGCTGCATCGCCTGACCGGGCTGGAGCAGGACAAGATCATCACCGAGTACCAGCAGCTGCTGGTGGTCATCGGCGACCTCTGCGACATCCTCGCCCGGGCCGAGCGGCTGACCGAAGTGGTGCGCAACGAGCTCATTGAGATCCGCGATCAGTTCGGCGATGCGCGCCGCACCGAAATCAGCCTGGATCACCTGAACCTGACGACCGAAGACCTCATCGAGCCGCAGGACGTCGTCGTAACGCTCTCGCACAGCGGCTATGCGAAGTCGCAGCCGGTGTCCGACTACCAGGCGCAGCGGCGCGGTGGGCGCGGCAAGGCCGCTACGTCGATGAAGGACGAGGACTTCATCGAGAAGCTGTTCGTCGCGCACACGCACGACACGCTGTTGTGCTTCTCGAACCGCGGCCAGGTGTACTGGCTCAAGGTCTATCAGCTGCCGCAGGCCGGGCGTAATGCGCGCGGCAAGCCCATGGTCAACCTGCTGCCGCTGGCCGACGGCGAGCAGATCAATGCCGTGCTGCCGGTCAAACAGTACGACGAAGATCATTTTGTGTTCATGGCCACCAGCCACGGCACGGTGAAAAAGACGCCTTTGAGCGCGTTCTCGCGTCCGCGCACCGCCGG
>CANGFJ010000129.1 GCA_947453065.1 Pseudomonadota bacterium
ACCGACGCTGACGCCCTGAGGCAACCGGTCAATCAGGAAGTACTCGCTGATTGCCCCCGGGTCCGCGGCATTCACAACTGCCCCGGTACGCGGCGAAATCGGCAGCGACACGACCCCCGGCGGCACCGGCCGCGCGCGCTCTGGCACGCTGCGCAGCGCCTCGCGCATGAAATACACCCAGATCGGCACGGCGGTGCGCGAGCCTTCCTCGCTCTCGCCCAGCGACCGCTCTTCGTCAAAGCCCACCCACACGGTGCTGACCAGGCCGCCATTGAAGCCATTGAACCAGGCGTCGTGGGAGTCGTTGGTCGTGCCGGTCTTGCCGGACAGGTCTCGCCGCCCCAGGGCCCTGGCCCGCACGCCGGTGCCGCGCTGGATGACGTCGCTCAGGATGTCGGTCATGAGCCAGGCGTTCTGGGCGCCGATGACGCGGGGGGCGATGCGCTCTGGCTTGAGGTAGCCGCGCCCCCCTTGTACGGCGGCCAGGGCGCGCAGCGCGGCCGGGGCGTCGGCGTTGCGCGCGGCGATCTGCTCGGGGGAGGGCGTGGGTAGCAGAGGTGGTAGTACAGCGGGCGTGGCCACGCCGTCGGCTGAGGCCGCTGCCTCCGGAACCGTCGCAGGCTGCGTTTCTACCGGCGCACCCGGTACCGACGCGTTGTCGCAGCTGCGGCACACGACCAGCGGTGCCGCCTGGAACAGCACCTTGCCGGCGGAGTTCTCGATGCGGTCGATGAGATAAGGCACGACTTTGTACCCACCGTTCGCGAACGTCGCGTAACCGGAGGCCATCTGCAGCGGTGTGGCGGGCAGGGTGCCCAGCGCCAAGGTCAGGTTGTCGGGCAGGATCGCCTTCTCGAACCCGAAGCGGGTGGCGTAGTCGATGGCGGTGGCCATGCCCAGTTCGCGCAGGATGCGGATCGACACAAGGTTGAGGGACTTGACCAGGGCCTCGCGCAGCCGGGTGGGGCCGCCGTACTCGCCGCCGTGGTTCTCAGGCCGCCAGCCGCCTTCCACGCCGGTGTCGTCCAGTACGACGGGCGTGTCCAGGATGATCGAGGCGGCGGTCATGCCGTTGTCGAGCGCCGCGGAATACAAGAAGGGCTTGAAGCCCGAGCCGGGCTGCCGATGGGCCTGGGTCACGCGGTTAAACTGGTTGCTGTAGTAGTCAAAGCCGCCGACCAGCGACACCACGGCGCCGTCGTCGGGGTCGAGGGCCACGAGCGCGGACTGGGCCTCGGGCACCTGGGCGAGCAGGGCGTTGCCGGCGCGATCGGCCACGACATACACCACGTCGCCGCGGGCCAGCACGTCGGTGGCCTTGCGGGGGGTATTGCCCGGGTGACCGTTGACCACCTTCCGCGCCCAGGCCAGCCCGTCCCAGCCGATCTGGGCCGCGCCCTGGCCGCGGATGTACACACGCGCTGCGGTGTCGGCGACCGACACGACGACGGCAGGCTGCAGCAGGCCGACCGGATCGTGCTTGGCCAGCAGGGTCTCCAGCCGAGCGGGGTCGAGGCTGCCGGGCACCTCCACTTTGCCCAACGGGCCGCGATAGCCGTGGCGGCGGTCGTATTCCATTAATCCCAGCCGCAAAGCGCGGTTGGCGGCGGTCTGCAGGCGCCCGTCCAGGGTCGTGTAGACCTTGTAGCCGTAATTGACGGCCGATGGCCCGTAGCGATTGACGATTTCCTGACGGGCCAGTTCGGCCACATAGGGCGCTTCGACGTCATACAGCGGGGCATAGCCGCGCGAGACGATAGGCGTAGCGTGGGCGGTCTTGGCGGTCTCGGCGTCGATGTAGCCCAGCTGCTCCATCCGGCGCAGCACGTAATTGCGGCGGGTCTGAGCCATGGCGGGGCTGGTCATGGGGTTGTAGCGCGAGGGCACCTGGATGATGCCGGCCAGCGTCGCCGCCTCGGACACGCTCAGCTGGCCCAGCGACTTGCCGTAATAGGTCTCGGCCGCAGCGGCCACGCCATAGCTGCGCTGCCCGAAGAAGATCACGTTCAGGTAGGTGGCCAGAATTTCCTGTTTGGTGAAGTCCCGCTCCATCCGGTAGGTGACGAACACCTCCTGCAGCTTCCGGCGCCAGGTTTTCTCCAACGATAAGAACATGTTGCGAGAGGCCTGCATGGTGATCGTGCTGGCGCCCTGGGCCCGGTCGCCGGAGAGCAGGTTGACGGCCATGGCGCGCACGACACCGATCCAGTCGATGCCATGGTGACGGAAGAAGCGGTCGTCCTCGGCGGCCAGCACGGCATGCCAGACCAGCTCCGGGATGTCATCGAAGGTCACCGGAATGCGCCGCTGCTCGCCGATCTGCGAGATCAGCCCACCTGTTCGGGTGTAGACGCGCAGGGGCACCTGCAGCTCTACTTTGCGCATGGACTCGGCCGTGGGCAGCGACGGCGAGATGTACACATAGGCGCAGGCGAAGCCAAAAACGCCGAGCAACACCAGGCCGGTCGCGGCGACCAAGGCATGTCGGAACAGGGCAAAGGGCGGTCTTTTCACAAATTTGGCTCAATCGGTGGCGCCGTGCGCCGGCGCACGGGCATGTTAGCGACCCTGCACAGTGTGACACGCGGTATGGTGTCGGGCGTTTCGGGTCAATGTGTCGCGTTTGTGGGCGACCGCACGGAATCTTGGGCGGAACTCGCGTTCAATTTAACCCTTGGGTGCGATATATTCGCCTCTTATGTCAAGCGGTACTCGCGTTTCGGCGCCTAACTAGCTGAAAGGAAAGGGAGATCAGTGTTTCAATTTCCGCGCAAGCACCGCCAGTTGCTGGGCCTCGACATCACGACGTCCTCGATCAAGCTGATCGAGCTGTCGATGGCGGGCGGGCACTACCGCGTTGAATCCTACGCCGCAGAGGCCACGCCTCAGAACGCGGTGAACGAAAAGTCCATTGTCGACGCTGACGCGGTCGGCGAGGCCATTGCCCGTGCTGCCAAGCGCGCGGGCGCGCACAGCCGCGAGGTGGCGATTGCCATCAGTGGCGACGCTGCCATCGTCAAGGTCATCCAGATGCCCCGTTCGCTGCGCGACGCGGAGCTAGAAGCCCAGGTCGAGTTGCAGGCCGACCAGTACATCCCCTTCCCCATGGACGAAGTGTCCTACGACTTCGAGGTCACCGGCCCGTCCGAAAAAGACCCTGAAGCAATCGACGTATTGCTGGTGGCCACCCGCAGCGAAAACGTCGAGCAGCGCCGCGCTGCCGTGGCCGCTGCCGGCCTGACCACGCGCATCATCGACGTCGAGCCCTTCGCGCTCGAGAATTCCTGTCGCCTCATGACGCACCAGATGCCCGATGGCGGCATCGACCGTTCGATCGCAGTGGTCGACTTCGGTGCCAGCAGCACCACCTTCAGCATCCTGCGCAACCTCAAGGTTGTGTACACCCGCGACTTCGCCTTCGGCGGGCAGCAGCTCACCGAAGACATCATGCGCACCTACGGCCTCACCATCGAAGAGGCCGGCCGTGCCAAGAAAGAGGGCGGGCTGCCGGGCAACTACCAGTCCGAGGTGCTCGACCCGTTCATCGACGACATGACCCAGCAGGTCAGCCGTTCGCTGCAGTTCTACCTGGCCTCCGGCTCTGGTCGCGACCAGCCCGAGAAGATCCTGATCTGCGGTGGCTGCGCCAACGTGCCGGGCGTCGCCGATGTCATTTCCAGCCGGGTCGGCATCGCCGCCGAGAAGGGCGATCCGCTTGGCCAGATGAAGCTGTCTTCGCGTGCCCGCTCTCAGGGTGTCCAGCGCGACGCGACAGCCCTGCTCACCGCCTGCGGCCTCGCGTTGCGGAGTTTCGACTGACATGCCCCGCATAAACCTACTCCCCTGGCGCGAGCAGCAGCGCAAAGAGCGCCAGCTCGCCTTCACGGTCGGTCTGGGTGCCGCAACGCTGGGTGCCGTCGTCGCTGCCTTCGCAGGTTATTTGTGGTTCAGTTCCCTGATCGACAGCCAGCAGCAGCGCAACAGCCTGCTGCGCAGTGAGATCGTGAAGCTCGACCGCCAGATCGAGGAAATCAACAACCTCGAGACGCAGAAGCAGAAGTTCATCGCGCGCATGCAGATCATCGAGAAGCTGCAGCGTTCGCGCCCGGAGATCGTGCACGTGTTTGACACCCTGGTGCGGGCGATCCCCGACGGCACCTACCTCACGGCACTCACCCAGACGGGCCGTCGCCTCAAGATCCACGGCGTGGCGCAGTCTGCGACGCGCGTATCGTCCTTCATGCGCAACCTCGACGGTTCGCAGTGGCTCCGGAACCCCGAGCTGGAAGTCGTCGAAACCAAGAAGGAAACCTCCTTCGGCAGTGACTTCACGCTCTACGCCGAGCAGGCCGCCCTGTCCGATGAAACCGATGCCGCGGCGGCCAAGGCCCCCGGCAAGGGCAAGCCTGTCAGGAGGGCTGCGCCATGACCCTCGACGACCTGCGCTCACTCGACTGGCGCGATCCGGGTCGCTGGCCCTTGCCGGTTCGGCTGGGTGCCATCGGCATCTGGTTCGCGCTGGCGTTCCTGATCTTGGGCTATATCTTTGTCTGGCAGCAGCAGCAGCCGGACCTCGAAGGCTACCAGCAAGAAGAAGTGAAGCTGCGCGCCGAGTTCCGCGACAAGCATTCCAAGGCCGTCAACCTCGAGTTGTACAAGCAGCAGTTGTCGGACATCGAACGTTCTTTCGGCGCCATGCTGCGTCAGCTGCCGGGCCGCACCGAAGTGCCGAACCTGCTGGTCGATATCTCGCAGACAGGTCTTGCCGCTGGCCTGCAGCAGCAGCTGTTCCAGCCGATGCCGCAGCAGAACAAAGACTTCTACGCCGAGTTGCCGATCAAGATCAGGCTCACCGGCAGCTACCATCAGTTTGGTGATTTCGTCAGCGGCATTGCGGCGCTGCCACGCATCGTCACGCTGCATGACGTGGACATCAAACAGCTCGGCAAGGGTGCCAACGACCAGTTGCAGCTCGATGTCACCGCCAAGACGTACCGCTACCTCGATGAAGAGGAGCTTCAGGCCGTCGAGGCCGAACGTCGCAAGAACGAGCCGCGTAAGCGCGGCGCGAATTGAAGCCGGTGCAGCGGAAACCAGCCATGAACCTTCATCACAGACACATCGGGCGACTGCTGGCCGTGGCGACGCTGGCTATGACCCTCGCGGGCTGTTCCAGCCGCGACAGCGACCTGACGCAGTTCATCACGCAGACCCAGCAGGAACAGGCCACGGGTGTGCAGCCCTTGCCCGAGGTCAAGCCCTACGAGAGCTTCGTCTACGGTGCGCAGTCCCTGCGCTCGCCGTTTGTTCCGGGCGGGTCGGGCATTTCGAGCGCCATCGGCCTGCGGCCGGATGTGCGCCGCAATCGGGAGTACCTCGAGCAGTTCTCGCTCGACACCCTCAAGATGGTCGGCACCCTGAACATGGGAGGCCGCAATTTCGGCCTCGTGCAGACGAAGGACGGGCTCGTCCACCGGGTGCTGCCCGGCAACTACCTGGGTCAGAACGACGGTCGTGTCAGCGAAGTCACGGCGTCGAAAATCGGCGTTACGGAGATTGTTCCTGACGGACTCGGCGGCTACATGGAGCGACCCGCCGCGCTCGCTCTGAACGAATGATCGGCTGGGAGAGAAAGCGAATGAAGCGTTATATCGCCGTCCACAACATCCTCCGGACCCTGGTCCTGGCGGCCACGCTCGGCGTGTCCGGCAGCATCATCGCGGCCCAGACGGCCCGCGCGGCGGAAGCCCCTGCCATCAAGCTCGAAGCCATCGACGTCCAGCCGCTGCCCGGTCAGCGCCTGGAGCTGCAGCTGACGCTCAGCGGGCCTGCCCCGCAGCCGCTGGCCTTCACCATCGACAACCCAGCACGCATCTCGCTCGACCTCCCCGGCACCGGGCTGGCGCTGGCCTCCCGCCGTATCGACGTGCGCAAGTCCGGCCTCGACACCATTCTGGCCGCAGAGGGTGCCGGGCGTGCCCGCCTGGTCCTGAACCTCGACCACATGGTTCCCTACGAAACCCGTGTTGACGGCAATCGAATCCTGGTCACGCTGGGTGCAGCGGCTCAGGGCGCTGCGCCCGTCGCAGCCGCAGCCGCAGCCGTCAGCGCGCCAGCCCGTGCTGCCGCGCCAGTCGTCGTGTCGCAGCGGGCCATCAAGAACATCGACTTCCGCCGTGGCAACGACGGCTCTGGCCGCGTCGTGGTCAAGCTCACCGATCCGCATACGCCGATCAACGTGCATCAGCAGGGCAGCCAGGTCATCGTGGAGTTCGCGGGCACCGACCTGCCGAAGGAACAGCAGCGTCGCTTCGACGTAGCCGACTTTGGCACGCCAGTGTCGGGCTTCGACGCCCTGCGTTCGGGCACGGGCACGCGCCTGGTCATCTCGGCCACGGGCGACTTCGAGCAGCTGGCCTATCAGGCCGACGACCAGTACGTCATCGAGATACAGCCGCAGCGCGCCGCCAAGGTGCAGGCTGAGGTCGAAAAGCCGGTCTACACCGGTGAGCGCATCACGCTCAACTTCCAGGACATCGAGACGCGCTCGGTGCTGCAGTTGCTGTCCGACACCAGCGGCCAGAACATCGTCATCAATGATTCGGTCACGGGCAACATCACGCTGCGCCTGCAGAACGTGCCCTGGGACCAGGCGCTGGACATCGTCCTGCGCACCAAGGGGCTCGACAAGCGCCGCCAGGACAACGTGATCATCGTGGCACCGGCCGAAGAGCTGGCCGCCCGTGAAAAGGCAGACCTCGCATCGCGCAAGGACATCCAGGAGCTGGCGCCGCTGCGCACTGAATACCTGCAGATCAACTACGCCAAGGCCAACGACGTGGCCGCGCTCGTGCAGGCCACTGCAGCGGCCGGCCGCACCAGCGGCAGCAAGAACTCCATGCTGTCTGCACGGGGCAGCGTCGCAGTGGATGAGCGCACGAATACCCTCATCATCCAGGACACCGCCGACAGCATCGGCAACGTGCGCCTGCTGGTCACCACCCTCGACATTCCGGTGCGACAAGTGCTGATCGAAGCCCGCATCGTCGTGGTCAGCGAGCAGTTCTCGCGTGATCTCGGTGCGCGCGCCGGCATCACCGCGAATCGCCGGAATGGGTCCAACGGCCTGTACTCGACGACGGGCACCGCCTCCGGCACCGACACCATTCTCAGCTCCGCGCTGGGCAACCTCGCGGGCGGCACCTCGCCTTACCCGGTCAGCGTGCCCACCGGCACGGCCGCCGGCAACCGTTACAACGTCAACCTGCCCGTCGCCGATCCGGCCGGCAGCCTCGCGATGATGATCCTGGGCTCTGACTACATCGTCGACCTGGAGCTCACCGCTGCCCAGTCCGAAGGTCGCGGCGAGGTCATCTCCTCGCCCCGCATCATCACGGCGAACCAGAAAGAGGCGACCATCTCGCAGGGCACGGAAATTCCGTACCAGCAGTCGGCCTCCAGCGGTGCCGCCACCATCCAGTTCAAGAAGGCCGTACTCGAGCTGCGCGTCACCCCGCTGATCACGCCGGACAACCGGGTGGTCCTCGACCTCAACGTGAAGAAAGACAGCGTCGGCGAAGTCATCGTGACTTCCGGCGGTGTCAACGTGCCGACCATCAACACCAGCGAAATCTCCAACCAGGTGATCGTGTCCGACGGCCAGACGGTCGTGCTGGGCGGCATCCTGCAGACGGAGCGTCGCGAGTCGGAAAAGAAAGTGCCTTACCTCGGCGATGTGCCGGTGCTCGGCAACCTCTTCAAGCGGTCTGGCAAGGTCAATAACAAGGCCGAGCTGCTGATCTTCGTCACCCCGAAGATCCTGCGCGAAGGCGTCAACGTTTATTGACCGTGAGAACGGCACCCATGCCTCAGGTAATCCACATGCGTAAGACAGGACTTCTCGCCGCCCTCAGCCTGGTCATGGCGGTAGCGCTCGCCGGCTGCGGCGGTGGCAGCGATCAGGGCGGTGCTTTTCAGTCGCCCACTGGCGGCGGCACGGGTGGCACCACTACGCCAGTGGTCACGCCCGCTTCCTTGGTGCTGA
>CANGFJ010000130.1 GCA_947453065.1 Pseudomonadota bacterium
CAGCGGCCCCAGGCCGCACTCGCGGGCAGCCTGCAGCACTTCCTCGTCCGTGGCTTCGGGCCGCTTGGAGCGGATGTTGTCGGCCAGCGTGCCTGGGAAGATGGCGCCATCTGCCGCCACCACGCCCACCTCACGGCGCACCTGCGCCGCGGCGACAGTGGCGATCGGCGTGCCATCAATGCAGATCTCCCCGCCTGTCGGTTCGAACAAACGCAACAGCAAGTCGCTGGCCGTTGTCTTGCCTGCGCCGGATGGGCCGACCAGCGCCGTGACCTGGCCTGGCTCGCACCGCATCGTGACCGACCGCAGCACCGGTCGTCCCGGCTGGTATTCAAAACTCACGCTGCGGAACTCCACCAGTCCGGGCCCCGGCGGTAGCGTGCCGCCCCCTGCCTCGGCATCGGGTTCCGCCAGCAGGCGGGCCGCTCGCGAGAAGGACACAAAGCGCTCCTGCAGGCTCACGGCCAGGCCCGTCAGCGATTCGATCGGCGTATAGAGGCGGTCGAGGTAGGCCACGAACATCACGATGTCACCGGGCGTCAGTTGGTGCTCGTACACCAGCCAGCCGCCATAGCCCATCACCAAGGCATGACTGAGATAGCTCAGCGAGGTTTGCCCAAAGAGATAGCGGTTGGCGAGCCGGTTCCGCTGCACATAGGCGGCATAGGCGCCCTCCGTGGCGGCCCGCAGGGCCTCGCTCTCCCGCTGCTCGGCGCCCGCCAGCTTCACCGTCTTCACCGCGCCCAGCGCATCCTGGATGCGGGCCGACACGCCATCCCACAGCCCGTAGTACTGCGTCAGCCCGGCCTCCAGGCGCCGCGACGAGAGCGCCACGATCCACAGGTACGGCGGCAACAGCGCCAGCGCCGCCAGCGACAGCCGCCAGCTCTGCGTGAACATGATGGCCAGTACGCCAACCATGCGGATCACTTCAGGGGCGATGTCATGCGCAAAGGCCGTGACGATCGGCGCCACTTCGTCCGATTGGTCGATCTGCTTGGCCAGGCCACCGCTGGCGCGGCGATTGAAGAACCGCAGGGGCAGGCGCAGCACATGCGCGAAAGTCCCCTGGATGACATCGGCCTCGATGCGGCTGGCCAGGCGCACCGTGCGCTGGTCGGCAATCAGCGAGCACAGGTGCGAGAGCACGTTGATGACCAGCAACAGGCCGACCGCCATCAGCAGCGTATGCAGGGTCTGTTCGGGCGTGCGGGCGGACACCCGGCCCCGCTGGTGCGGTTCAGGCGCTGCCTGGCTGGCCAACGAGTCCTCTGCCACCACCGTCTGGTCCAGGCCCGCGGCATCCGGCTCGCCCACGAACAGGCCCGCAATGTCGTTGATGGCCTCGCGGTAGATCACCGGCGCCAGCAAGTCGGTTCCTGTCGCCAGCAGCGCAAACACGGCCACCAGCAGAAATTGCCAGCGGTACGGGCGAGCGAATTTCAGCAGCAGGGCGAAGCGGCCCGGAGTCACGGGATCACGGGCGTTCATGGATGCCGGAATGGTACCCCCAGAAAGGCGAAAGCCCCACAGGGGTAATGTGTGGGGCTTTCAGTGGCCGGAACCGCTTACCTGCCTTGGTGGAGACAGACCTCCTGAGTGAGGTGGGCGAGCACCGCGCCGACCTAGTGCTCAAGGTTCACGCTACGCCTGCCGGCACAGCCGTTCCATGCGCATATGCCGTAAGCGTGACGTGCGTCGCGGGAACGGCTACCGGCCCTAGGCTTCCATCCGCCAGTCATTGACCAGCTTGTAGCGGGCCGACTTGATGCGGCTGAATTTTCCGTCTTTCACCCAGTACAGGACGAAGCTGATCACCCGCAGCACTTCGCCGGCCTTGAGGGGCCGCCCAAAGAAATTGCTGTCCCAGTCTTTGTAGACGCGGAACTCTGTGGGCAATTCAGCGGCGATGCCGGTGGCATCCGAGACGAAGTGCGTGACCTCGACCTTCTCCCGGATGTGCGCCTTCACGTCGGCATAGAAATCCCGGATGCCCTGCGGCGTCCGGATTTCCTTTGCACCCAGCTCCAGCACCACGTCATCGTGGTAGTACTGGATAAAAGCCGGATCATTGTTGTTGAACAGCGTCGTGTAGGCGATGAACTGCTCGCGGGTCAGGCCGCCACCGGACGTGGCTGCGACGGCTGGCGCCGCAGACAGACTGGCGCCCGTTGCCGCGCCGGCGACGACGCCAGCCGCACCGGAGACCAGGAACGCGCGTCGTGAACTGCCTGCATCCACCATGAGGCTTACTTCTTCTGCCGCGGGTCTTTTTCGCCCAGGCCCGGGTAGAACAGCGAGCGGTTGGACTGCGTCTCGTTGTACACGTGGCGCTTGGTAAACAGCCACTTGCCGTTCACTTTCTCCAGCTCGTCTTCGTAGTGGCCGAAGTACAGCAGCTGCACATCTTTTTGCGGCGTGTTGTTGGTCAGGGCAAACCAATAGGCGATGGTCTTGGCCTTGTTGCCATCCACATCCACGACATGGTTGATGATCTGGTGACGGGTGCGCGGCCGCGATGTCGCGTTGGCCGGACCATCGTAGGGTCGACCGCCGCCAAAGCCCGACATGGCTTTGCGGATCTCTGCTTTGCCATGTTCCACGCCATAGATCCATTCCAGCACGCCGTTCTCGGCCCAGGTGCTCATGACCGTCTCGATGTCACCGGCATCCACCGCCACCATGTAGCGGTTGGAAAGATTCTGGATTTCGGCACGGTCATCGGCATAGCCGGCCATCGACACGCCCGATATCGAGCACAGCAGCGCGGCTGCGAGTCCAAGCATTGTTTTTTTCATGAGAGCCCCCTGTAACTGGTGGTGGTTTACCGCACGGATCGGCGTCAAGTAGCATCGCCCCTGCCTTCGACCCTTGTCCACTGCAATCAGGTTCTCCCATGTCCCATACCCCGTTGACGCTGATTTCCTCCATGGCGACACGCGAAGTGCTGCGCCAGCTCGCCACGGATTTCCAGGCGGCCACGGGGCAGGTCGTGAGCACCGAGGCGGGCGGTGGGGTCGATGTGGCCAAGCGCGTGCGGGCAGGCGAGCGCGTCGACATCGTGGTGCTCGCACACAACGTCATTGACGCCTTGATCGCCGAGGGCCATGCCCTGCCGGGCAGCCGTACGGACCTGGTGAAATCGGGCGTTGCCGTCGCCGTGAGGGCCGGCGCCACACGGCCAGACCTGGGCAGCGAAGAGGCCGTGAAGCAGGCCGTCCTGGCCGCCGGCTCGCTCAGCTACTCGACCGGCCCCAGTGGCACCTACCTTGAAAACCTGTTCGCCCGCTGGGGCATCCTCGATCAGATCCGCGATCGCATCGTCGTGCCGCCGCCCGGCGTGCCGGTGGGTTCGCTGGTAGCCAGTGGTGGCGCCGAACTGGGGTTCCAGCAACTGAGCGAACTGATGAACCTGCCTGGCATCGAGGTCGCAGGGCCGCTGCCACCGTCGATCCAGACACTCACGATTTTCTCAGGGGCCATCACCACGGCCTGCCAGACGCCTACGGCAGCGCGTGCGCTGCTGGATTTCCTGGCTTCGCCCACCGCGGCACCCACCAAACAGCGGCATGGCATGGATGCGGCATGACGCCCACGCAAAAGCTTTTCGCGGCATTGCTGTTGCTGCTCGCGCCGCTCGCCGCCTCTGCTGCTGAAGCCGCGCGGTCGTTCAGGGACATTCCCTACGCCAGCGTCAATGGCCAGTCCCTGGCGCTGGACCTGTACCTGCCCGCCGGGTCGCGGCACGCGCCCCTGGTGGTCTACCTACATGGTGGCGCCTGGAACGCTGGCGACAAGACGCAGTACCCCGCCTTCCTGGTGGACGGCGGGTTTGCCGTCGCCAGCGTCGACTTCCGGTCCACGAACGACGCGAAGTTTCCGGCGAACGTGCACGACATCAAGGCGGCGCTGCGCTTCCTGCGCGCCGAGGCCGGCCACTATGGCTATCGCGGCGATCGCATCGCCATCGCAGGGGCCTCATCCGGGGCACATCTGGCCGCACTGGTCGGCACCACCCAGGGCAACCGCGAACTCGAAGGCACAGAGGGCGAACACCTGGACCAGTCCTCCGCGGTGCAGGCCATCGTGAGCTGGTTCGGCGCCAGCAACCTCACCACCATCCTGGCGCAGTCCACGCCCTTTGGCGTCGGCGTGCGTGGCCCGGCGCTGCAGCGGCTGCTCGGTGCTTCGCCTGACGAGGTGCCCGAGCTCGCGCGACTGGCCAGCCCGGTCTTCCAGGTGGACCGCCACGATCCGCCCGCCTTGCTGCTGCATGGTGACCAGGATCGGCAGATGCCCATCAACCAGCTGCATGAACTGCAGGGTGCTTACGAGGCAGCAGGACTGCCGGTTGAAACCCTGATCCTGCATGGCGTGGGGCATGACGGTGGCCCGTTCTTCCAGGGTGAGCCGGCCAAACGGGTCCTGCGCTTCTTGCGGCGCCACCTCAGCCGCTAGGTATAGTCGGCGCTACCGACCCTTTCCGGAGCGTCCGACATCATGGCAGCAGTCCCTGGATCGATCTTTCGCCGGACGCTCTTCTGGGCACACCTGTGCTGTGGTGTGGCCGCCGGCCTGATCATCCTGGTGCTGTCGGTCACGGGCGTGATGCTGGCCTATGAGAAACAACTGGTCGCGGCAGCGGCCCAGGGCAACTGGCTCACCGTGGCGCCTGCCACCGCCGCGCTGGATGCAGACCGCCTCGCGCAGATCGCGAGACTGGCCGCACCCGACGCAGACCGACTCAGTCTGATCTTCGACGCCAACCCGCTGGCGCCCGTCACCGTGTCACGCGGGCGGGAAACCGCTCTGCTACTGAATCCTTACACGGGTGAGCGCATTCCGGATGCCTCAGCCGACACCCGTCAGTTCCTGCGCAAAGTCGAAGACTGGCACCGCTGGCTGGCCGGTGACCCGCGCAGTACGCGCGCCAACCTGGTGGATGCCTGCAACCTGCTGTTCGTCTTCCTCGTGCTCAGCGGCAGCTATCTGTGGTTGCCGGCGGTGTGGCGCTGGCGGAGCGTCCGCAGCCTGCTGCTCTTCCAGCGCAGATACATCAACAGCAAGCTGCGTGACTACACTTGGCATCATGTCTTCAGCGTCTGGATGCTGATCCCGCTGCTACTGATCTCGGTCAGCGGCGTCGTGATGTCCTATGACTGGGCCAACACCCTGGTATATGCCGCCTTTGGCGAACAGGTACCGCAGCGACGCGGTCCCGAGGGGCCAGGCAATGGCGCAGGTCCGGCACGCAAGGAGGAATCCGGTGACGTCACAGCGCGTGCAAGCCTCGAAGTGCTGCTTTCCACAGCCAAGTCAGAACTCGCCCAGTGGCAGCGGCTGACGCTGCCGGTTCTGCCCGCTGGCAGCCGCATCGACATCGCGGCTGAACTGCAGTCCGACGAGGCACGGCCACCCCGCCAGACGCTCACGCTGAACGCCAGTGATGGCAGCGTACTCAAGCGCTCTCCGCCACCCGGCAGCGCAGCCGCCCTACAGAGTCCTGGCCAGCGTGCGCGCGTGTGGTTCCGCTTCGTACACACCGGCGAGGCCTACGGACTCATCGGCCAGACGCTGGCAGCCCTGGCCTCGATCGCCGCCTGCTTTCTGGTATACACAGGGCTGGCGCTGGCATTCAGGCGCCTGATCCAGCCGCTGTGGCGTTCACGCAGCCCACGATCAGGCCGCCTGCCGACCTAAAAAAAACAACACGGAGATCGCCATGGGTAAGCCGTTCAGACAACCGGTTATTGGCCTTGCGATCTGCCTGCTCGGTGCAGCACCTGTGCTGGCCGATTCGCTCAAGGGCGCGATTCGCGACCTCAACGGCCAGCCCGTTGCCGGCGCACTGATCACGGTATCGGCGCAGCGCTCCGGCCCTGCGGCCACGACGGTCTTCAGTGATGCCAGCGGTGCCTTTGTCTTTCCCGCCGATGCCAGCTTCACGCAGGACGGCCTGGCCGTCAGCGTGCGCGCGCTGGGCCACGAACTGGTCACGAGCAGCACGCAGCGCAGTGCGGCCAACCAACTGGACCTGACCGTGGTGGTCAAGCCCAGCGCCAACCAGTCCCGGTCTGCGCCGGCGTCGGCGTGGTTGGGCGTCAAGCCAGACCACGACGCCAACGCCAGCTTCATCCTGGACTGCGTCGGCTGCCACCAGGTGCCAGCCCCGCAGTTCCGCGATTATGCCAATGCCATTGCCGACCTTCCTGGCACCGACCGCGGCGGCATTTCTCGTCACAGCTTTGGCGCGCTGGTGAAGTACATGAACTTCATCTCCGCCGAAGAGTTCAGCCGCGGTCAGGAGCCTGCGCCACTCGACGCGCAGAACGTGTACGCCGTCGGCAACGGCGAACGCGTGGTGGCGTTCCTCGCCCAGCGTTTCCCGGGACGCATGGACCAGGTTTCCGGCTACAGCTGGGGCGCGAAGCTTGCCGTCACGCCCCGCACCGCCATCTACGAATACGAACTGCAGCAGCCCAACGCAATCCGCGAGGCGGTGCTGCTGGGCGAACCCGGACAGCTCTACGTCGCCGACGTCGCCTCCAGCCGCATCCTGAAAGTCGACCCGGCAACCGGCAGCCAGACGGCCCTGGAAATTCCGCACAACGGGCCGGTGGGTCCCCACACCTTGCACCGCGCACCGGACGGCTCGCTGTGGATCGCGCCCTTCATCACCAGCGTCATCGCCCGCCTGGACGTGAAGGCCGGCACCTGGAAGACCTGGCCGATGCGTACGCCGGAAGGCAAAGGCGTGGGCATCCATGACCTCAGCGCCGGCGCCAACCACACGCTGCTGACCGACAAGCAGGGCTTGGTCTGGTTTTCAGACATCGTGAATAACGCGGTGGGCTACCTGGACCCCGCCACCGGAAAAATCGGCATCTATCCGGCTCCCGCTGTGCCGGGCCGACGCGCAAATGGATCGCTCTACGGACTGGTGATGAGTTCGGATCGCGAACACCTCTGGTACAGCCACGTGGCCACGGGCGATGTCGGCAGCTTCAACATCAAGACCCGACAATTCGAGGATTCCATCGTGCTGCCGGAAAACGCTGGTCCCCGGCGTTTGGGGATCAGCGACGATGACATCCTCTACGTGCCGTTGTATGGCAGCGGACAGCTCCTGGCCTACGACACGCGCAAGCACAAACAAGTTGGCCTCTACGACCTGCCAGACCGCGCCAGCGCGCCCTATGCCGTCACCTGGGACCCGGTGCGCAAGGTGGTGTGGATCCCGACGTCGAACGCCGACGTGCTGTATCGCTTCAACCCGGCTGACGCCTCCCTGGGTGTGCTGCCCATGCCACGCAGCGGCGCGTTCCTGCGCATGGTCGACATCGACCCGCAGACCGGCCGCCTCGTCACGGCCTACGCCAACATCGTGGAACAGGTGCATGGCCCCCGCATGGCCTTGATCATCGAACCGGGTGACAACGCCTATGCGAAGCAGGCAGCAGTAGCGTCCGTGCCCCTGGGTGAAGTGCTGGCCCAGCGCAGCCGTTGCTACGCCTGCCACACGCCGACCTCACCGCTGATCGGCCCGCCCTACCAGGCCATTGCCTCCCGCTACAGCGGTGACCGCGCGCAGATGGAAGCCGTACTGGCCGAGAAGATCCGGCGGGGTGGCGGCGGTAACTGGGGCGACGTGCCAATGGTCCCCAACGAGCACGTCAAACCCGCCGATGCACTGACTCTGGCGCGCTGGATCCTGGACCAGGCGCCGCGCAAATAATCGATCACCAGCCCCCACCACACGGAGAGAGACCATGAAAATTCATTCCCTCGTCGCCTGCCTCGCCCTGCTGTCGGCCACGGCGGCCCATGCTCAGCGGCCTGCAGGACCGCCGGGGCCGCCGGGGCCGCCGCCCTCGCCCGAAGTCATGGCCGCACGCGCTGCCGTGGGCAAGGCCTGCGAGGCCGACACCAAGTCGATGTGCGCAGGCAAGGAAGGCCACGAGGCCATGATGTGCCTGCGGGCGCTGCCGCAGGACAAGGTCAGTGGCGGCTGCAAAGAGG
>CANGFJ010000131.1 GCA_947453065.1 Pseudomonadota bacterium
GCCTGTGCGCCAGACAGGCCGGTCAGTCGCCCGAAGTATTCGATGTTCTCGCGTGCGGTGAGGGCGGCATAGAGCCCGGCCGAGTGCGGCAGTACGCCGATCTGCGCCCGGGTGCACAGCGAGTCGCGGTGCACGGCCTCGCCATCGACGTAGGCGGTGCCGGCATCGGCGGTGACCAGCGACTGCAGGATGCGCAGCGTGGTGCTCTTGCCGGCGCCATTGGGACCCAGCAGGCCGGTGATGCGGCCATCGGCCGCCGTGAAGCTGAGCGAGTCCAGCGCGACCACTGATCCGAAACGCTTGGCCAGCCCGCGTGCCTCGATCATGGGGCCGGGCCCGCCAGCGTCAGGAAGAAGGGCGCTGGCCGGATGCCGTCCACGCAGGCGTGGGGCAGCGTTGCCACGGTGGCGGGCTGGTCCGCCCGCGACAGGAAGTCGGCCATCACACGGTCCATGCAGGGCATGCCCAGCTGGCCGTGTCCCTGGTCAGTCACTTGCAGATGCAGCGCATACCGGAACCCCTGGGCAGCCAGTGCGCCGTCGCGGGCCGGGGTGACCGGGTCTGCCGTGCCGGAGAGCAGCAGCGCGGGAACGTCGCTGTGTAGCGGCGCGTGCAGGTCGGCATCGACCGGGCCGCGTGGCCAGGCTTTGCAGAGGCCAAGGAGCGCATCGACCTGCGCCGTGCCGAGGAAAGTGCCTTCCAGCGCAGGGCGGTACCCGTCGCCGAAGAACGGCACGTCTTCGGCACAGACCACGCTGTTGTGCATGCCATAGGACAGCAGTTCACCGTAAGTGGTGGTCGCCATCAGGAACTGGCTGGCCAGCGGCAGGAAGTTGCCTTCGCGGTAGGCCAGATGCAGCGACAGGGGCAGCAGCGCGGCCTGCTCGGCGCTGTAGCTGGCCAGCCGCAGCGCGGTGGCAAATGCCGCGTGGGAGAACTGCAGGGTGGTGGGCTTGCCGCTGCGCGGATCCGGCAGCGTGACGGCGACCGGTTTCCTGAGCAGCTGCTCCTGCAGCCCCTGGTAGTCCTGCTGCGGATCGCCGAACCGGGCGTGGCAGCGGGTGTCGGCCCGGCAGCGGGCGAGGATCTGGCGCAGGGCCTGCTGCGCATCCAGTGGGGTGGCGGGGCCCAGCGCGCGCTGCGGCGGCACGATGCCATCGAGAATCAGCGCGCGGGTCTGCTGCGGATAGCGACGGGCGTAATGCTGCGCGACACGGGTGCCGTAGGAGCTGCCGTAGAGATTGACCTGCGCGTAGCCCAGGGCCTGGCGCACGGCCTCGAGGTCGGCCACGGCCACACTGGTGGTGAATTGCCGCAGGTCATTGCGTTGCGAGAGCTGCTGCTGGCAACTGGCCATGGCGCGGGCGACCTCGGCCTCGCCGGCCTCCCACAGGGCGTTGTCATCGAAGGCGCAGGACAGCGGGTTGGAGCGGCCGGTGCCGCGCTGGTCGACGAGGAGGATGTCCCGGTCGCGGTGGATGCGGGCGAAGGCGCCAGCCACGTTGGGGTAGAAGTCGCTGGCGCCCAGGCCCGGGCCACCGGCCAACAGAAAGAGCGGGTCCGGACGGTGCTGGCGGCTGATGGCGGGCACGCGGGCCACGAAAAGGCGGATCTGACGGCCGCCCGGCAAGGCCCGGTCTTCGGGCACCGTCAGCTCGCCGCATTCGGCTGCGACCGACAGGAGGCGTTGGGCCTGCGCCAGCTGGCAGGGCTGCAGCGCCAGGGTGGCGGCGCCCGCGGCCTGCGACAGCGCAGCACTCATCAGCAGGCACAGCAGACAGATTGGGATGCGGCGGTACACGACATAGAATACTGCCCTATGAGCAGTGCCTTGTCCTATGACGTGATTGTGATCGGCGGTGGCCATGCGGGCGTCGAGGCCGCATTGGCCGCGGCCCGCCGTGGCGCGCGCACGCTGCTGCTGACGCAGAGCGTCGAGACCATTGGTGCGATGAGCTGTAACCCGGCGATCGGGGGCATCGGCAAGGGTCATCTGGTGCGTGAGATTGATGCGCTGGGTGGCGTCATGGCCCGCGCTGCCGACCGTGCCGGCATCCAGTTCCGCACGCTCAATGCCAGCAAGGGGCCGGCCGTGCGCGCCACCCGGGCGCAGGCCGACCGGCAGCTGTATCGCCGCGCCATCCGGGCGGCCGTCGAGCAGCAGCTGAACCTGCAGGTGTTCCAGCAAGAAGTGGCCGATATCGAGGTGGAGGGCGACCAGGTGCGGGCGGTGACCACCATCACGGGCATCCGCTTCGAGGCCCGCGCCGTGGTGCTGACGACCGGCACCTTCCTGGGCGGCCGCATCCACGTGGGCCTGGACCAGCACCCGGGTGGGCGGGCGGGCGATGCGCCGTCGCTGCGGCTGGCGGCGCGGCTGCGCGAGCTGCCGCTGCGGGTCGGGCGCCTGAAGACCGGCACGCCGCCGCGTATCGATGGGCGCAGCATCGATTATTCGCAGCTGGTGGCGCAGCCCAGTGATGACCCGCGGCCGGTGTTCTCGTTCCTGGGGCGCCACGCCGACCAGCCGCAGCAAGTCCCCTGCCACATCACCGCGACCAACGCGCGCACGCACGACCTGATTCGCGGGGCCACCGACCGCTCGCCGATGTTCACCGGCCAGATCGAGGGCGTGGGGCCGCGTTACTGCCCCAGCGTTGAAGACAAAGTCGTGCGCTTTGCCGACCGGGCCTCGCACCAGATCTTTCTGGAGCCGGAGGGGCTGGAGACGCACGAGGTCTATCCCAACGGCATCTCCACCAGCTTGCCGTTCGACGTGCAGTGGGCGTTCGTGCGCACGATTGCCGGCCTGGAGAACGCGCACCTGACGCGCCCAGGCTATGCGATCGAATACGATTTCTTTGATCCGCGCGACCTCACGCCGCGGCTGGCCAGCAAGTTCCTGCAGGGCCTGTATTTCGCGGGCCAGATCAATGGCACCACCGGCTATGAAGAAGCCGCTGCGCAGGGGCTCATCGCCGGTATCAATGCGGCGGCCGAGGCCTGTGGCCTTGAGGGCTATACGCCCGAGCGCAGCAGCTCCTACCTGGGCGTGCTGGTCGATGACCTGACGACGCATGGCACGCGCGAGCCGTACCGCATGTTCACCAGCCGCGCCGAATATCGTCTGATCCTGCGCGAAGACAACGCGGACGCCCGGCTGACGCCGCGCGGCCGGGAACTGGGCCTGGTGGATGAGGCGCGCTGGGCGTTCTTCAGTGACAAGTACGAGGCCATTGAAAAGGAGGCCACGCGCCTGGCCTCGCGGCTGCTGCGTCCGGCCGAGATTCCGGCCGACTGGGCCGAGCGCGTGCTGGGCGGTCCGCTGTCACGCGAACAGACGGCCTTCGAACTGCTGCGTCGGCCCGAGGTGCCTTATGCGGACCTGGAGCTGATCGCCGGTGCGCTGGATGAAACCGGACTGGACGAGCGCATCCCGGCCCAGGTGCGGCTGGAACTGGAAGTGCGCGCGCGCTACACGGGGTACATCGAGCGCCAGCGGGCCGACATCGAGCGGCAGCGTGGCAGCGAAGACACTCACTTGCCCGCCACGCTGGACTACGACGCCATCGCCGGCCTGTCGAATGAAGTGCGGCAGAAGCTCGTGGCGGTGCGGCCCACGACGCTGGGGCAGGCCTCGCGCGTGCCCGGCATTACGCCGGCGGCGATCTCCATTCTGATCGTGCACCTCAAGCGTGGGCGCGCGGCCTGAGCCTTAGCCCGGGATTTTTTCCAGCCGGATGGCCCCTTCCGGGCACTCGGCCACGCAGCGCCCGCAGCCGTGACACTGGTCGGCACGGGTGGCGATGGCCTGGTGGCCGCTGTGCAGCAGGCTGCGCAGGCGCCCCCCCAAAGTCAGCGGTCCGCGCTCCTGGGTCGTGAGGGCGCGCACGTCAAAGACCTGCCAGGGGCAGACTTGCACGCAGGCGGCCTTGCCCTCGCAGCGGTTGAGGTCGACGACGGGTCTGGTGGACAGGGGCATGGGCGTACACTACGTCAGTCAGAGCCCGGACGGTTCCGCACTCCTCACTAGGGGGTCCTATGCTGACGTTGAACCAACTGCTGGAACAGAAAGGTCGCACGGTGTACGCGGTGAGCCCCGGGGCGCCGGTCATCGAGGCGGTCCGCATCATGGCCGACAGCCACGTCGGCGCCCTGCTGGTGATGCAGGGGGATACCCTGCTGGGCATCATTTCCGAGCGCGATTACGCCCGCAAAGTGGTGCTGCGGGGGCGCTCGTCCAGCGACACGCTGGTGCGCGAGATCATGTCGGCACCCGTGGTCACTGCGCCGCCGGACTATACGGTCCATCAGGCCATGCAGGTGATGACCGACCGGCGGGTGCGCCACCTGCCCGTGATCCAGGGTGGGCTGGTGCAGGGGGTCGTTTCCATCGGGGACCTGGTCAAGTGCGTCATCGAGGCGCAGCAGCACCACATCGAGGACCTCGAGACTTATATTCACGGCTAGGTAGACCAGCAGCCGGCTGCGCCATTTTTCTGGCGCTTCTCTCCCCTGCCTCGCAAATCGAGGCGGGCACGGAAATTGCTGTATACCGCACACAGTTACCCATTCAGGTTCGGATAGCCATGGCAGAGAAAGAGGGCGCCCCCTCGACGCGCAGTGCCGCGGTCCTGCTGCTTGCGCTCGGCGAGAGCGAGGCGGCCACCGTGCTCAAGCACCTGGACGCGAAGATCGTGCAGCGGCTGGGCGTGGAGATGGCCCAGCTCAAGAGCGCCTCCCGCGACGAGGTGAGCGCGGTGATCTCGGGGTTTGTCACCGTCATGGAAGAGCAGGCGGACATCAAGGCCGGCTCCGACGACTACATCCGCAAGGTGCTGATCAACGCGCTGGGTGACGACAAGGCCAGCGGCATCATCGACCGCATCCTGCTGGGCCGCACGAGCAAGGGCCTGGATGTCCTGAAGTGGATGGAACCCAAGACCATCGCCGAGACCATCCGCATGGAGCACCCGCAGGTGCTGGCCATCGTGCTGGCCTACCTGGACACCGACCAGGCCGCCAAGGTGCTGGAATTCTTCCCGGACTGGCTGCAGGCCGACATCCTCATGCGCATTGCGACGCTGGATGGCGTGCAGCCGGCGGCGCTGGGCAAGCTCGACGAAATGATCGAGAAGCAGTTTGCCGGCAACGCGGGTGGCATGGCGGCCAACCTGGGCGGTCCGAAGGTGGCCGCCGGCATCCTCAACTTCATCGACGGCACGGGCGAGGGCAAGGTCATTGCGCAGATCCGCAAGGCCGATGACGCGCTGTGCCAGAAGCTGCAGGACCTGATGTTCGTGTTCGAGAACCTGCTGGAAGTCGATGACCGCGGCATCCAGGAAATCCTGCGTGAAGTCGATTCGGCCAAGCTGGTGCTGGCGCTCAAGGGCGCGGACCAGGTGATGCTCGACAAGTTCCTGAAGAACATGTCGCAGCGTGCGGCCGAAATGCTCAAGGATGACCTGGAATCCCGCGGTCCCGTGCGGCTGGCGGAAGTGGAGGGGGCGCAGAAGGAGATCCTGGCCGTGGCCCGCAAGCTGGCTGACGACGGCAAGATCATGCTCGGCGGTGGTGGAGAAGCCTTTGTGTAGCGAGAAGCCTCATGGCGCTTGATGTACTGAACCAGGACGAGATCGACGCCCTGCTGCATGGCGTCGACAGCGGCGCCGTGGACACCGCGCCGCCGCTCCCCAGCACCGAAGCCCGCGATTACGATTTTGCGACCCAGACGCGCATCGTCCGTGGGCGCATGCCGACGCTGGAGATGATCAACGAGCGGTTCGCGCGGCAGCTGCGCATCAGCCTGTTCAACATGCTGCGCCGTTCGCCGGATGTGGCGGTGGCGCCGATTGCGTTGCCCAAGTTCAGCGAATACCTGCCGACCCTGCAGGTGCCCACAAACCTTAACCTGATCAGAATCAATCCGTTACAGGGCACCGCGCTGGTGATCCTGGAGCCCAAGCTGGTGTTCGCCGTGATCGACAACTTCTTTGGCGGCACGGGCCGTCACGCGAAGATCGAGGGACGCGAGTTCACGCCGACCGAGATGCAGATCATCCAGATGCTGCTCAACCAGATCTTCACGGGCATGAAGGAAGCCTGGACGCCGGTGCTGGCCATGGACATGGAGTACCTGAACTCCGAGATCAACCCGCACTTCGCCAATATCGTGACGCCGACCGAGATCGTCGTGGTCAGCCGCTTCCACATCGAGCTGGAAGGGGGCGGAGGCGACATCCACGTCACCATTCCTTATTCCATGATCGAGCCGATCAAGGACATCCTCAAAGCCGGCATGCAGAGTGACCGGGCGGACAAGGACGAGCGCTGGGCCCAGACGCTGCGTAACGAGCTCGAAGAAACGGAAGTCGACCTGATCACCACGCTGTGCGAGGCGCGCATCACCCTGGGCGAGTTGCTGGACCTCAAGCCCGGTGACGTCATTCCCTGCAATTTCGATGGCACCGCCACGGTCATGGCCGATGGCCTGCCGCTGTTGTATGGCGAGGTCGGCCAGAACCGCGGGCGCCAGGTGGTGAAGGTGAAGCAGCTGATCAGCCGCAAGAACGGCAATACCCTCGATTCTTTCGTACGGAGAACCTGATGACCGGTCAGCAGACTGTGACGCAGAACTCGGCAACGAACGGCAGGGACGGGGTCGGCACAAATGCTGCAGTGCAGAGCGGCGGCGATGTGATCCTCGACATCGGGGTGGTGTTGTCCCTGGAAGTGGGACGTACGACGATGAACATACGCCGCCTCTTGCAGCTAAATGTGGGCACGGTGATCGAGTTGGACCGGCCCGCAGGCGATCCGCTCGATGTGTACGTAAACGGCAGGCTGGTGGCCCATGGCGAAGTCGTCATGGTCAACGAGCACTTTGGAGTCCGGTTTACCGAAGCGGTTTCGAGCGGCGAAGCTCGGCGCTGAGGGCCAGACGCCATGAACAGGGACAGTAGGGGTCGCATTACCGGGCAATAACCTGCCCACCGCGGCCCCCCGGACAAGGAGATGGGGCAATGAGCGCGGAAATCCGTTTTCTCGTGGTGGATGACTTCTCGACCATGAGACGCATCATCAAGAACTTCCTGAATGACCTGGGCTACGCCAACGTTCAGGAAGCCGATGATGGCAACACGGCGCTGCCCATCCTCAAGGCCGGCAACATCGACTTTCTGATCACGGACTGGAACATGCCGGGCATGCCGGGCCTGGACCTGCTGAAGGCCGTCCGTGCCGACCCGAAGCTGGCCAAGCTGCCGGTGCTCCTGCTGACGGCCGAAGCCAAGCGCGAGCAGATCGTCGAAGCCGCGCAGGCCGGCGTCAACGGCTATGTCATCAAGCCCTTCACGGCCCAGACCCTGAAGGAAAAGCTGGACAAGATTCTGGCAGCCCGCGCTGCACAGGCTGCCGGGTGAGCGCCGTGGCCACCCATCTGACGCTGATGGACCTCTACGGCCCGACGCTGGCGCGCCTGAACCAGGCCGCGGCCGAGAACAATTCCGAACTCTTTCATCGGACGCTCGAGGCGCTGAAGGACAACCGCGCCGATGACGTCACTCGCGAACTGCGCGTGCTGGCCGAGACGCTGCACGACGCGATGCTCAAGTTCCGCCACGAGTTCCGCATCGCCACGCTGGCAGAGCACGAAGTGCCGGGTGCCCGGGCACGGCTGCAGCATGTGGTGAAGCTGACCGACGAGGCTGCCCACAAGACGATGGACCTCATCGAACAGTGCGGGCCTCTGGCCGAGCGCACCGGTCGCGGCGCCGCCAGCCTCGCCACCCTGCTCAAGGACACGCGCGGAGACGCCAATGCCATCCACAGCGACCCCCTGCTCGATCGGGTGTCCGACTTCCTGACCACGGCCGCCGATGACTGCAGCAAGGTTCGCGAGA
>CANGFJ010000132.1 GCA_947453065.1 Pseudomonadota bacterium
AGCGCGCTGTCGGCCACCTTCAGTTCGCTGGCCTTGAGGCCGTTCTGCTTGACCTGCTTGGGCACCAGATAGCGCTTGGCGATGTTGAGCTTTTCGTCTTCCGTATAGCCCGGCAGACGAATGACTTCCATGCGATCGAGCAACGGCGCCGGAATATTCAGGCTGTTGGCCGTGCAGATGAACATGACATCGGAGAGGTCGAAGTCGACCTCCAGGTAATGGTCATTGAACGAGGCGTTCTGCTCGGGGTCGAGTACTTCCAGCAGCGCAGATGACGGATCGCCACGGAAATCCATGGCCATCTTGTCAATTTCATCGAGCAGGAAGAGCGGGTTGTGCACCCCGGACTTGGCCATGTTCTGCACGACCTTGCCTGGCATCGAACCGATATAGGTGCGGCGATGGCCGCGGATCTCGGCCTCGTCACGCACGCCGCCCAGGGACATACGCACGAACTTGCGGTTGGTGGCCCGCGCGATGCTCTGGCCGAGCGAGGTCTTGCCGACGCCCGGAGGGCCGACGAGGCACAGGATAGGGCCCTTGATCTTGTCAACCCGCTGCAGCACGGCGAGGTACTCGACGATGCGCTCTTTGACCTTGTCGAGGCCATAGTGGTCCTGGTCGAGGATTTTCTGGGCATTGGCAATGTCCTTGTGGACCTTGCTGCGCTTCTTCCAGGGCACCTTGACCAGCCAGTCGATGTAGTTGCGCACCACGGTGGCCTCGGCCGACATGGGCGACATCATCTTGAGCTTGTTGAGCTCGGCAGTGGCCTTGTCACGCGCCTCTTTGGGCATGCCTGCCTTGGCGATCTTGCCCTCGAGGTCGGTGATCTCGTTGCCACCGTCCTCCATGTCACCGAGCTCTTTCTGGATCGCCTTCATCTGCTCGTTGAGGTAGTACTCGCGCTGCGACTTCTCCATCTGCGCTTTGACGCGCCCACGGATGCGCTTTTCGATCTGCAGCACGTCCATTTCGCCCTCGATGGCGACCAGGATGTGTTCAAGGCGGGCCTTGACCTCGAGAATCTCGAGGATCTTCTGTTTCTCGGCGAGCTTGAGCGCCATGTGCACGGCGACCGTGTCGGCCAGACGGCCGGGCTGCTCGATGCCAGCCAGTGCTGTCAGCACTTCGGGCGGCACTTTCTTGTTGAGTTTGACGTATTGCTCGAACTGAGAAATGACGGAGCGCGTCAGCACATCCATCTCTTTCTCGTCGTACTGGTCCAGGTCGGGGAGCAGCGTGACGTCGGCGCTGTAGAACTCACCGGGATGCACGAGATCAATGCGCGCGCGGTCAACGCCCTCGACCAGCACCTTGACGGTGCCGTCCGGCAGCTTGAGCAGCTGCAGGATCGTGGCCAGCGTGCCGAAGTGGTAGAGGTCGTCGGCCTTCGGGTCGTCGACATCGGCCTGTTTTTGGGCGACCAGCATGATGCGCTTGTCGGCCTTCATGGCCACATCGAGCGCCTGGATCGATTTCTCGCGCCCCACGAACAGCGGTATGACGACGTGCGGATAGACCACGACGTCGCGCAGCGGCAACACGGGAACGTTGATTACGGCCGCCGCGGTGACGGCCTGGGTGGAGTCAGTCATGGATACGTCCCTCGAGACGCCGGAATTGGCACCAGTCTAACTCGACATGCGGCCTGTTCGGCCCTCTTTCAAGTCAGCGTGCGCCCTTGCCCAGGAAGACCACTTCGGCGGTCTGCACCAGGATGGCCAGGTCGAACAACAGGCTGTTGTTCTTGACGTAGTAGAGGTCGTACTGAAGCTTTTGGACGGCGTCTTCTTCGGAAGCGCCATAGGGGTAGCACAGCTGCGCCCAGCCAGCGATACCCGGCTTTACGCTGTGCCGCTGCTCGTAATAGGGGATTTTCGCCTCCAGCGCGGTGACGAACTGCGGACGTTCCGGCCGAGGACCCACCAAGCTCATGTCGCCCCGCAACACGTTCAACAGCTGCGGCAGCTCGTCAATGCGGCATTTTCGGATGAACGCCCCGATGCGGGTGACGCGCGGATCGTTCTGCTGGGCCCACTGCGCCTGGCCTGCCACCTCGGCATTGACCCGCATGCTGCGGAACTTCAGCAAGTTAAAAGGTTTTCCTTCAAGGCCGACCCGTTCCTGCCGGTACAACACTCCGCCGCCCTTGCGGCCATCCTCCAGCCAGATGACCAGCGCAGTCAGGGCCATGACGGGCAATGTCACAGCGACCAGAACCGCACTGGCGACAAAATCCAGAGCGCGGGAGGTAAAAAGGCGCAGCCCATCGCGCCGGAAGCCCGTGCCAAATATCAACCAACTGGGACTGAGGGCATCGAGGAAAATGCGACCGGTTTCACGCTCCATGAACGGGATGAAATCGATGACGTGGATGCCAATCAGGCGGCATTGCATCAACTCCTTCACCGGCAGGTTTTTGCGGCGGTCCTCCATTGCGACCACGACTTCCTCTACGGCCAGCCGCTCGCACAGGGCGCGCAGACCTTCCGGCGCAACGAGCAACTCCTCCGCAGGGACATTCAGCGTTTCCCCGGGAGGACACACAAACCCCACCAGGTTATACCCCCGCCGATCACTGGCCCGGCGCAGCTTGGAGAACGCCTGGACCCGACTGCCGTAGCCGTAGACCAACACCTGTTTTTTGAACGTTTGCCCATCGACCAGCCGCGCAAACAGGAGCCGTAACAGCAACGACCCGACAAAGGAGATGCCTGCGGCGATAACGAGTACGCCCCGGCCCAGTGTGAAGTCGGGCAGCAGGTAAAAAAGGATGGCAATAACCGCCATGGCCGCCAGCACCGCCAATACCACGCGCAGCCCCAGCCCCGCAGCCCGAGCGCGTTGGCGAGCGGTGTACAGCCCCAATGCCAAAAAACTGATGAGGGCCACTGCCGCAAATATCAGGGCGCGAGGCGCTAAAGCCCCTTCCTTCGCGGTAACTTCCTCAAGCGGCATACCAAACCGCAACAAGGCCGAAACATAGACAGACGCGAAGAACAGCAGCGATTCGGCCAGCACGAGGCTCACCACAGAACTGTGAAAATAGTGCCCAAGCAAGCGAATTCGCATGAAACAGAACCTGCCAGACAGTCGCTGCGGTTAACAAAAAAGATAATGCAGTGTATGCGGTATCCGTGGAGAAACCCGTGAGTGATTTCACGACTTGGGGATCTAGCCGGCCGCCCTTATAGCAATGGGGATATTTTGCAGTATCTGCCCTGCACGGCCACCGCCGCCGCATAGCCTTCGCCAGGCCTGAAGGCATCCAGGCACCAACCGCTCTCTTGACCGGCCACCTGCTGCAATCTCAGCAAACCGGGTGAGTCTTGGGGCGCAAGCGTCACATCAAAAGCCCGAAGGGAATAGGACAACCCCTGGCCCAGCGCTTTGACCACGGCTTCCTTTCGCGTCCAACAGTTGTAAAAGCCCGCTTCGCGCTCTGCCTCTGGCAAGCTGAAATAGAACTGATTTTCTACATCGGAGAAATACCGACGAACCAGTGCGTCTCGGTCTGACAGTTGCCGGAAAGCCTCAAGATCGACCCCCAACTCGCCCCCCCGCAATAATCCAATGAGGGCGAGGTCACCGGAATGGGAAACATTGAAGCAGATACCCGAGGCCAGAAACGGTTCCGCCAGCGCCGGCTTGCCATGTGAGCCATAGGTAAATCGAACGGCTTCCGGCGCAACGCCAAGCGCCACCCCCAACTGCAGTCGTAGCGCAGCCCGGCCGATGATGTAGCGACGTTGGTCACGGGGGAAATAAAATCGATCGGCCCGCGCACACTCGTCGACACCCAGCAGGGCCCTGCCCTGCTGCACGACGTCATCGGGCTGGTCAAGCCGGACGACAAACAGCCGTCCGGTGGTTGCCGGACCCGCCTCGATCGACAGGTCCCAGCGGCTTTCCGGCGTCAGTGGTTCGACCCGCCGACGCGCCGCGGCTCATCCGCCGGTGCAGCCAAGGCAGTATTGCCTGCCTCACGCGCCTCTTCGGACTTGTAGACGATGTAGGGGCCGGAGTGCCCCTCGACCACGCCCTCATCCACGACCACCTTGCTGACGTTCTTCATTGACGGCAGGTCGTACATGGTATCGAGCAGGATCTTCTCGAGAATCGTGCGCAGGCCACGGGCACCCGTGCGGCGTTCCATGGCCTTGCGCGCCACGGCACTCAACCCGTCTTCGCGGAACTCCAGCTCTGCGCCTTCCATCTCGAACAGACGGCGGTACTGCTTCGTGAGGGCATTCTTGGGCGCCATCAGGATGGAGATCAGCGCGGCCTCGTCGAGCTCTTCGAGGGTCGCAACCACCGGCAGGCGGCCGACGAACTCAGGGATGAGGCCGAACTTGATGAGGTCTTCAGGCTCGACATCGTGGAAGAGGTCGTTGCCGTGCGGGCGGGTGTTGACGCCCCGCACCTCGGAGGTAAAGCCGATGCCACCCTTCTGGGTGCGGTTGAGGATGATCTTCTCGAGGCCGGCAAAGGCACCGCCCACGATGAACAGGATGCTGGAGGTATCGACCTGCAGGAACTCCTGCTGGGGATGCTTGCGCCCGCCCTGCGGCGGCACCGAGGCCATCGTGCCCTCGATCAGTTTGAGCAGCGCCTGCTGCACGCCCTCGCCCGACACGTCACGCGTGATGGACGGGTTGTCTGACTTGCGGGAGATCTTGTCGATTTCGTCGATGTAGACGATGCCCGTCTGCGCCTTCTCGACGTCGTAATCGCACTTCTGCAGCAGCTTCTGGATGATGTTCTCGACGTCCTCACCGACATAGCCGGCTTCCGTGAGCGTCGTCGCATCGGCGATGGTGAAGGGCACGTTGAGCAGGCGGGCCAGCGTCTCGGCCAGCAACGTCTTGCCGCTGCCCGTGGGGCCGATCAGCAGGATGTTGCTCTTGGCGATCTCGACCTCATCCTTGGCCTTGGGACCCGTGCCACGGGTCTGCAACCGCTTATAGTGGTTGTAGACGGCGACGGAGAGGGTCTTCTTGGCACGTTCCTGGCCGATGACGTATTCATCGAGGACGGCCTTGAGTTCATGGGGCTTGGGCAGCTTTTCGCGCGCGCGATCGGCCTTGTCTTCGAGCTCTTCGCGGATGATGTCGTTGCAGAGCTCAACGCACTCGTCGCAGACGAAGACGGAGGGGCCCGCAATCAGCTTGCGGACTTCATGCTGGCTCTTGCCACAGAAAGAGCAATACAGCAGCTTGCCGTCGTCAGTCTTGCCACGCACGTCATCGCTCATTCAGCCACCTTGCCCTAGCGGGCCTACCAAACTCGTCCTTGAAATCTATATAGCACGGGGCAGATGCCCCGGCCCAGCGATCAGGCCTTAGTGGACGCCTCGGCGGTCAGCAGCGCCCGCGAATGCAACACACTATCGATCAGTCGGTAGTTCACAGCCTCTTCGGCGTTCATGAAGTTGTCCCGATCGGTGTCGGCCTTGATCTTCTCGACACTGTGACCGCAGTGCTTGGAGAGGATCTCGTTCAGACGTTCGCGGATGTAGAGGATCTCCTTGACGTGGATTTCCATGTCTACGGCCTGACCCTGCATGCCACCCAGCGGCTGGTGGATCATGACGCGTGAGTGCGGCAGCGCAAAACGCTTGCCCGGGGCACCACCCGCCAGCAGCACCGCTCCCATGCTCGCCGCCTGCCCCAGGCAGATCGTCGAGACATCGGGCTTGATGAACTGCATGGTGTCGTAGATCGCCAGACCCGCCGTGACGTGGCCGCCCGGCGAATTGACGTACAACGAGATGTCCTTGTCCGGGTTCTCGGACTCCAGGAACAGCAACTGCGCAACGATGACATTGGCCATGTAGTCATCGACAGGCCCCACGGCAAAGATCACGCGCTCTTTGAGGAGGCGGGAATAAATGTCGTAGGCCCGTTCGCCACGCGCCGTCTGCTCGACGACCATCGGTACGAGATTCAGTGCGCGTTCGTTCATGACCTGTTCCTTCGCAATTAACTGAGTGAGGTATGGAGGCGCCCGAAGGCGCCTTCAATACCCGGCCGGCTATTAGGCCTGACGACCGAAACCGGTGAGCTCGGCAAACGTGGCCGGGACATCGGTGACCTTGGCGTGCGCGACGATCCAGTCGACGGCCTGGTCTTCCAGCACCGAGGTCTCGATCTGACGCATCGCATCCTGACTCTGCAGGTAGGCGCGGCGCACTTCATCTGCGTTCGGGTAGGCAGAAGCCAGCTCGTTGAGGCGCGTGTGGACGAGTTCGCGGTCCACCTGCAGGCCTTCCCGGCGGATCAGCTCGCCCAGGAGCAAGCCCAGGGCCACGCGGCGACGGGCCGGCTCGACGAACGGGTCACGCGGCGGGGCCTGGCCCGAATCGCGCTGGCCGGTGCGCTGCATCATCTCCGCCTGCAATTCCTGAATCTGCTCGTCGACCAGGGCATTGGGCAACTCAAGGGGGTTGTCCTTCTGCAGGGACTCGAACACCTGTGTGCGCAACTTGCCGCGAATGGCCTCGGCGATCTCCCGCTGCATGCTGCTGCGCACTTCTTCACGCAGTTTGGCGACGCCGCCCTCATGCAGGCCAAAGGCCTCGGCAAAGGCGTCGTCGACTACCGGCAGCACTTCTTCTTCGACCTTGGTGACCGTGAGGTCGAACTCGGCCTGCTTGCCCGCCAGTTCGGGGGCGCCGTAGGCGTCCGGAAACTTGACCGGCGCGGTCTTGGTCTCGCCCGCCGACATGCCAGTGAGGGCGGTTTCGAAATCGGCAATGGCGCGACCCGAACCCAGCACGAACGGCGTGTCCTTGCCCTCGCCACCGGCGAAGGCCACGCCATCGACGCGACCCAGGAAATCGACCGTGACGCGGTCGCCGCTGCGGCTGGCGCGCTCGACGGGCGTGTAGTCCACGCGCTGCTTGCGCATGCTTTCGATCATGGCATCGACATCGGCGTCGCCGACTTCAGCCACCGTGCGCTGGATGACCAGCTCTTCGACCGGCTTGACGGTGACTTCCGGCAACACTTCGAAGATCGCGGCGAACTTCAGGTCGCTGCCCGGGGCGACATCGATCGGTTCGATGCGCGGGCCACCGGCCGGACGCAGATTTTCTTTGCCGACCGCCTCGGAGAAGCTCTCGCGGATCAGTTCGCTGACCGTCTCGCCATGAACCTGGCCGCCAAACTGCTGGCGCACCACGGAAAACGGCACCTTGCCCGGGCGGAAGCCCTTGAGGTTGGCCGTGCGCGAGACCTCGCGCAAACGGCGCTCGACTTCGCCCGCGACGCGGGTATGGGGAATAGCGACCTCAAGTCTGCGTTCCAGGCCAGTGGTCGTCGTCACGGTGAATTGCATCGTCTTTACCTCAACCTCAAGTCCGTTTTTCTCGAAATATGGTGCGAAAGGAGAGACTCGAACTCTCAAGGGTTACCCCACTGGAACCTAAATCCAGCGCGTCTACCAGTTTCGCCACTTTCGCGCGGCCCCCTGCGGGGGTGGCGCAGTCGCCAACAGTGAACGCGAAAGTATACCGGAGCGCGGGTGCAGACGGCGAGGAGGACGCACGATCTGGGGAGAAGAAATGGTGGGCCGTGAAAGATTCGAACTTTCGACCAAGAGATTAAGAGTCTCCTGCTCTACCAACTGAGCTAACGGCCCGCAGACTGGATGCTGCATGCCGGGGGCTGGCCCCGGCGGGGTGCGAATCTTAATGGGCGGCATTCAAAACCGCAACACGCACGCAACATCAAAAAATGGGGTGGACGACGGGACTCGAACCCGCGACAGCCGGAATCACAATCCGGGACTCTACCAGCTGAGCTACGTCCACCAACGAAACAAGACACACACCACAATGGCGCGCCCGGCAGGAATCGAACCTGCG
>CANGFJ010000133.1 GCA_947453065.1 Pseudomonadota bacterium
ATGCGAACGATGGACTTGATGCCCTTGAAGCCATACTTCCAGGGCACCACCAGCCGCAGCGGTGCGCCGTTCTGGTTGGGCAGCACACGGCCATAGACCCCCGTGACCATCATTGTCAGCGGATGCATCGCCTCATCCATGCGCAAGCCTTCGGCATAGGGCCACTCCAGCACCCGCTCGCGCTGGCCCGGCATCTGCTTCGCATCGTTGAGCGTCGTGAACGCCACGTACTTGGCCTTGGAGGTGGGCTTGAAGCGAGCCAGCAGGTCGCCCAGCGGGAAGCCTACCCATGGCACCACCATCGACCAGGCCTCTACGCAGCGCATGCGATACACGCGCTCTTCAAAGGTATGGGGCTTGAGCAGGTCTTCAAGCGTGAACGTGCCCTTGACCTCGGCCTCGCCGTCAATCGTCACGCTCCACGGCGTGGGCTTGAACGCACGGGCATTGATGGCCGGGTCCGACTTGTCGGTGCCGAACTCGTAGAAATTGTTGTAGCCGGTGACTTCTTCGTAGCTGTTGGGCGTTTCGGTGGCCGAGTAGCGCGCGTTGCGCGGTGCCTTGTAGCGGTCGGTCAGAGAGGGTGTCGTTGTCTCGGCGGCCAGAGCCAGCTGTGAGACGCCAAGCGTGCCGAGCGCCGCGCCGGCAATACCCAGTTCTAGTAGCTGGCGACGACTGAAGAACGCGTCGCTGGACGTGATGTCGGACGGATCGATGCGGGTGCCGTACTGCCGGGACATGGAACTCTCCTGATTGAGGGCCAGCCGATGGTACACGGTCAGGCCCAGTCGACGATTCTCATCCCCAGTGACTTCAGGCGACCGCGCAGGGCGCCGCGGGCATTCACGTAGATGGCCTCATCGCAGAGGCGCAGGTGCGCAATGTCGGGGTCGCTGTTGCCATAGCCGGTCACCGGGCTGCCCGGATGCGAGCGACGCAAGGCCGCCAGGCAGCGTACCTTTTCTTCGCCACGCCGGTTCGCTGTGACCAATCTGCCATCCAGGCGTTCGTCGTTCCAGCGCACTTCGGTACAGAGGATCTGGTCGAAACCCAGTGCCCGGCCCAGGGCCGGCACGAACAGGTCAGGGCTGGCCGACATCAGCACCAGCCAGTCCCCGGCGGCCCGATGCGCCGCGATGGCCTGCAGGGCTGACGGAAAGAGCCGGGTGGGTACGACGGCGGACACATAACGCCCCGTCCACGCCTGCACCGTGGCATGCGAGAGCCCGCCCAGTGCTGCCCGGATGACCGCCGACTTCAGGGCGCCGCGATCGACCAGGCCCAGCGGAAAGCCCAGCAGCGCCGGCACCGCCAGCGCAAGCCGTGGCAGACGCCACGGCCTGCGCAGCAGCAGGCCGATCACGTACGGAACGAAGGTATCGCTGCGCGAGATCGTTCCGTCGAGATCGAAGAGCGCGATACGGCGCGCGGGACTCAGGCCGCCTGCCCCGGAGCCGCCAACTGACGCAGCACGTACTGCAGGATGCCCCCATGCAGGAAGTAGTCGCGCTCCTTCGGCGTGTCGATGCGCACGCGCGCCTCGAACGTCGTCTGCGTACCGGAGGCCGCCGTGGCGACCACCGTGACGTTGCGGGCGTTGCCGTGATCCAGACCCTGGATCTCGAAGGTTTCCTGGCCCGTCAGGCCCAGGCTCTGGGCCGTCTGGCCGTCCTTGAACTGCAGGGGCAGTACGCCCATGCCGATCAGGTTGGAGCGGTGGATACGCTCGTAAGTTTCGGCAATGACCGCCTTGACCCCCAGCAGCATCGTGCCCTTGGCCGCCCAGTCACGCGAGGAGCCGGTGCCGTATTCCTTGCCCGCCAGAATAATCAGCGGCGTACCCGCTGCCTTGTACTTCATCGCGGCATCGAAGATCGACATCTGCTCGCCGCTCGGAATGTGCAGCGTGACGCCGCCTTCCGTGCCCGGCAGCAGCAGGTTGCGCAGGCGGATGTTGGCGAAGGTGCCACGCATCATGACTTCGTGGTTGCCACGACGTGCGCCGTACTGGTTGAAGTCAGCCGGCTGCACGCCCTGTTCCATGAGGTATTTGGCGGCAGGACTCGTCTTGGCAATGTTGCCGGCCGGGGAGATGTGGTCGGTGGTCACCGAATCCCCCAGCAGCGCCAGCGCATGGGCGCCCTTGATCTCGCCCACGGCCTTGGGCGTCATGGTCATGCCATCGAAGTAGGGCGGGTTCTTCACGTAGGTCGACTTCTCGTCCCAGGCGTAGATTTTGCCGGCCGGCACCTTGATCGCCTGCCAGCGCTCGTCGCCGTCGAACACGCCCGCATAGCTCTTGCGGAACATGGCCGAAGTAATGTGCTTGGCGACGTAACCGGCGATTTCCTGCGGCGCGGGCCAGATGTCCTTCAGGAACACCGGCTGGCCATTGCTGCCAATACCCAGCGGTTCGGTGTTCAGGTCCAGGTTCAGGCTGCCAGCCAGGGCATAGGCCACGACCAGCGGCGGCGAGGCCAGGTAGTTCTGCTTCACTTCCGGGTGCACGCGGCCATCAAAGTTGCGGTTGCCCGAGAGCACCGAACAGGCAATGAGGTCGCCGGCCTTCACACCCGCCGAGATCTCCGGCTTCAGCGGGCCGGAGTTGCCGATGCAGGTCGTGCAGCCGTAACCCACGAGGTTGAAGCCGATGCCGGCCAGCTCTTCGAGCAAGCCCGCGTCCTGCAGATAGTCGGTGACCACGCGCGAGCCAGGGGCCAGGCTGGTCTTGACCCAGGGCTTGCTGGTGATGCCCAGCTTGCGCGCATTGCGGGCCACCAGGCCCGCAGCGATCAGCACGTACGGGTTCGACGTGTTGGTGCAGCTGGTGATGGCGGCAATGAGTACGGCGCCGTCGTTGAACTCGAAGGTCTTGCCGTCCACGGTGGCCGAGGCCTTGCCCGTGGCGCCCGGGTTCTTCTTGGCGCGCTCTTCGGCCTGCTTGGCGTAGGCCTTCTGGAAGGTGTCCTTGGCCACGCGCAGCGGCACGCGATCCTGCGGGCGGCTTGGGCCAGCCAGGCTGGGCTCGACCGTCGAGAGGTCCAGTTCCAGCACATCGGTGTAGTCGGCCGGTGCCTGGCCATTCTCGCGCCACATGCCCTGGGCCTTGGCATAGGCCTCCACCAGCTGCACCTGCTCGGCCGGGCGACCCGACAGCTCGAGGTAGCGGATGGTCTCTTCGTCCACGGGGAACAGCGCGCAGGTGCTGCCGAACTCCGGCGACATGTTGCCAATCGTGGCGCGGTCGGCCAGCGGCAGGTGCGCCAGGCCATCGCCGAAGAACTCGACGAACTTGTCGACGACGCCCTTCTTGCGCAGCATTTCGGTGATGGTGAGCACCAGGTCGGTGGCCGTGGCACCCGCCGGCAGCTGCCCGTTGAGCTTGAAGCCAATGACCTGCGGAATGAGCATGGTGACCGGCTGGCCCAGCATGGCCGCCTCGGCCTCGATGCCGCCAACGCCCCAGCCCAGCACGCCCAGGCCGTTGATCATGGTGGTGTGCGAGTCAGTGCCGACCACCGTGTCCGGATAGGCCTGCAGCGGCGCGCCGTCCTTTGCAAACACGACGCGTCCGAGGAACTCCACGTTCACCTGGTGGACGATGCCGGTGTTCGGCGGCACGACCTTGAAATTTCGGAAGGCCGTCTGGCCCCAGCGCAGGAACGCGTAGCGCTCGCCGTTGCGCTCGAACTCCATGCGGGTGTTGTCGGCCAGCGAATGTGAAGTGCCGTACTCGTCCACCTGCACCGAATGGTCGACGACCATTTCGGCCGGGGCCAGCGGGTTCACCTTCTCGGCGTCGCCGCCCAGCTTGGTGATGGCCTCGCGCATGGCAGCCAGGTCTACGACGCAGGGCACGCCGGTGAAGTCCTGCATGATCACGCGCGCGGGCGTGAAGGAAATCTCGTAGGAGGGTGCGGCCTTCGCATCCCAGCTGAGCAGCGCGTTGACGTCGGCGCTCGTCACGTTGACGCCGTCCTCGAAGCGCAGCAGGTTCTCAAGCAGGATCTTGAGCGAATAGGGCAGTCGGGCGACCCTATCGGCAGGCAGTGCCTTCAGGCTCCAGATGTCGTATTGCTTATCCCCGGAGTGGAGCGTGGTGCGTGCCTTGAAGCTGTCGGTCATAAACCCTCCATGAACTAGCCGCCGATTATATATCTGTTTGCGTGATAACCCCGCCGCCAAGGCAGCGATCTTCGACATAGATCACTGCCGACTGGCCTGGCGTCACGGCCCGCTGGGGTTCCAGGGGCTCTATCCGCAGGCTGCCGTCCGGCTGCGGCGTGATCGTCGCGGGCTGGTCCTGCTGCCGGTACCGCAGTTTGACGCCTGCCTCAAAGGGCAAAGCCGGGGGTGAAACCAACCAGTTCACCGGCCCCGTATAGGTCGTCCGCGTGAACAGCAGCGGGTGGTCCTGGCCCTGGACCACCACCAGCACGTTGCGCTCCGGTCGCTTGGCGGCCACGTACCAGGGCGCTTCGGCAAAGCCGCGCTGCCCACCCAGGTGGATGCCGCCGCGCTGGCCCAGCGTGTAAAAGGGCAGGCCCTGGTGCTCACCGATCACTGTCCCTTCCGGGGTTTCGATGGGCCCGGGCGAGGTGTCCACGTACTGCGAGAGGAACTCCCTGAAGGGGCGCTCGCCGATGAAGCAGATCCCGGTGCTGTCGCGCTTGGCAAAGACCGGCAGCCCGGCTTCACGCGCAATCTCGCGCACCTGCGCCTTGTGCAGGTCGCCGAGGGGCATCAGGACCTGGCGGAACTGCTCGCGTCGCACCGCATGCAGGAAATAGGACTGATCTTTGCCCGGATCGCGCCCCTTCAGCAGCGCCGGCCCGTCTGCCTGCTGCTCGATCCGGGCGTAGTGGCCGGTGGCCAGGCACTGGGCGCCCAGACGCAGGGCGTGCGCCAGGCAGTCGCCGAACTTGATCTCGCGATTACACAGAATGTCCGGGTTGGGTGTGCGGCCGGCCCGGTATTCGGCCAGGAAATTGGCAAACACCCGCTCCCGGTACTGCGCCGAGAGGTCGACGCTGTGCAAGGGAATACCCAGTTCCCGTGCCACCGCCCGGGCATCCTGGAAGTCCTGGGCCGTCGTGCAATAGCCTTCCTCGTCCTCTTCCCAGTTGTTCATGAAGAGGCCTTCCACATCGTGTCCGGCGCGCCGCAATAGCAGCGCGGCCACGGCCGAATCGACGCCGCCAGACAGGGCGACGAGGGTCTTGATGGAGGAGGTGGAGGCGGGCACGGGCGGCATCATAGCCAAGCGGCTGCCCAACCGGTCGGGCGAAATGGCCTCAGCGGCTGACGCGCACGACCTGGGGTTCTCTTAGCAGGGCGTCCTGGTCCGGGACACTGGAGAGCGCCGAGAGATCAAACCGTTGCCCGGCCAGATAATCGTCGAAACAGCGCATGACCAGCGGGCTGCGCAAGCGACCCGGATTGGCCAGCAGCTGGTCGCGGGTGCGCCAGTAGGCACCGAGGATGCCGTGGTCCAGGCGACGGTCTGGATCATGTCCGAGCGCCTCGCCGGCAATGGCAAACCGCAGCGTGGTGCGGCCATTGCGGGGGTTGCGCCACAGATACGTGCCTACCAGGTGGCGGGGCGCGAAGGTCCAGGCCGTTTCTTCCAGCGTTTCACGCACGGCTGCATCGACGATGGATTCACCGTCCTCCACGTGCCCCGCGGGCTGGTTGAAGACAACCTGGTCGCCGATGCGTTCTTCGACGACGAGAAAACGATCATCCTGCTGGATGATGGCGGCAACAGTCAGGTCAGGACGCCAGGTCATGCGCACAGTCTAATCCGATCGGAGTCATTCAACGGCGTGCCACGCGCAGTTCATCGTCGGGCTCGCTGGCCACCCACATTTCGTCGAATTCCTGACGGTGCAACCGGGCCACTGGCGGCTGGTTGAAGCCTGCGACGCCGTCCCAGCTGGCGGCACGCGTGCGATAGACAATGACCTTGTCATCGGCAATCAGCATCGCGCTGTTACGCCCCTGATAAGCAGGCGCGACCACACGGAGCTCGATGTAGCTGGTCAGCCGGCGGGCCATGGCGACAAAGCGGTTGCTGTTGCCGATCAAATGCAGGGGTTCGTGTAGCAGCACCCGGACTTTGGCAAAGCTGCGGCTCAGCACAAACCGTTTGATGATTTCCAGGAAGGCCGGCTGGTCGTAGACCTCCGGTTCCAGGTCGGCCGTATAGATCGATATCAGGCGCTGGGCACCGCCGGCAGCCCGGCGGGTGGCTGTCCGCACATCCTCCAGCGAGGTCAGCAGGCACAGCGATTCGGCCGGCGGCGGCGGCGGGCGCAGGCGGACCGGCGCAGCCATTGGCTGTGAGCCCAGGAGTCCCGCCAGATCAAATTGTTCCCTGCCCACCATCGCTGCGCCTGCTGCCGGTGCAGCGTTGCGTAAAACCGTGGGGGGATCTTAGGAAACGCAGCAGGCCGCCCTTGCCAACCGCGTCACGTTTTACGGCCCCCGGCAGTGCCGCAGGGCCCAAACTGAGGCGCAGTTCGCAGGTTGCGCCAAAAGGCCGGTCGTCGACCGCTAGGCGTGCTCTCGACCCGTCAACTGCACGGCAACGCCGATGTAGCTAGCCGGCGTCAGCGCGGCCAGGCGCTCCCGATCGGCTGCCGGCAGTGGCAGTGTGGCAATGAACCCGGACAGCAGGTCGTGATCCATCGGCCTGCCGCGCGTGAAGTCCTTCAGCAGTTCATAGCCATTCGGAACGCCGGCCGCGCGCAATACCGTCTGAACGGCCTCGCCCAGGACTTCCCAGGCCTGGTCCAGGTCCTGGGCAATGCGTTTTTCGTCGGCGGCGATCTTGCTCATGCCGCGCAGCGCGGCCCGCCAGGCCAGCAGCGCGTGGCCCAATGCCACGCCGAGGTTGCGCAGCACCGTGGAGTCCGTGAGGTCGCGCTGCCAGCGTGAGACCGGCAGTTTTTCGGAGAAATGCCGCAGCAGGGCGTTGGCAATGCCCAGGTTGCCCTCGGCGTTCTCGAAGTCGATGGGGTTGATCTTGTGCGGCATCGTCGAAGAGCCCACTTCCCCGGCAACCGGTCGCTGCTTCAGGTAGCCCAGCGACACATAACCCCAGATGTCGCGGCACATGTCGATGCCAATGACGTTGGCCGCCGCCAGGGCGTCGCAGTATTCACCGATCCAGTCATGCGGCTCGATCTGCGTCGTGTAGGGGTTCCAGCCCAGGCCGCAGGTCGCAACGAAGGATTCCGAGACGCTGATCCAGTCAGTGGACGGAACGGCCACGACGTGGGCATTGAGGTTGCCCACTGCACCGTTCCATTTGCCCAGGATCTCGACGGCAGCCAGGCGCTTGCGTGCCCGCGCCATGCGCGCGGCGATGTTGGTGAATTCCTTGCCCAGCGTCGTCGGCGTGGCGGTCTGGCCGTGCGTGCGTGCCAGCATGGGCAGCGTTGCATAACGGCTCGCACTGGCCCGCAGTTCGGCGATCAGCGCGTCGAGGTTGGGCAGCAACACCTGCTCGCGGGCCCGCAGCAGCAGGCGTGCGTAGCTGATGTTGTTGATGTCTTCGGAGGTGCAACCGAAGTGCACCAGTTCCAGCGTGGCCGGGGAAGCGCCTGCCGCAGCGAGCCGGTCGCGCACGTAGTACTCGACCGCCTTCACGTCGTGGTTGATCTTCTGCTCGA
>CANGFJ010000134.1 GCA_947453065.1 Pseudomonadota bacterium
CCTCTTGACCGGCCTTGCGCCCGTCGTGCTGCTGGTGCCGCTGGCCCTGCTGGGCATGGCCTTCGCGCAGCAGATCGCGCTACTGGTCGCCCCGCTGCAGGCCGGTTCCACCCTGTGGAACATCGACGGCTGGCAGGATGCGCAGGAGAACCCGCGCGTGGCCCAGGTGGTGGCCTGGGTGCAGGCGCGCTTTGCCCTCAGCGCCGACGAACTCCACCAGTACCTGGTCAGTGGCGTGCAGCGCTATGCCCGCACGCTGGCGGCGGCCAGCGGCCAGATGGTCATCAACGCCGCCGGCGGATTTGCGCGCTTCTTCCTGATGCTGTTCATCCTGTTTTTCATGCTGCGGGATGGTGAGGCCTGGTTTGCGCGGGTGGCCCGCCTGCTGCCGCTGGAGCCGGCGCGGCGCGACCCGCTGTTGGACCGCCTGGCCAAAGTCACGCGCGCCGTCGTCTACGGCACAGGCCTCACCGCCATCGGCCAGGGCGCGCTGGTCGGCCTGGCCTTTGCCATTACCGGCTTGCCGGGTCCGGTGGTCTTTGCCGTGGTGACCAGCGTGGTGGCGCTGCTTCCCTTTGGCGGCGCGGCGCTGGTGTGGCTGCCCGGCGCGCTGTGGCTGCTGGGCACCGGCCATCTGGGCTGGGGCCTGTTCATGCTGGCCTGGGGGGCGTTTGTGTCGACGGCCGACAACTTCATTCGCCCCGCGATCATTTCGCACCAGACCCCCGTGCCGACCCTGCTGGTGTTCATCGGCGTCATTGGCGGCGTGGCCGCCTTCGGGTTCATCGGGTTCATCTTCGGACCGGTGCTGCTGGTGCTGGCCACCGAACTGCTGCGCTTTGCCGAGACCTCGCTCGACCGGCACGGCTAGCCACCGGCTGCTAGTATCCGCCACCCCATGGACCTGTCCGAGATCCTCAATCCGCTGAACGACGAGCAGCGTGCCGCGGTCACCGCGCCGCACGGCCCTACGCTCGTGCTCGCCGGCGCCGGCAGCGGCAAGACGCGCGTCCTCACCCACCGCATCGCCTATGCCGTGCGGGCGCTGGGTGCCTCGCCGTACAACATCCTCGCCGTCACGTTCACCAACAAGGCCGCGGCCGAGATGCGCCACCGCATCGAGCCGCTGCTGGGCGTGCCGGGCGGGGCCATGTGGGTGGGCACCTTCCACGGCATCGCACACCGCCAGCTGCGCTTGCATTACGCCGAGGCCGGCCTGCCGCGCGGCTTCCAGATCCTCGACAGCGAGGACCAGCAGCGTGTCATCAAGAAGCTCATCAAGGCCCAGGGCCTCGATGACACGCGCTTCGTGCCGCGCGAAGTGCAGCACTACATCAATCACCGCAAAGACGAGGGCATCCGCCCGTCGCAGGTGAAGGCCGGCAACGACCCGATGCAGCAGACGCTGCTGAAGCTCTATGCCGACTATGAAGACAGCTGCCGTCGCAATGGCGTCGTCGACTTCGCCGAGCTGCTGCTGCGCGCCTATGAGCTGTGGCGCGACAACGCCTCGCTGCTGGCGCACTACCGCAACCGTTTCGTGCATGTGCTGGTGGATGAGTTCCAGGACACCAACACGATCCAGTACGCCTGGACGCGGCTCATTGCGGGCCCGGAAGGCGCGCCCTTTGTAGTGGGTGACGACGACCAGTCGATCTACCGCTGGCGCGGCGCCAAAGTCGAAAACCTGCACCAGTTCAGCCGCGACTATCCGGACGCCAGCCTGTTCCGCCTGGAGCAGAACTATCGCTCCACCGGCAACATCCTGGCGGCCGCCAACGCGCTGATCTCGAACAACACGGGACGACTGGGCAAGAACCTGTGGACCAGTGACGGCAAGGGTGACCCCATCCGCCTGTTCGCCGCCCACAACCAGGACGACGAGGCCGACTTCGTCCTGCACCGCATCCTCGAGTGGGTGCGGCAGGGCGGTGCGCGCCGCGAAGTGGCCATCCTGTACCGCTCCAATGCGCAATCGCGCGTGTTCGAGCAGCGCTTCAACATGGCCCGCGTGCCCTACAAGGTCTACGGCGGCCTGCGGTTCTATGAACGCGCCGAGATCAAGGACGCCCTGGCCTACCTGCGCCTGGTGTCCAACCGCAACGACGACACCTCCTTCGAGCGGGTGGTCAACCTGCCCGTGCGCGGTATCGGCGCCAAGACACTCGACACGCTGCGCGCTGCGGCGCGCGCTGCGGGCACCTCGCTGTGGGGTGCGGCAGCCGGCCAGGCCTCGGGCGGCGCGGACCTGGGCCTGGGCGCGCGCGGCAGTGCGGCGCTCATCGGCTTCCTGGGCCTCATCGAGCGCCTTGCCCGCGAGTCGGCTGGCCTGGCCCTGCATGACCAGATCGACCTGGTGATCCAGGGCGCCGGCCTGATCGCGCACTACCAGAAAGACAAGGAAGACCGTGGCGAGGCCCGGGTCGAGAACCTCGAGGAACTGGTCTCGGCGGCACGCGGCTTCGACCCGAACGACATTGCCCAGGGCAGCACCGAAGACGCGCTGCCACCGCTGGAAGCCTTCCTGGCGCATGCGGTGCTGGAGTCCGGCGAGGGTCAGGCCGATGCCTGGGAAGACTGCGTGCAGATGATGACGCTGCACACGGCCAAGGGGCTGGAGTTCCCGGTGGTCTTCCTCTGCGGCATGGAAGAAGGCCTATTCCCGCACCAGCGCTCCACCGAGGACCTGGAAGGCCTGCAGGAAGAGCGCCGGCTGGCCTATGTGGGCACGACGCGCGCCATGAAGCAGCTGTACATCAGCTACGCCGAAAAGCGCTTCCTGCATGGCATGGAGCGCTACGGCACGCCCTCGCGCTTCATCGACGAAATTCCGGGCGAGCTGATCGAGGAGGTGCGCCCCAAGGCACAGATCTCGCGACCCATCCTCAGCGGCAGTGGCGGCAGCGGTGGGTTTCGCTCGACGGTGTCCGAATCGGTGGCGCCAGGCATGAAGCTCGGCACGCCGGTACGACACGGGAAGTTCGGGGATGGCATCATCCTCAGTATCGAAGGACAGGGCGCGCAAGCGCGCATACAGGTCAATTTCGAACAGCACGGGTCCAAGTGGCTCATGCTCTCGTACGCCAACCTGGAGATCGTCAGGTGAAAGTTCTGATTCTTGGCGCCGGCCAGGTCGGTCGCACAGCGGCCTACCACCTCTCGCGTGAACCCGCGAACGAAGTCACGATCGTCGACACGAACGAAGACGCCCTGCGCGACCTGCAGGACCGTCTGGACGTGCGCACGGTCGCCGGCAGTGCGTCCTACCCGTCAGTGCTGGAAGCCGCGGGCATTGTCGACACCGACATCCTGGTGGCGCTCACCAGCTCGGACGAGGTCAACATCGTCGCCTGTGAGATCGCCCACGCGCTCTACCGCACGCCCACCAAGATCGCGCGCATCCGCGCCTCGGAATACACCTCGCGCGACAAGCTCTTCGTCGATGGCGCCATCGCCGTGGACGTGTGGATCAACCCCGAGCAACTGGTCACCGAGTACATCGAGCGCCTGATCCACAACCCCGGGGCGCTGCAGATCGTGGACTTTGCCGATGGCAAGGCGCGGCTGGTCGGCCTGCGCGCGCTGCGCGGCGGACTGCTCGTCGGCCAGCAGCTGCGCACGCTGAAAGACCACATGCCCAATGCCGAAGCGCGCATCGCGGCGATCTACCGCAACGGCCGCGCCATCGACCCGACGGGCGAGACCATGGTCGAGGAGGGTGACGAGATCTACTTCATCGCCGCCCGCGACCACATCCAGCGCATGATGAGCGAGATCCGCCGCGCCGAGGATCCGGTGCGCAAGGTCGTCATTGCCGGTGGCGGCAACATCGGCTTCCGGCTCGCCAAGCTGCTCGAAAAGCACTACCAGGTGAAGCTCATCGAGCGCGACCCGAAGCGGGCGCGCCGGGCCTCGGAGATTCTCGAGAGCGCCATCGTCCTGCAGGGCGATGCGCAGGACGAAGAACTGCTGATCGAGGAGAACATCGACAGCACCGACGTCTTTGCTGCCCTCACCAATTCCGAAGAGGCCAACGTGCTCTCCGCCATGCTGGCCAAGCGCCTCGGCGCGCACAAGGTCATGGCGCTGGTGAACAAGCCGTCCTATGGCGAGCTCATGGAAAACCGCAGTATCGACATCGTGGTGTCGCCGCAGACGGTGACCATTGGCAGCCTGCTCATGCACGTGCGGCGTGGCGACGTGGTGCGCGTGCATTCGCTGCGTCGTGGTTCGGCCGAGGCACTGGAAACCGTGGTGCACGGACCTGCCGACCGCTCGCGAGTCATCGGTCGCACCGTCGAGGAAATCGCACTGCCCGATGGCGCTTCGATCAGCGCGATCGTGCGCGGCGAGCGCGTCATCATCGCGCACCACGACACGCGCATCGAGGAAGAGGACCACGTCATCCTGTTCCTCGTCGACCGACGCCAGGTCGAGGCCATCGAACGCCTCTTCCAGACCGAATAGCCCGGCACCGCCATGCGCTCGATTTTCGCGGTCATCAACGTACTGGGTTCGCTGCTGATGTTTTTCGGCGCGCTGTATGTGTTGCCGGTCGTGACCGGCCTGCTCTACGGCGAGCAGGCGACCGCACTCACCTTTCTGGTCGGGGGTGCGGCCACCGTGGCCGTGGGCCTGGTCATGCGGTTGGCGACCCGCCGCTACCGGGACCAGCTCAAGCCACGCGACGGCTATTTGCTGGTGACGCTCGGCTGGCTCCTGGTGACCGCCGTCGCGGCCCTGCCGCTGATGCAGGAGCTGCCGGGCCTGTCGTTCACCGATGCGTATTTCGAGGCCATGTCGGGTCTGACCACCACCGGCTCCACCACCCTGGTGGGCCTTGACCACCTGCCGCATGCCGTCAACTTCTGGCGCCATTGCCTGCACTGGTTCGGCGGCATGGGCATCATCGTGCTGGGCGTGGCGATCCTGCCGCTGCTGGGTGTGGGGGGCATGCAGGTGCACCGCGGCGACACGCCGGGCATGGTGAAAGACGCCAAGCTCACGCCCCGCATCACCCAGACCGCCAAGGCGCTCTGGCTGGTCTACTGCGGGATCACGCTGCTGTGCGTGCTGTCGCTGCTGGCGGCGGGCATGCCGCTGTTCGACGCGCTCTGCCATGCCTTCTCGGTGGTGTCACTGGGCGGTTTTTCGACGCACGATGCCAACGTCGCCTGGTTTCATTCCGCCCGCATCGAACTGGTGATGAGCCTGTTCATGCTGGCCGCGGCCGTGAACTTCGCCACGCATTTCTCGGCCATCCGCAAAGGCGACCTGTCGGTCTATCGCCGCGACCCGGAAGCGCGCTGGATGCTGACGTGGATCGCCGTGAGCGTGGTCGGGCTAACGGCCTTCTTGTTTGCCAGCGGCGTCTACCCCACGGTGGGCGAGACGCTGCGCCATTCGATATTCAGCCTGGTGTCTGTCGCCACGACGTCGGGCTTCGTGAGCGTCGACTACACGGTCTGGCCCTTGTTCGCGCCGATGTGGATGCTGTTCCTCAGCTGCCTGATCCCCTGCACCGGCAGCACCGGTGGCGGCATCAAGATTTTCCGGGCGCTGGTGCTGATCAAGCAGTCGTTCCGCGAGATGTTCGTGCTGGTGCACCCGCAGGCCGTGGCGCCGCTGAAGATCTCGGGCGCAGTGATCCCGAACCGGGCGGTGTACTCGGTGCTGGCCTTTATCTTTGTGTATTTCATGACGATCGTCGTGCTGACCTTTGCCATGCTGCTGTCGAATCTGGACTTCATCACCGCGTTCACGGCCGTGCTGGCCTCGATGAACAACGTGGGGCCGGGACTCGGGCTGGTCGGCCCGACGCACAACTATGCGGTGCTCACCGACTTCCAGGTCTGGGTCTGCACAGCGGCCATGTTCCTGGGCCGCATCGAACTCTTTACGGTGCTGGTGCTGTTTACGCCGGCGTTCTGGCGCAAGTAGCCGGACTGTCGGTCAGCGTGCCGGCTGGCGCGTGATGTCCATGCTTTCGGAGAGCTCCCGCACGCGGCGGGCAATGTGCTGCAGCGGCAGCACTTCGGCTGCTGCACCAATTGCCACGGCCTCACCGGGCATGCCCCAGACCACGCTCGTCGCCTCGTCCTGCGCAATGGTGGGGCTGCCGGCGTCGCGCATTTCCTTCATGCCGACGGCGCCGTCCTTGCCCATGCCAGTGAGGATGACGCCAATCGCATTGCGCCCTGCAGCCTGGGCCACAGAGCGGAACAACACGTCGACAGACGGCTTGTGGCGGTTGACCAGCTCGCCATTGTCGAGCCGGCAGACATAGCGCGCACCGTCGCGCACCAGCAGCAGGTGCTGGTCGCCCGGGGCGATGTAGGCGTGTCCCGGCAGCACATGCTGGCCATCTTCGGCCTCGTACACCGTCATCTGGCACAGGCGGTTCATACGCTGCGCGAACGGGGTGCTGAAGGCCTTGGGAATGTGCTGGGTGATCACGATGCCCGGTGTATCGGGCGGCATGGCCATGAGCACTTCTTTGATCGCTTCGGTGCCGCCGGTCGAGGCACCGATGGCGATGATGCGGTCTGTCGTGCGGAAGCCCACGGCCGGCTTCTTGGCCAGGATGGCATCGGCGGTGTATTTCGGCGTGGCGCCCGGCAGCGTTGGCCGCTGCTCAAAGGCGCGCACGCGGGCGCCTGCGGCCAGCTTGATCTTGGCGATGAGTTCATCGCGGTAATCGGAGAGCGTGGCGGCCAGGTCGATCTTGGGTTTGGGCAGGTAGTCCACGGCGCCGACTTCGAGCGCGTCGAGGGTGACCTCGGCGCCATGTTCGGTGAGCGAGGAGACCATCACCACCGGCATCGGACGCAGGCGCATCAGGTTGCGGAGGAAGGTGACGCCGTCCATCTTGGGCATCTCGACGTCGAGGGTCAGGACATCGGGCGCCAGCTGCTTGATCTTCTCGCGGGCGACGAAGGCGTCGCCGGCCGTGCCGACCACTTCGATGCCGCGGTCGCTGGAGAGCAGCTCGGTGAGGATGCGGCGCACCAGCGCCGAATCGTCGACGATGAGTACGCGGATCTTGCGTGCAGGGTCAGCCATGCGAAAACCTCAGTCGAAGAGCTCGATGTCGTTGCCGTCGGGCTTCTTCCGGAATGTGGACAGGTAGGTCTGCTCGCGCGTCGCAATGGCGCGGCTTTCCATCGACTGCAGGTGCTTGACCCTCACCTTGCCGTCAACGGGCGTATAGATAATGCGGCGCGGGGTGACGTCGCCCACGTCTTCGGCCACGATCGGCAAGCATTCAGTCTTCAGCCACTGGTGGGCGAAGGCGATGTTGCGGGCACCGATGTCGAGCATCGAGGCGATCATCTTGCCGCCGCCGAAGAGTTTGACCTCGAGCCGGTTGCGCTTGGCACCGCGCTTGAGCAGGTCGTTGATAAGGCTTTCCATGGCGAAGGAGCCATAGCGGGTCGCAAGACCCGTGGCCTTGTCGAGCCAGCTGCTGGTGCCGTCCGAGGTGTC
>CANGFJ010000135.1 GCA_947453065.1 Pseudomonadota bacterium
TCATACGGCAGATGCGCCCACTGTGCCGTCATGAAGTCGATGGTCTGCACCGCGCGCAACGCGATGACCGGGTCGTAGCGACGGCCATCGCCGGTCACGCCCACGCTGCGCACCGGCAGAAACACGGCAAAGGCCTGACTGGTCTTGTCATACCAGCCGCTCTTGCGCAGCTCTTCGATGAAGATGTAGTCGGCCAGGCGCAGCGTGTCGGCGGCGGCCTGCGTGACCTCGCCCAGGATGCGCACGCCCAGGCCCGGGCCCGGGAACGGGTGGCGATAGACCATCTCGGCTGGCAGGCCGAGCTCCACGCCGATGCGGCGCACTTCGTCCTTGAACAATTCGCGCAGGGGCTCGCAGAGCTTGAGCTTCATGTGCGCAGGCAGGCCACCGACGTTGTGGTGGCTCTTGATGACATGGGCCTTGCCGGTCTTGCTGCCGGCGGACTCAATGACATCGGGGTAGATGGTGCCCTGGGCCAGGAACTGCACATCGTTGAGCTTGCTCGCCTCGGCATCGAAGATCTCGATGAACAGCCGCCCGATGATCTTGCGCTTGGCTTCGGGGTCGCTGACGCCCGCCAGCTCGCTGAAGTAGCGCTCGGCCGCGTTCACGCGGATAACGCGCACGCCCAGATTTTTTGCGAACACGTCCATGACCTGGTCGCCTTCGTGATGGCGCAGCAGGCCGTGGTCCACGAACACGCAGGTGAGCTGGTCACCGATGGCCTTGTGCAGCAGCGCGGCCACGACTGACGAATCGACACCGCCCGACAGGCCCAGCAGCACATGGCTGCTGCCGACCTGCGCGCGCACGCGCGCGATGGCGTCGTCGATGATGTTGCCGGGGTTCCAGCTGGCATCGCAGCCGCAGACCTCCTGCAGGAAACGCTGGTAAAGGCGCGTGCCCTGCTTGGTATGCGTGACCTCGGGGTGGAACTGCAGCGCGTAGTAGTGGCGCGACTCGTCGGCCATGCCGCCGATCGGCAGGTCGGGCGTGGACGCGATGACCTTGAAGCCAGGCGGCAGTTCGACCACACGGTCACCGTGGCTCATCCACACATCGAGCAGGCCATGGCCCTCTGCGTTGACGCGGTCTTCGATGTCACGCAGCAGCGCAGAGTGGCCGCGCGCGCGCACTTCGGCATAGCCGAACTCATGCACCGCACCCGGCTCGACGCGGCCACCCAGCTGCGCGGCCATGGTCTGCATGCCGTAGCAGATGCCCAGCACCGGCACGCCCAGCTCGAACACCGCCTCGGGCGCGGCCGGCGCACCAGCCTGCGTCACCGACTCGGGACCACCCGACAGGATGATGCCCTTGGGCGCGAAGGCGCGAACGTCATCGCTGCCCGCATCCCAGGGGTGGATCTCGCAGTAGACACCCAGTTCGCGCACGCGGCGCGCGATGAGCTGCGTGTATTGCGAACCGAAATCCAGGATCAGGATGCGGTGGGCGTGGATGTCGGCGTTTGCGTTGGTATTGGACACTTAGGAGACTCGATTAGCGGCACAGGGCGACCCAACATGGCGAGACGGTTAAACCAACGTGGGTGATTCATGGACCATCTCTACTCGCTGTATGATGCCTTGGTGAGCATCCACGTCCCGCCCGACAGGGCGCGGGCCGTTGTCGATGCGATGGAGCGTGACATGCGCGACCAACTGGCGACCAAGACAGACCTTCATCACCTGCGCGAACTGCTGTCGCGGGACATTCAGGCCACACAGGCCCGAATTGACCACCAGACGACGGTGATGACCGTCCGGCTTGGCTCGATGATCGGTGCGGGTTTTGTGCTGCTCTACGCTTTGCAGCGTTTGGGCTAAAGCACCCGCACCGCCCCTCACGACACCCGGTAGTTCGGCGCTTCCTTGGTAATGGTCACGTCGTGCACGTGGCTCTCACGCACGCCGGCACTGGTGATGCGCACGAACTGCGGTCGCGTGCGCATGATGTCGATGCTGCCGCTACCGGTGTAGCCCATCGCCGCGCGCAGGCCGCCAGCCAGCTGGTGCAGGATCGAGACCAGGCTGCCCTTGTAGGCAACACGACCTTCGATGCCCTCGGGCACGAGCTTCTCGAGCTCGGCCGCAGCATCCTGGAAGTAGCGGTCGGCCGAGCCATTCTTGCCGGCCATGGCACCCAGCGAACCCATGCCGCGGTAGGCTTTGTACGAGGCGCCCTGGAACAACTCGACGTCGCCCGGTGACTCTTCGGTACCGGCGAACATGCCGCCGATCATCACGACGTGTGCGCCGGCGGCAATGGCCTTGGCGATGTCACCCGAATAGCGGATGCCGCCATCGGCGATCAGCGGCACGCCCGTGCCTTCCAGGCCACGCGCGACGTTGGACACGGCGGAGATCTGCGGCACACCGACACCCGCGACGATGCGGGTGGTGCAGATGGAGCCGGGGCCAATGCCCACCTTGACCGCATCGGCGCCGGCATCGGCCAGGTCGCGCGCGGCTTCGGCGGTGGCGATGTTGCCGGCGATCACCTGCAGCTCGGGCCACTTGGCCTTGATCGCCTTCACCGTGTTGATGACGCCCTGCGAATGACCGTGGGCGGTATCGACCACCACGACATCGACGCCGGCATCGCGCAGCGCGGCCACGCGATCCATCGTATCGGCCGACGTGCCCACTGCAGCGCCGACGCGCAGGCGACCGGTCTCGTCCTTGCTGGCACGCGGGTAGTCGGTGGCTTTCTGGAAGTCCTTGACGGTGATCATGCCGCGCAGCTCGGAGTCGGCGCCGACCACCAGCACCTTCTCGATGCGGTGCTTGTGCAGCAGGTGCAGCACTTCGTCCTTGGGAGCGTTCTCGCGCACCGTGACCAGGCGCTCGCGCGGGGTCATGACCGACGACACAGGGGCATCGAGCTTTTCTTCGAAGCGCAGGTCGCGGTTGGTGACGATGCCGACCACGCGCTCGCCATCGACCACCGGCACGCCGGAGATGCCGCGGGCACGGGTGAGTTCGATGACCTGGCGGATGGTGAGGTCGGGGGTGACCGTGATCGGGTCGCGGATGACACCGGACTCGTACTTCTTGACCCGCACGACTTCGCGCGCCTGGGCCTCGATGGTCATGTTCTTGTGGATGATGCCCAGGCCGCCTTCCTGCGCCATGGTGATGGCGAGGCGGGCCTCGGTGACGGTATCCATGGCAGCCGAAATAATCGGCATGCCGAGCCGGATGCGGCGCGTGAGCTGGGTGGACAAGTCGACTTCGCGCGGCAGCACGCTGGAGTGTGCCGGGACGAGGAGGACGTCGTCGAAGGTCAGTGCTTCTTCGAGAATTCGCATGGAACCTACGCGGAACGAAGGAAGCACGGCATTGTACAGGCCGACCCCCTTCGCAGCAAAACAGCCGACGCTGGCGTCAGAAGCGCCAGGTGTAGCCCACGCGGGCGCTGACCTCGGTGGCCGCCGAGCGGAAGGCGCCGTCCTTGTCCACGTCCTGCAGGCTGTGGTTGGCCACCAGGAAGACCTTCTGGCCCGCTTTGGGCACCCAGACCAGCCGACTCTGTAGCCCGGCAACCTCGGAGACGTTGTCGTACTGCACGAGCGTGATCCAGCTCAGACGCGAATTGAAGGCCACCTCGGCCGTCGTCCGCAGGATGTGGGTGATGAAGCGCCCTGCGGGCAGGTGGATGTCGTTGACGTCGTAGCCGGCTTTCAGGCCCAGGTAGCGCGAGGGGCGCCAGACGACCTCGCCACCGAGGCTGCGGCGGTTGCCGTCGTAGAACTCGCCCTGGCGGGCCGAGACGCGCCCGCTCCAGTGCCGCTGGGAGCCAGTCTCGAGGTCGAAGCCGTAGTCCTGGAAACGGTAGTGGCCCTTCGGCAGCACCACGCTGCGACGGACATCCCGGTAGATGGTGAAGGGCAGCAGCAGCTGCTCCTCGCTCACGGTGTACACCGCCCGCAGGATGTCGCGCTGGCGGGTCTCCAGCTCCAGGGGGCGGAAGGCCAGCACCTGGGTCTGCAGGGCGCCGTCCGTGCCCACGACCCGCTCGGCATCGACGCCGGCATACAGGGACTGCAGCCAGTCGCCGTGCACGACGCGCGTGTACCCCACATCACCGGCGTAATTGCGCACACCGGCGCGACTGACAAAACCCTGCGCGGGGCGGAACTGCGCGCCGAGCTCCTTCACCGCCAGGCCGAGGCGCAATCCGTCGGTGTTGGGCAGTCGCAGGCCCAGGCCCCAGGCGGCATGACTGCCGGCCGTGGCGAGGGCGGACTGTGAGTTCTGGTACCAGGCCTCTGCTTCGACACTGCGGCCACCGGGCAGGTGGCTGTCGAGGTACTGGAAGTCGAAACCGTAGAGCGAATTGGCGGCGTTGCTGCCCGGGTCACCCGTGGTGCCGATGAACCCCACGCTGGACTCGGCCAACACGTCGGCGGAGGCGCGCACGACCCCCAAGGTGGCTCCGTTCACCGGGGCACCCGAGACAGGCAGGAAGTCGCCCTGCTGCACAGCCAGCGCGCCGACCCGCCAGCGCCCGACCCGGCCGCTGAGCTTGCCGCCATATTCCAGATCCACCGGCATGCCACTGGCGCTGAGGCCCAGGCGCCGCGAGAAGAACGGCCGCCCGCTCTCCTGGCTGGCGCGGGTGCTGGAGCGGTTGTTGGCCAGGTAGCCGCCGGTGCCGATGCGACCGAACTCGAACAGGTCCGAATCGTTCAGGAAAAAGTCGCGTTTTTCGGGGAAAAACAGCCCGAAGCGCGACAGATTGACCTGCCGGTCGTCGAGCTCGGTGGCCGAGAAATCGGTGTTCACCGTGAGCGAGGCATTGAGCGAAGGCGTGACCCGGTAGTACAGGTCGAGGGACGGTTCCAGGACGCTGGCGTGCTGGCCCGTGCCGTAGCTGCGCTGGTGCTTGAGGCCCACCGAGGGCACGACATCCAGACCCACGCCCTGGTCCACGTCATGGATGCCTTCCATGGCACCGACGATGCTCGGGTTCCAGGTGCGATTGCGCGACACCCACAGCACTTCTTCGCCCTTGCCACGGATGGCCCGCGAGACGTTGAAGCCCCAGGCCTTGGCGGTGGCGTCGAAGGGCAGCGTCTTGAACGGGATCGCGATCTCCAGGCTCCAGCCATAGTCGGTGACCACGGCCTTGGCATCCCAGATCACCGTCCAGTCGGCGGAAAACGTGTTGCCCTGGTAGAGCATGTCGTTGCGCACGCTGTTGAGGTTGACCTCGAAGCGGTAACCCGTGCGCGAATCATCGAAGGGGTCGAGGATGATGGCGATGCGATCGTCTTCGGCCAGGCGGGCCCCCTGCCGCATGATGTTGGCGGCAATGGCCTCACGGCCGCCGGCCTGCCAGAAGCGCGCGGCGATATAGAGCGCATTGGCGTCATAGGCCACCAGCACCTCGCTGCGCTCGCTGGGTGCATCGCCGTCGTGGGGACGGATCTGCGCAAAATCGTCGATGAGTGCGGCCCCGGCCCACAACGGCTCGTCGACCTGGCCGTCGATGACGGGCGGTGCGGTCAGGCGCGGAATGGTGATGGTCTTGCGGTCGGGCTCGGCGCCCAGCGCCACGACGAGGGCTTGCGCCCCGAGCAGCAGGGCCGCGAGCAGCGCCCCGGTTTTCTTGTTCTTGTTTTCCACGTGTCCCCGGCAGCTCAGCCAAAACCCGGGCAGGAGTGTACTAACATCGCGCCGTGATTCCTCTACGACCCCAACGAGATGTCTACAGCGTCGGCCGCCTCAACCGCGAGGTGCGACTGCTGCTGGAGGCCGGCCTGCCCCCCGTCTGGGTGGAGGGCGAGATCTCCAATTTCAGCGCGCCCTCCTCCGGGCACTGGTACTTCACGCTCAAGGACCGGGATGCGCAGATCCGCTGCGCGATGTTTAGGGCCCGCAACGTGGGGCTGGGCTTCCGACCCAAAGAAGGCCAGCTGCTGCAGGCGCGCGGTCGCGTGGGCCTGTATGAACCACGCGGTGACTACCAACTGATCGTCGAACTGCTGGAGGACGCTGGCGAAGGCGCCCTGAAGCGCGAGTTCGAAAAGCTCAAGGTGCGCCTGGCCGCCGAGGGGCTGTTTGACGCTGAGCGCAAGCGGCCGTTGCCGCGCATCCCGCGGCGCATTGCCGTGGTCACGTCAGCCACTGGCGCTGCGCTGCGCGACATCCTGCACATCCTGGCGCGGCGCTTTCCGCCTGCGGCCGTGCTGATCCACCCGGTGCCGGTGCAGGGCACGGCGGCCGCACCGGCGATCGTCGCGGCAATCGATGAGGCCTCGGCCCGCGCCGACTGCGACGTGCTGATCCTGGCGCGCGGCGGTGGCTCGCTGGAGGACTTGTGGTCGTTCAACGACGAACGCGTGGCACGCGCGATTTTCCGTTGCGCCATACCGGTCGTCACCGGCATCGGCCACGAGACGGACTTCAGCATCGCGGACTTTGTCGCCGATGTGCGGGCGCCCACGCCATCGGGCGCGGCGCAGCTGGTGGCGCCAGACCGGCTGTCGCTGCTGCAGCAGGTGGGCGGCCTGCGCGAGCGGCTGCGCCTGGCCACGCTGCGGCAGCTCTCGCACGGGGCACAACGCTTCACCGCCGCGGCCAAGCGGCTGCAGCAGGCGCACCCGGGCAGCAAGCTCGCGCAGCAGGCACAGCGGCTGGATGAACTGGAACTGCGGCTGCGCCTGGCCGTACAGCGACAGGTGGCCGCCGGGGCACAGCAGTTCCAGCAGCTGTCGGCGCGGCTGCAGCGCGCACATGCGGGCATCCATCTGGATCGGCTGGCACAGCAGGCCGCGGCCCTGGAACAGCGGCTGCACACGGCCTTGCGAGAACAACTGGCCGGGCTGGCGCATCGGCTGGCCCTGGCGCAGCGCGGGCTGAATGCGGTGAGTCCGCTGGCCACGCTGGATCGCGGCTTTGCGATGGTAACCACCGCCGACGGCACGCTGGTGCAGGACGCGCGACAGCTGAAGGTCGGAGACGAAATCACGGCGCGGCTGGCGCAAGGCAGCGTCGTGGCGATCGTGAAGCAACGGGAGAAGCCCCCATGATGACGCGACACAGCCCCTATCGGACCCTCGCCCTGCTTGCCCTGGCCCTCGCCGTGCCGCTGCTGTCCGCGGCCGCACTGCCCAGGCAAAGCGCCGTGCCGGGCGGTGTGGCCCTGCTGCCCGTCGGCAACAGCACCGCGCCGGCGCCAGTGGTGACCTTCGGCGGCAAACGGGTGCTGACCATTGCCGACGGGACGCAGTGGATCGCGGTGCTGGGACTGCCGCTGGCGACCAAGCCCGGCAAGGTGACCGTCGACGTGCAAGTGCTGAGTGGCGGGCACAGCCAGCGCAGCGTGCAGGTGCTGGACAAGAAATATACGGAACA